>JBILUQ010000002.1:0-37591 GCA_044370935.1 Chthoniobacteraceae bacterium
TAGTGTTTCATCAAAAGGTTTTTGCTAAACAAAAAAGATGCAGTTATGGTCGATCACCCTTCACGGACCAGCAGGCGTTATCAGCTCGGTTGATACCGGCCAATCACAGTTCGTGATAGGTACTGAGACTGCATCGGATGTGTTCACGATCCATGGCGATGGAGTCATGCCGCGGCACACATGGGTCTGGATTGATGAAGCAGGGTTGCAGGTTGAGGACCTTGGGGGTGGTACACTGGTTAATGGCTGTCAGATCGATGCGCGCGTTCAGGTAGATTATCCGGCGAGCGTGCAAGTGGGTGAGCTTACTTTGGTGATTGAAGTAAAAGCGGTGCAAGCAGCTGCTGTGTCGTCTACGCCCAGTTCCTTGGACATCACGATGCCTCAGCGCGCTGTGACCAAGAGCAAGGCCAGCATGGATGTGACGATTCCACAGAGCACGTCGGTACGGTCAAATCTTCAACAAACTGCATCAACAAATGCTCCTTCTAAAAAGTTGGGTTCTACAGAAAAGGCATCGACTTTGTGCGAGTACAACCTTGTGCGTGAAATAGCCCGGGGCGGCATGGGTCAAATCTATTTTGGTGAGGATCCACAGCTCAAGCGCCACGTGGCGATAAAAGTCAGCAGCGTGAGTGAGGCTGGCGAGGATCCGAGGTTTTCAAAAGAAGCAGAAGTACTGGCCCAGCTGGCGCATCCAAACATTGTCCCGATCTACAACATCGGCGTAGATGCGCAAAGCAGGCCGTTTTACAGCATGAAGCTGATCAAGGGTCGGACGCTGCAGGCAGTCTTAAACTTGGTTCGTGACGGTGATGCTACGGCTATCAAGGATTACCCAAGGGCCAACCTCCTCACAATCTTCCGCAAGGTTTGTGACGCGATGATGTTTGCGCACAGCAAGGAGATCTTGCATCGAGATTTGAAGCCCGAAAACATCATGGTTGGCGAGTATGGGGAGGTGCTGGTGATGGACTGGGGGCTTGCGAAGGTAATGGGCGAACAAGAAAACGCCGGCGCTGGTAATTCACGCGTCAACGATACTGGGGATTACGGGATGACCATGGAGGGCGAAGTCATGGGCACACCTCAGTACATGTCACCTGAACAGGCCATGGGCATGGTAGCGGAACTGGATACACGTTCTGACATCTACAGCTTGGGAGGGATTCTCTATGCGATATTGACGCTGCGTCCACCGATTGAGGGAACAACGCTGGATGAGGTGTTGACCAAAGTCAGGAACGGCAGCATCAGCTCGATGGTCACCACGCGCGGAGACAATGGCATTGCGACTATCGGGTCACTGTCAGCGATGGGTGTCGAGGTTCCGGAGGCTTTGCAGGCGGTGACGCTCAAAGCGATGGCGACTGATCGGAACAGGCGTTATGCAAGCGTGGATTTGCTTGCAGCGGATATCGAGCGCTATCAGAACGGCTTTGCCACTCAGGCGGAGGAGGCGGGTAAGTGGAAGCGTATCAAGCTATGGGTTGGGCGCAACAAAGTGCTTGCGGGATGCGCTGTGGTAATGCTGGTGACGGTGAGTGGGTCTAGCACGAAGGTCGTGCTGGAGGGGCGTAAGGCTAGCGTAGCGTTGGAGCGGCTACGTTCGAGTGCGCCGATTTTTGCGCTCCGCGCAGAAGCCGCTTTGCAGGGTGGAAAATTCAATGACGCTCTTGAGGCAGCTTCAAACGCGGTCGATCTACAGCCTCAGATGGCGGAGTATCACCGGATACGCGGGAATGCGCTGCAGGTTATGGTTCGATGGCCGGAGGCGGTTACGGAGTACCGGCTGGCGCGTGGTGATGAGCAGGCCGAGATAAATTTGAAACTGACTGAGGCGCTCATTCATAAGACGGAAAAAGAGGCGGGCGATAAGGAGGCTAAGTTGGCATTGTTTGAGGCGCTCAATGCTCAAGGGCGGCAGTACGAATCGATGGAGTTTGGAAAAACGTTGGGTGACTTTTGGAAGGAGCGAAATCGGGATCTGAGCGCGTTGTCCGAGCTCATTAAACAGGTGGAGGCGAAGCTGCTTCCTGTGCCGGGTACGGATGTGCTGATGAGCAAAACCGAAATGACGGTTGGGGAATGGAAACTTTTCCTCAAGGCGGAAGGTTTGCCTGAATGGCAGCAACCCCACACGGCGTGGAAGCAGACGGACGATCACCCAGTGGTGAATATCAGCTGGGAAAAGGCGAAAGAGTTTTGCAAATGGTTGAGTGCAAAGACTGGAAAGCCGTGGCGCTTACCCACACATGCTGAGTGGCAAGCTGCAGCAGGAAAGACCCTTTATCCTTGGGGGGAGGATTTTCCGCCGAAGTGGGATGATGGAAATTATTCCATTCAGCCTAATGGGATACATGATAACTCGCGAATAGGGGCAGACGGAATCAGAGGCACGGCACCCGTTGGATCATTTAAACCGAATGCTTTGGGATTCTTTGATCTAGGCGGGAATGTGTGGGAGTGGGTGTGGGATAAACCGGGATACGCGCGTGGTGGTGGCTGGGATGTCACAGCAGGCCGAGGGGTCATCAAAGATTGGAGTAGTGCTTCAAAAATTGATGTCAAACCAAGCTTAACCTGCGACTCCATCGGACTTCGTTTGGTCTGTGGCGCTGGTCTCTGAGTACACTTGGTCGCACGATGACGACCCGCAGAAGTGACTGCTGTCTCAGATGTGATGGCAACTGCAAGCGTGTCCTTTTCGGCGACGGCAGCACAGGGGCTGTGATTTCAGACATTTGAGCGGGCGCTCTTCCAGACATTAGTGCATTTTTCCAGGAACAACCTCCCTTTGATTTCTCTTCATGAAAACTGGTTTCCAAACGCTCGCCTGCCTCGCTTGCTTTCTCCATCCTCCGGCAATTGGCGTTTCTGCCGTGAGCTCTGGCGCTATCGATCCGATCGTCCGCCGGGGCCTCGTCAGCGAAGGTGATACCAGCCGCCTCGGGGCCGTGTTTGAAAAGGCGCGTCGGGGCGAGCCGGTGACTGTTGCCGCGATCGGAGGATCGATTACGGCAGGAGGCCGTCAGACACAGGACCCCGCCAACCGCTACATCCAGCAGGTTGCAAAATGGTTTGAAGGCCACTTTCCAAATTCCAAGATCAGTTTTGTAAACGCAGGTATCGGCGGAACCAATTCGTTCTACGGCGCGATGCGCCTGCAGCACGACGTGCTGGCGAAGAACCCGGACCTCGTGATCGTCGAGTGGGCCGTCAATAATCAGGCGGGAAAAGAATTCGCGGAAAGTTACGAAGGTGTGCTGCGGCAACTGCTGCGCGCTCCGGGCCATATCGCCGTCATCGAACTCTTTTTTATGCACAAGGACGGTGAAAACGCGCAGATGTGGCAGGAAATTCTTGGGCGACATTATAGACTGCCGATGGTCAGCTTCCGCGACGCTCTATGGCCGGAACTTACCAGTGGCCGCGTTCTATGGGAGGATCTGTACGCCGACGTGGTTCATCCAAAAGATGAGGGGCACCTTTTTGCGGGCAAACTTCTGGGAAAACTTTTGGACTCAGTCTTACCCGGAAAGGACTTGATGCAACCTGCGACAGAAATCCCCAGTCCACTTATTTCGGATTTGTACGAGAGCTGTCGGTTTGCCGCTTACGACGAACTGAAAGCGACGGCGAACGCGGGATGGGAGCGTTCAGCCGATCAGAAGTTTTGGGAAGGCGATGCGCACGGCGATGCGATTGAGTTTGAATTCACCGGCCACTCGCTTTTCCTCGGCTACGACTTTGAAAAGGAGCAGGCGCCCAAAGCAGTATTCTCAATCGACGATGGCAAACCTCAACCCCTAAAGGAAGACGCGCACCGCCGCCCGATTGCCTCTGACTTGCGCTCCGGCGCGCATCGGCTGCGCATTGAAATCCAGCGGGACGCAACGGCATCCGGTCCGCTCGGAAAACTGAAGGTCTGGGGAGTTGGCGGAGCAGGAAACGAGGCGTCCAAGGCAGCGACGCATTAGCACAATCCGCTGTGCGCCGGAGATTGGATGCCGCCAGTAGTCTTGCACCCAATTGGTATCCGTCCACGCGTCTGCAACCATCTGTTTTTGATCCGTTTTTTTTGAGGAAAAGAATGCAGGCAGTCACTTTGGCATTCAGAAGCACTCCATCCGGACCCAAAGCTTTTCGAATACGCCAAATATTTACCGCGCGCGCTGGTCGTAACCCGTGTGATTTGTTACACGTCGTCCGGTCCTGACTCAGACGTGGATCAATTTGCCCAGCAACCCTTCCACGTGAATCAAATGATACGCACTTTCGCACTCCTTGCAGCCGTGCTCCTGATGCCGCAGGCCTTGCTGCACGCCTCCGATCCCCCAAACTTTGTGTGGATCATCGCAGATGATATGTCGCCGGACACCGCGGCTTACGGCGTGAAACAAGTTCACACCCCGCACTTGGATGGTCTGGCTGCGGAGGGTTGCCGCTACACCCGCGCCTATGCAACCGCACCGGTATGCAGTGCTTCGCGTTCCGCTTTCATCCTTGGATGCTACCAGACTACGACCGGCCTGCATCCACATGATGTCGAGAATCCACAGCCATTGCCTGCGCCTTACCGTCATCTTCCAAGCCTATTTCGAGAGGCCGGATGGTTTGTTTCCAACGCCGCTGCTCCGGGATCCAAACGCAGCGGCAAGACGATCACAAAAGGCAAGACGCACTACAACTTTGCCCACGATGCGTTAGAGATGTTTGATGGCGACGATTGGCGCAAGCGGAAACCGGGACAGCCGTTTTTTGCGCAGTTTCAAATCACCGAGCCGCACCGTCCTTTTCCGATTCCTTCGAGCTACGATGAGGAGAAGCTCAGCTCCATCGAGTTGCAGGCGAACTATCCCGATACGCCTCTCACGCGCCGCGACTGGTACGCGTACCAACGCAGCGTGGAAGTCGTGGATGAGCGCGTGGGCCTCATCCTAAACCAACTGAAGGAGGAGGGTGTGCTCGATAACACGGTCATCATGTTCTTTGCCGATCACGGACGTCCAATGCCGTGGGGCAAGCAGTGGTTGAGCGTCGAAGGACTGCAAGTGCCACTGCTTGTACGCGGGCGAGGAATCGCTCCAAAAAGTACCGAGGAGCGTTTGGTAAGCCTCATCGATCTCGCTCCGTCGATGCTCAAGCTCGCTGGTCTCTCAGTTCCTGCATGGATGGAAGGCCAGGCGATTCTTGGAGGCGAATTCCCCGAGCGCAGCGTGCTGTTTGCCGCGCGTGATCGTTGTGGGGACGCAATGGATCGGATACGCGCGGTGATTGGACGCGACTCGTGGCTCGTGCAGAATTTTAACACCGATCTCCCCCGCCTTAATTGGTCGGGTTATAAAGAAGCAAGTTATCCGGGCATGGCGCTGCTGCGCGTTCTTCAAGCCTCCGGGGGGCTAAACGCTCTGCAATCAAAATGGCTTTCTCCGAGCCGACTCGCGTTTGAGTTTTACGACCTGAAAGCAGATCCAAAAGGTCTGCATGATGTTTCTGATCATCCAGATCATTCGGCGAAGATCCTGTCCATGCGCCAACAGCTCGAGCAATGGATCGCCAAGAGCAATGACCAAGGGCTCTCGGGTGATCCGGCCACCGAGCCGCCTCTCGAACAAATCAAGAGGGACAAGCGTGCCGACTATCAGCGGACCTGGAAGGCACGCCTTCACAAATCCGAGCCGACTGATGCCGAGCGCCTGGCGTGGTGGATGAAGAGCTATGGGTTGAATTGAGACTGGGGAGAATTCGAAAGTCCGTGCTGTTCGCGAAAAGCAACTTTTTGAAAAGCAAGGGCCGCGAGAACGGACACCTTGATTGGCCTCTCAAAAGAGCCTGCCCAATCATCCGTACACCCCGATTACTTCCTTTGCGCACAGCCGGATCTCGAGATGCAAAAGGCGGGTCAAGCCCAACTCCACCCCAATCCTTTACTGCCCGACTCGAGGCGGCGCGCCAAACTACCTCCGCAATCGTCCTCTGGTTCGTTGCCGCTTCGAGGTCGCCGATGTAGGGTGTTTTGCAATGCCCGCGTCCCAACTCAGTCTTCGCCCGTATCAGCGGGAGGCCGTCGCCGCCGTGATTGCGGCACGACGACGCGGGGTTCGGCGCATGGTCGTCTCTTTGCCCACGGGAGCTGGCAAAACGGTGATCTTTTCGCAACTCGCGAACATGGCCCGCAGGCAGGTCCTGGTGCTAGCCCATCGGGAGGAGTTGCTGGGACAGGCGCGGGCCAAGCTCGAGGCGGCCCTTGATGGACGGCATGTCGTCGCGATTGAAAGAGGTGCAGAAAGAGCCTCGGCGGATGCAAAGGTGCTTGTCTGCTCGATTCGCTCTCTGCACGAGGAGCGTCTGGCCGGGGTGATCCGAGACCGCGATTTCGGTTTAGTGATTTACGATGAATGCCACCACGCGGCCGCGGAAGACAATATGCGAGTGCTGCGGCAACTGGGGGTGTTCGAGGAAGGCTGGGACGGCACGCTCCTTGGCTTCACGGCCACAACCGCGCGTGGTGATGGAAAGGGTTTGAATGCCGTATTCGAAACCATCGCGTACTCGCGCAGCCTTCCCGAAATGATCGACGACGGGTTTCTTTCCCCGTTGCGTGGTTTCAGGATTTCGACGGGCGCGGACTTGACGCGGTTGAGTTCGAGCGGGCTGGATTTTTCCGGGGAGGAGTTGTCCGAGGCTGTGGACATTGAGGAAAGGAATGCGCTTGTGGCACGGTCGATTCAGGAGCTCGCACGGGACCGGCGGACGATCGCTTTTTGCGTGACGGTGAGCCACGCGCGGCATCTTTGCTGGGCACTGAACCGCCTGGGTGTCGCCGCAGGGCTCGTGTACGGAGAGATGAGCCCCGACACGCGCGCACAGGCGCTCGCGGACTTTCGCAATGGCCGCACCCAAGTACTGGCCAATGTCGCCGTGCTCACCGAGGGGTTCGACGATCCGGGCGTTTCCTGCATTGCAATGGCGAGGCCCACACGTTCGGAGGGTCTTTACACCCAGTGCGTGGGACGCGGCACGCGGCTGCATCCTGGAAAACGTGACTGCCTGATTCTCGATTTTGTCGATGCATCGACTCTGCCACTCTGCTCGCTTCCTTCGCTCTTTGGAGTTCCGCGATACTTTGATCTGCAGGGCGGCGATGTCAGCGAAGCTGCCCGCGCATGGCAGAAAATTTTGTTCGACCACCCGGGTTTCGAATTGGAGGCGAGTTCTCTGACGCTCCCCGAAATTCAGGAGCGGGCGGCTGCGTTTAATCCGCTGACGCAGGAGGTTCACGACGACGTCCGTGCGATCTCGGGGAACGCATGGTTTTCGCTGGGGCGTCACGGACTTGGTCTTTATTTCGAAAAGAAGCCGGGCGTATCGAGCGAGGTGCTGGTGCTCAAGCTTCCGGGACGCGGCAAGGTGTGGGAGGTACTCATCGATGGCGCGAGCATGGAGCGATTTTCGGAACTTGAAGAGGCTGTTTCCGCCGTGGATTACGAATTGGAAAGACTCGGCCGGACAGTTGCTCTTTCCGCGCTCCCCGCGGCTTCATGGAGACAGCATGCCCCGGGCTGCAAACCGCCTGCTGATCTTCTTCAAAAGGCTTTGTGGGATCGATTAAACCAGGCTCCTTCGAGTTTTAGGCGGACCCTTCCAAAAAAAAACGATGCCTGATTCTGGATCCACGCCACCTCACTACTCGGCTCCTGCGTGTTTGAAGCGAGGAAACACCGGCAATGTTTGGGCACAAAACCAAAAAGGCCGATCTTGTCAGCATCAGTGCGTACGTTTAATCGAAACCCCAACGCACAACCGACTCGCGTCGTTTCGGAACTGACATCCGTCTCTTGGAATGACCGCTCAGTGAAGACGACCAGATCAACGAATCCGTCTGCAAATATTGTGCTGCCCGGATTCGTCACACGCTCGGACTGGGATGAGCGGGGTCGAGCGAGCACGTGCCCACGGAAACCGCATCCTCAGGCGACGCCTAAAATCCATCCCTCGACCCGGGCCGTCGCCCGCTCTGCAAGGCTCAATGCTGGCTCAAATTCATCACAAAGCTTTCCGGCTGCATCCCGTTCCCGCATCCATCTGGCGATACTGTATGCGTCCTGCTGATGCCCGTTGCGGCCCTCGGTCAGAAAAATTTTGCTCCAAAGCGCAGGATAAACTTCTGCGATGACTGAAACCTGCGGCGGCGGATTCCATCCATCGAAAGGCCAGAAATGCGCGCGCTCTGCAAGCTGCCGACGCAGGTACAGCAGCCATGGCAAGCCTGCGTGTGTCGACTTTGCAACGCTTCCCTGCACGTCGAAATGAAAGACCGACTTGGCCCGGCAGCGTTCCTCGGTGAGCCGCCTCCATTTGGAAAGTCCCGCGCGCTCCGCACCCAAGCCGCACTCGCCTTTGCGTATGAAATCGACGTATGTTTGATCTTCGTCGGTAGGCCAGTGCCTGTGAAAATCCTCAAGAAACGTCGGCCAGTCTCGCGCAATTTTGTGGGCTTCAAAATATTGGATCGGAAAGGAAAACCCATGGTCGATTCCAACAATCGCTGGTGGACCATCGCGTAACTCGGTGGCGAGCCATTCTGCAAGACCACGTCGTGTGAAATATTTTTTTGAGCCCGGTGGAGGGATAATCTCAACGGGCCCCTGCGAGGGTGTGGCCGAGAAGACGCGGATGCCTGGGAGGCTTCGAGTAGGAGTTTGTGCCCCAGAATAGTCGATTCCAAGGTATCGAAAAAATTGAGGCATTGGGTATTGGGTATTGGGTATTGGGTATTGGGTATTGGGTGATCAGTCAGCCGGCTTCGAATGCAAATTTGACGCGCAGAAGACGTATTTAAACTACATTTGTTGCGAGGAGCTTCCTAATCGCGCGGCAAGATAAATGCCTTGCCTGTACTTTGGACAATACTCGATCGGAATTTCTCTCCGTGTCCGGATGCGATGCCAGCGCCGCTGCGGACTCACCGTGCTTGGCATGCTCTGGCAACGTAAGCTAGATAAGCCCCATGTCACGGGTCCCGTCCGCCTTACTCCTCCTCCTGCAATCCCTGCCTTTTCTCATCCACCCCGTGGCGCTGGCAGCGGAAGATGCCGCTCAATCAAAGGTTCTCGCGCTCGTCGATGCGGACCAATCAACCCACACCGGCGATGAGGGCCACGACGGCCCTGACGGTCGCATCAACCTTGCCGCCATCGCCTACCACTACGCCCATGCAAGCAGCTACCGGGACGGCGGCAGTTCGCCCTGCAACGCCATCGACGGCAAACTCCAAACGGCCTGGCACCTGGCGAACACGGTCACAGAGGCTTGGATCGAAACCAGCTTGGGCGCACCCACGCCCATCGAACGCATCGTAATCAGCGAACCCAAAAGCAGTGTCCGCTGGCACCGGGTCAGTGTTCACGATGGCGACGGCTGGCGAATACTCTACGAAGGCGATGAGGTCGAACCTGCGGGACACACCTTTCCCACCGTCGTGGTCGGCGCCCTGCGCATCGAGATTCGCACTGGCGGCGGCGGAGGCCTGTCCGAGATCGCGGTCTATCGGTCTTTATCTCATCCAATGCCCGAAGGCCCGGTGATTACCCTGCGCCCCACAACACAAGTGGTCGGCACCAGCATGACTTATGTGGGATTTAGTTCTCCGAATATCGTCGAAGGTAACAACCAAGGGGCGTGGCTACGCTATCTTGGCGTGAACGGCGTGAGGACTTGGTACACCGCCAACCGCCATGTGCAGCAAGATGATCTACACCTCGGGGATCCCGTCACAACGGTCGAGGATTTCGCCAGAAGGCGGGCGGAAGTGCGCGCTGATCCGAGCCGCTGCGGTGTCATCGACTGGGACGCCATCGCAAGCCGCGCCGCCAATCGCTTTGCTGAACCGAAAAGATCGGTCGTTATGGTGGATTATGCCAATCTTCTGCTCCAAAAGCTGAACATCACACCTCTGTGCGAACTCAACGGCGCCAGTTGGGATGAGCACTGGCAGACCGCCTGGCGCAACTGGGCGACCATCTACGCCTGGGTCTTCCATCAGGCGCGAACCGCCGGCGTCTGTCGCTACGAATACGCCAATGAGCCAGAAACATTCGCATTCAAGCTGAAGCCGGGGGTGTACGTGCGCAGCCTCCAGATAACCGCCGACGCCATCCACAGTGCGATCGCCGATGTGAACCGCCTGCACCGCCTGTCGCTAACTCCGGTCTTCGCCGCCCCCGTTCTTGCGGGCAGCGGCACCAGCGAACTGGCCCGCGAAATGATGCGTATGATCCGCACCGACTTTGAAGGTCGCCGCGCTGATCCCCCTCTCGTGGAGTGGTTCTGCAAGCACCGCTACAACAGCAGGCCACGCTCCTTTGTGAGCGAGATCGACGAGCTGAACTCGATGATGCGGGCGGAATCCCCGGATGGCGAGGCCCTGCCCATCATTTACTCGGAGTTCAACCATTCGACCGGCCGCATGTGGGCGCGGCCCGAAACCACCTTCACATGCGATACGCCGGTGGTCTTCCGCAACCAAGCTTCAGTTTGGGCACTGGCCACCCGCGCCGGAGCCAAGGCCCTGTACCAGTTCAAACTCGCCGACGGTCAGAAGAAAGCAAACAGCGTCTGCAAAACCCTGATTCGAGAGCACGATCCCGACGCTCCGGCCGGCGCCGACGTCAGCGACATCGGGGACAGCACTAAGAACGCCGAGGTAACGCGACTGTTCGCCGAAGGCTTCTCCGCAGCGCGTCCGTTGTTGGAGACGGGCTGCCGCAGCGCCGATATCAACGTCAACCCGCTGTGTTCGCGCGATCCGGCCACCGGTCGCATTCACCTCTGGCTGCCGCAGCCCAACAGTCGCACCGACTATCCTCTCACATTGGACTTGGCCGGGCTTGCGATCCCGCCCGGAAGTCTGGTTCAAATCAAGGAAGTCAGCGCGGCACACTTTGGCGAAACGGTTTTGCGGATGCCGGCGACTGAAAAACCATTCGCATTCGTACAGCCTCGCGACAGCGTCTGGCTCATGAGCATCGAGCCTCGCCCCTGTCGCCAGGAGACTCTCGCACCGGAGGCCGACGGCGAAGTGCGGCAGGGGGCGGATGCCGGTGGTAATTTCGGCAAAGCCGCCGTAATGGGTGTGCACCAAGGTTCGGATGGAAACAACCGCGTCTCTTTCATTCGCTTTCGCCTGCCGGCGGACATTGGCGCCGCCAGACGTGTGCTGCTCCGATTACACGGGCAGGTCGATGGGCCCGATGGCGAGGCTTTTGACCATCTCGTCTACGCGACACCCAACACCGACTGGGATGAACGGTCATTGAACGCAAAGCAGGCGCCGGGCATCTGCCGTACCGTATCGGCTGTGGCTAAAGTAGATCTTGATACCCGGCCCGTGGGACATCTTTCCTTTGTACCGGGCGCGCCTGCACGCTCTGCCTGGCTCGATGTCACAGGCTATGCCAGCGAGCATCCTGGGGCCACCGTGACCTTCGTCCTGATCAAGGAGAAGAAATATCCGGACGACGATTTCCGCCCCTACACAGCCACATTCGCGACCCGCGAGGCGGCCCAGGATGAACACCGTCCAGCGCTCGAAGTGTGGCGTTGAGATTGCTCCGCAGACTCGCGTGTAAAAACGGCTTTTTTTGGGTGTGCGATTCCAAGCGGAGTGAAACATTACAAGCAACGAAATGCAGGAACAAAAATGCCTGTTCCCGCTCCTGCCCGCCCTGTCATCTCCGCAGCCTTCCTCCACAACGGCGCCTGCTCGGTGACCGAAAGCTTGCCCGAGATCAACGAGCTCTGCGTGCCGATTTCGCGCCGACAGGCACCACATACTCGAGGTAACCTATCATCATCTCGTCGTAAGTCTGCTGGCCCCATTTGACCGTTTTGGAGGGGTCGGGGTTGGCGCGATTGCCGGCGCTGTTGTCGTAGACCGCTGTGAGGCGGAGCGAACTATCCCGTGGAAAAACCCTAGGCTGCTTGAAATCGTAACGCAGCTGCCAGTTGAAGTCGTAATGCGGGATGTCGAGCAGGAGCTCCTCGCGTCCGTCCGGATAGATGAGCTCGTACCTGAAGGCCTTTCCGCGGACATGCATGTGGGCTAGCAGATTGGTTACCGTGAGATCGAAAGGCACGCGCTGGGTTTTGGTCTCGACGTGAGCAGCAGTGTTCGGCGGTATCGAAAGCTTGTGGTTGGCCACGCCTACAGTACGCATCTCGAGTTGCGGCGCTTCCTTGGCGAAAATCAAGCCCAGCCGCATCCGCTCTTCGACGATTTTACCGCTGGGAGTATAGTGAATCTGGAAGCTGATGCGCGCGCCGGCCGGAAGCTTGCGGGCGATACCGTCGTCAAAAACGCGGGCGCTATTGCCAGGCACATAGATGGCCCAATAGTTCTCGGCACCGCCGGAAGCGAGCTTTTCTCCGGGCGGATGGACCATCACGATGACGTGATGCACAACGTCGCGGGCGCTAGGGATAATCTCGTAGGCCTTCACCCATTTGTCTTCGGCGAAGGTGGTCGTGACGACGTCAGTCTGATAGGGCATCACGCCGGAGGCTTTAATCTCATAAGCCTTGCTGAGCGGGATGATCGCGTCGGGCTGGCCGATGGTCCATTCCCCGGCGAACTTCAGCGGCACCGGGGCCTCGGCAGGGTCGCCGAGCGGGCGATCCTTGGAGTCGATCCATGCAATGAGATCGGCCTTGTCCCTGCGGCCGAGCGAACAGTCGTTGGAAAATGGGCTGGGGCCGCCGTCCTTCGGCGGAGCGGCGAACCATGGAGGCATCGTGCCCTCGGCCAGCACGCGCTTGATCGCCTTGGCGTGGTCCTTGACCGAGGCGAGGTCGTCGAGGGGGAAGGGCGCGATGCCTTCGTCGTGGTGGCAGCGCACGCAGTTCTGCTGCAGGATGCGCGCGACATCGCGGTGATAGGTCGTTGCAACGGCCGGGCCGACCGAAGGCTTGAGGTCGAGTTCGCACCCGGGGGCCGATGTGGCCGAGGCGGAGATCGGACGGCCGCCGAGCATCTCCATGATTGCCGCTAAGAGGTAGCGGTGGGCGGGTTTTTCGCGGCTGTAATCAACTCCATATTGGTCGTCGAGAGCGCCGCGGTAGCGCAGGGTGAGTCGACGGTCCAGAAGGAACACCTCTGCAGTCGTGCGCGCGCCGAGGGATTTGGCGACGACGCCTTCCGGGTCGTGAAGGTATGGCGCGCTCAGACCGGCTTCCCTCAGCTGTGTCTTGATCTCCTCCGCTTTCTCTCCCGCCATCGCATTGACGACAAGAAGCGACAGCCCTTGGCCGGCGAGATCCTTCTCGAGGGCGCGCAGGGAAGGAAGATAGCGCTTGCTGATCGGGCAAGTCGCGCTGGACATCGCGATAACGACGCCTTGCCTCTGGGCCAGTTCGGAGAGCCGATGCGGCCGGCCTGCTAGATCCTTGAATGTCTGGTCTGCGATCATCCGGCCCACGCCCATGTCACTCGCGCTCTCAACGACCGGAGCCGAAGTGCGCGTGGACGCGACAACAAGCGGACTCGTTAGAAACAGGGCGATCAAGGTGTGGCTTCTCACGATGGTCAATAACACCGCCACGGGCCGAAGGTTTCCCCGCGTACCCGGGTTACTTCTGCGCCGCGACACCCAGCCCCGTGCGCGCAAGCTTTGCCAAATGAAACGTCACGGGATCATCGCAGTATCTCCCCTTTGGCTGGATCACCGGCTACGTCCAGCAGCTGGACTTTGTTGATGCTCGTGAACCGGCTGTGGTCGGTGAACTGACGCACCATGCGCTTTTTTTCGTCCAATTCAAAAAACTGGGCCGTTGTCGCGAGGTAACCGTGCCCGAGCCAGTTGATCACCAAAGTGTGCCCGTCCGGGAGCCGCTGGAACCCGCTAATGAGACGCAGAGGATTCTCAGGGACTTCCTGCGTTCCGAGTTTCCAAACCACATGGCCCTCGCGGTCGAATTCAAGCAGTGCTTCGCCTTCACCGCACGCCACCAGAAGATTTCCACCTGGCAATTCGCGCACCTCGTGGGGATCGCCTGGCGTCTTGACGACTCGCATGAGTTCCCCCGCGGGACTGAGTTCAAGCACAGCGCGCTCGCCTTTTGCGCTGATCAAATACCTGCCATCCTCCGTTCGCCGGCTTCCGCGCATCTGGTCATGTGCGTTCTTCGTTTTTACCGGAACCGGGATCTCCCGTGTAATGCTGCCGTCGCGCCCGACTTCCACCAATCGCCGGCTTCCGCACTCCACCACCATCACCGAACCATCGGGCAGCGGCTGGCAGCCATGCACCTCGGTACCCTCCGGACTCGAATATTCCCAGACCACCTTCTTTTGCATCGTCACCTCGCGCGCGCCCCGGATGTGGCTGAAGAGGACATTACCATTTTTAAGCATCCAAACGTCCTGCGGCTTAACTGCAGGGTACTGCCACTCGATTTCGCCCTCCGCGCCGATGATTGCAACCTTGTCACCTCCATAATCACTCACAAGCGCACGCCGGCCAAAATGCGTGGCCGCCCTCACGAGTATGGGCGGTTGAAGCTGATCAGGAATGCTGTCGTTTTCCCGGTCGAATGGAAGCGCATCCTCATAATCCTTTCGTCCGTCGCCGTCGTGGTCCCCGCCCGGTTGCAGCCACTCGCCTCGGCCGGAATGCAACTCCGCTTTAAGCTGCAGCGCACGCCAAAGATGTTGCGCGGCCTCCGCTCTGGTGAGCGAGCGCGTACCATAGTTCACAAGCGTGCCGTCAACCGGCAGACTGAGCCGCGTCATCCAATCCGCGAGTGTCGCGCGGGTGGCGTCCCCATCGGGATTGAATCGCTCAGCTCGGGGCGAAAAATTTCCCCAGCTCACCATCGACTCGATAAATATCCGATCAGCGTCCCTCTCCCTCACGTCGGCGTAGGCGGGCTCGGCTAGAGCTGTCCAGTCCTTCGCTCCAGAGAGCAAACGGCAAAGACGCGCAAGCACCCTGGCCAGCTCACGGCGCTTCACGAACTGTTCGGGTTTGAAAAACAAGCTTGCCGAATCAGCCTGCCAGATCCCGCGCACGGCAAGCATGTTCACCGCCTCGAAGCACAGGTCATCGGGAGCCACGTCGTGCCACGGCCAGAGCAACACGCCCGGCCCGCCAACTCCGCGCGCAAGGCGCAGCTGCAACTCCCGAACCCTCGCCATGTCGCCGGCAACCATCCGCGGTTCGCTGCCATCACGCAGGCACATCCACGCAAGAGTCGCCCCGGCCTGTCCCACATGCATCATCTGTCCATGAACCCTGATGGCAGACTGCACAACGCTGCTAACCCCGATGTTCTTGCCGGCTCCGATCAACCCGTTCATGGCCACTGGCACAAGGCTGCGAAGCGGGAAGGTGGAACGGTCCGTGTCCGTGTGCCAGCCGCGGGTAGGAGTGTGGATGTTGCGCCACGCCCCATCGCGCGAGCCATCGACAAATCCTCGGCGGGTTGGATGAAAGTCGATATTGAACTGGAACCCGAACACGCCGTCGGTAGGAAGAACCTTCGCCCACATCGGATCCCGACCTGCGGCGCGAATATCCTGTTCGCGCAGCATGTAAAGCGCTTCAAGCCGGAGTCCCTCGCGGATGTACGGCTTGAGGGGAAGATTGTCCGGTGTTCCAAATTCATCGCTCAGACGCATGTATCGGAATGATTGCGGAAAATCTCCCATGCGCTCGTGCACCGCGGTCTGCAGATGGTACAGCATCCCGAGCGAGTGCTGCTTCACATCGTCAAATATGATGCGCCGCTGCGCGTGCGTCATGTCTACGATGTTCTTCTTAGACGCGCCGGGCTCGCTATTTTCCAGAGCGTCAACCACCCGCTTTGGAAGCTGGCAGAGCGGATAATCCTGCGCCGGATAGTTCAGAAACGTGGCCTCGGTGCCGGGGGCAAAGCCATTGTGCCAACGATCGACAAGCCGGCGGTGCGTGTACGGGCTGTTGCCGCTCGGGGAGTATATGCCGCCGCTCATGTCGCTATCCACCCATGGGGCAATCTTGTCGAGGGCAGCAAACGAAGCTGCATGATAGGTCGCCGGCTGCGGGATTGTCGCCGGCTGCCCGCACGTCTCCCTCAGCACCATGCACCACGAGATCGGGTTCATCTCCTGCCGGCCCGCGTCGTCGTAAGATTCCGGCGCGCTGGCCTCACCAAACCTCGACTTCAAGTCCGGACCCGCTCCATATGCCGCGCCGCTCAACCGTATCACGTCGCCCCAGTCGCCAGCATCCATCGTGATGCGGGCTCTCACACGCAACCGGCTACCGCCACCATTCGCTGATTCGAAGTCCACAGTATCGACCCTGCCTCCCTCGACGACAACCTTCGAAGGCTGCCAGCCAGACTCAATCCGCAGCGCCCCGCTCCGCACGTACGGCTCAAGCAATTCCGAGAATATCTTCGCCGCAGCGGCGGGCTCGATGGTTTCGGTGCCGCAGAAAGCGTTGCCGGGGCACGCCATTCCGTAGGTGCTCGAATTGTGCGCGCGGATTCGCCGCAGGACTTCGAGGAAAATTCCACTTCGTGGAAAATGCGTGCGCGCGTTGTTCACGACAGTCCATTCATCCGGACATCCGACGCCCTCCGCGCTGAACTGTCCGCCGAGCCATTCGATGTCATTTACCAGAACAATCCGCTTCACCCCCAGCCTTGCAGCTTGAACAGCGGCCGCGCATGCGGACTCGTTGCCGCCCACAATGAGCAGATCCGCGTCGATCAACTCCGCACCAAGAATTCCGGGCAAAAGCGAAAGCGTCAGCAGAAGTTTTTTCATAACTGGGTCATAGGCTGCACCATTGGCCAGAGCTTGATCTCCTCCGTGACCAGATGCGCGGGCATTCGCGCAACCTCCACAATGAGATTACCAAGATCCGCTGGCGAAATGCATTTCTCGAGCACTTCCGGCTCGCGCGGCGGCAGGTTTGCGGACGCAGTGAAGTCGGTCTGCCCCCACGAGGGGAGGACCGAAGTGACACGGACACCGTGCGGCCGCAGCTCTGTGAGCAGGCAGCGCGTGAACTGCAGCACACCGGCTTTTGCCGCCGAATACACGCCCCACCCCGGCCACGCATGCGTGGAACATGCGCTGCCGATATTGACAATAAGCCCGCTGCCCTGCTTTTGCATGATGGCGGCTGCGCGGCTGCAACCCAGAAGAGTACCCGTGAGATTGCTCGCGATACTTTGCGCGATTGCCGCATCGGTCTGCTCGCTTGCGGGACAGATTTCAACGCCCTCACCTGCATTGTTCACCAGAATGTCGAGGCGCCCCGCCTGCGCCATCACCTCGGAGGTGAGACGATCCCACGCCGCGGCGTCAGCCGCATCCGCCACAAACGCGGACGCTCCGATGCGTCGCGCAGCCGCTTCAAGTGTGGCCTGTGAGCGGCCTGTAATCCACACGCGCGCCCCGGCGTTCGCAAGCGCTTCCGCGATTCCGGCCCCAAACCCGCGGGAACCCCCGGTCACTATGGCAATTTGGTTGCGTAATAAACTCATCATTGAAATCACAAACTTAGTTGAACCTCAAATATCGTCATTGCGTTTGCAATCACAAACCGCGATTGGGTTGATAAACACGATGAGCAAACGAACAGCAGCCCTCAAAAAACCGGCTCTTGAGCGATACCGCGTGCCGATTTTGGATCGCACCCTCGACTTGCTGGAGCTGCTTTCCAGCCAGCCCCACGCTCTCACTCTCACGGAGCTCACCGATGCGCTTAAGATGCCGAAGAACTCCGTATTCCGCATCGCGACCACGCTGACACTGCGCGGGTACGCCGAGCGCGACGAGGACACCAAAGCGTATCGCGCAAGCCGGAAGCTGCTAAGCCTTGGGTACGCCGCAATCGGGGGCCAGCGTCTGGTCGAGGCCGCGGCGCCGGTTCTGTCCTCCCTGCGGGATGCAAGCGGCGAGACAGCTCTTTTAGGCACGCTCGCTGGAAATCACGGCGTGGTGCTTGACCAGGTGCCATCGCCGCTTCCGGTAAAAGTCGTCGTCGAAATCGGGCACGCATTCCCGCTACACACGGCGGCGCCCGCGAAGGCCATGCTGGCGCACTTCGGTCCCGACAAACAGCGGGAGTTCATCAAGCAAATCAGATTCACCAAACGGACGCCAAGGACCATCACCTCGGCCAAGGCATACCTCAGCGAGCTTGCCGAGGTAAAGGCTCGGGGCTACGCGCTTGACCGGGGCGAGGAAAGCGAAACATTCGCATGTGTTGCGTCGCCCGTATTCGACCACCGCGGCCATCCGGTCGCGGCAATTTGGATCAGCGGCCCGTCAGATCGTGTCAGGCCTGCGGTTTTCGGCAGGATGGGCGAAATGGTGAAGCGCCACGCGGACCAGCTTTCCCGCGCGCTGGGCTGTCCCTCGAACGCGTGGGACGAAGCACAAAGTTTGTACGCTACTGGTTTTCAAAAATAGCGACTCAGGACAGGCACTTTCCGCACGCTACTTGCCCGGCGCGAGCGTCCGCACCCTCATGTTTTCTGGAAAGCCTCGCCTCGAAGACCTGCTGGATCTGCCGCTTGAATTTGCGGACATGATTCGGCCGTGGCAACCCACCCTCGTATATCATCTACTGGAACTGGCGCGTATCCCCTACGAGGATCTGGGTGGGACCTCGGAAGGAATTCTCACGCTGCGCGCTCTAAAGGCCGAACCGGTAAACGAACTTTTTAGCGATGCACTGTGGGAGGAGTCGCTTTTTGTTGCGATTTCAGAGAGTGCGCTGGAGCGGATACTGCGCTATGCTCTCAACGCCGACTCAAACGTATCTTTGCTTAAGGAACGCATCCGGAAGATTCACAGTAAACCTCTTCAAACCAAAACCATGACCATCGCCGACCAGCTCAGACACGAAGGCAAACGAGATGGCAAACGGGAGGGTAGAAAAGAAGGCCGAGAGGAGGGTCTCTCGGAAGGTCAGTTGCTCGCCTTTCGGACTGCAGTATTGCGCGCCTTGGAAATCAAGCATGGGGCGTACCCGAAAGGGATCCGCGAGGCCGTGGAGACCATCAAAGACCCGAAGCGACTGGAGCAACTCCTCGAAAGCGCCTTCCGCTCCGAGTCGCTCGAGACTTTTGCTCAGAGGCTCTAAAGCGCTTTTGCTGTTTTTGAAACGCACACCTCAGACTTTTGCCTCCAGCATCCGAGTGTTCCGTGAACGGTGAAGAAAAAATGGCTATCGAAAAAGCGACACTGGATTCTATCAGTGTTTGATCGCAGCGCTGGCCTGACTTCCAACCTCAACCGTTATCCGCTAGGGTCCCTCTTAAGGAACTAAGCTGAGGGCTACCCGAAAACCGAGGCTGTGGCTGCGGAACCCAGGGCGACCGCTGCCGGGGTTGTAAGCCGCGCATCCCTCTGCGCCGTCAGGCCAGCTCCGCCTCGCTGGTATCCACCGTGGTAAGCATGCCGGAGGGTCCGTGAAGGGTGATTGACCATTGTCGTATAGACAGCACGCTAGACAGCGCATTCTCCAGTTCAACTGCAAACAAACCGCTTCCGGTGGATTCTGTGTGCTGCAACTTCGGTCCGTCAACAACCCCTGGGACCGCGCAGCCCCAGCTGCGCCCAGACGCACATTGCTCCAAGGAGGTGTCACAGCAGCCAAGCGGCTTGCTACCTTGAATAGGCGACGGGGTTTGGTGCTGTCACCCATTTTATTTCACCCCTTTCGAGTCTTGAATAGTTTACCCTCCGCGATGTCGGCGGCGTGGTGTAAATCGAATCTCGCAAATCCCACCTCGCCAGCCACCCCTCAAACCAAACCACTCCATGACCGGACGCACCATTCTCACTCTCCTCCTGCTGTCCATCGCTTCCATAGCGTCCACTCCAAATCAAAAACCGAATATCCTGGTCATTTTTGCAGACGATCTGGGATATGGCGACATCGGCGTCCACGGCGGCAAAGCCGTGCCGACGCCAAATATCGACGCTCTCGCGGGCTCGGGCGTGCGGTGCACCTCGGGTTATGTGACGAGCCCTTACTGCAGCCCATCCCGCGCAGGCATGCTCACCGGACGGGCTCAGACGCGCTTCGGACACGAATTCAATCCGCACGTTGGAAATGAAGCGGAGCTCGGCTTGCCCCTGGACCAGCGCACCATCGCCAACCAACTCAAGGATGCGGGTTACTCGACAGCCCTCGTAGGCAAGTGGCACCAGGGCTTCGACAAATCACACCACCCCAACTCACGCGGTTTTGACGAGTTCTTTGGATTCCTCGTGGGCGGACACAATTACGCGCAACACCCTGATGCGGATCCCGAATTCGGTTCCGCACACTCGCACAACATGATCTACCGCGGCGACCAGCTGCAAAAGCTCGACGGCTTTCTCACAGACCTCTTCACCGACGAGGCGATCGGTTTCATGGGTCGAAGCCAAAACAAACCGTGGATGCTCTATCTGGCTTACAACGCCGTCCACACACCGCTTGAAATCTCCCCGAAAGTAGCTGCCCGCCTCCCGGCAGACATCACCGATCCAAACCGCAGAGGATACCTCGCACTACTGCTCGGCTTGGATGACTCGATCGGTCGCCTCATGGCGCACCTGAAGGAAACCGGATCAGAAAAGAACACGCTGATCTTTTTCGTTAGCGACAATGGCGGTGCGGGCCGCAAGCCTTACCTCGCCTACAACACCGGCGTGAATACTCCCCTGCGCGGAGACAAAGGCCAGACTCTGGAGGGCGGGATCCGCGTACCGTTTTTTGTATCGTGGCCAGGCACACTTCCCGCCGGAATGACATACGACCAACCCGTTTCGACGCTTGATTTTTTCCCGACCGCGAGTGCGGTTGCGGGAGTCGAACCAAGCGCGTCGGTCGAGGGAGTGAACCTGCTCCCTTATTTGACAGCGAAAAACCCGGGCGCACCGCACGCGATCCTCGCCTGGCGATTCGGCCCCCAGCGGGCCATCCGTCAGGGTCAATGGAAACTGGTGGACGCGCGTGACTTTGATTTAAAGAGCCAGAGCGGCTGGCAGCTTTTTGATCTGTCCGTGGATCTGAGTGAAACAAATAATCTTTCATCACGGATGCCCGAGAAAAAAGCTGAGTTAATCCGTCTATGGGAGGAGTGGGATCGTCAAAACATTGCGCCACGTTGGCATGGCAGTCCAACCGAAGACCCCTCCTCCCCGAATGCGCACAAGGGACCCGCGAAGAGGCCCATAAAAGCACAGTGAGCAATGCCGCATGAATTTATCAGTATAAAGCCCCAGAAATCTTGATCGAGGAGCAGAGACGTAAGGGCAGCAAGGGCAAAAGTGCCTGTCCCCAGGTGCCCCCAGGCGCCCTTCAAACACTGCACAGGATGTAGTCAAGAGAACCGGTGAACGACGCCGCAAGCCCCTGAAGTTCTCAAAAGCGCCAAAAATGATGCTTGGCGCGCCCATCCCCTTGCTCGAAATCGCAAGAGCCGACACTCGGCCAAACATCGCAGGCTGAGTAAAAATTGCGGATGAGTCATTCGGGCGTTTTTGTGTGTAATCGAATTTTGATTGCGTGCATTGCAATGCAGCAAATAGTCTTTTCACGCTAAACATATGATGAGCAACGCCCGCCCCCTCTTTTTCCTAATCGCGCTTTCACTCTTCACTGGCTGCGTGTCGATGGGACGCAAGCTAGATCAAGAGGCGGTGAACCGGATACACGAAGGTAAAACTACGCGAGAGGAAGTCGTAGAATGGCTCGGCTCACCGGACCAAACGACACGGGTCGGAGAAACGACTACTTTCCAGTATCATTTCGTCAGGGCATCCGCAAAGCCCGAAGGGTTTATCCCAATCGTAGGGGCGTTTGCAGGCGGGATGAATACACAAAATCAAATGGTCTCGGTAACCTTCGACAGCAGAGGAGTCGTTAGACAGTTGATGACTTCTGGTGGAGGATCCGAAATCGGGTTCGGGCTGAGCGCGGGATCCAAAGCAAAAGTTGATGTGGAAGGCACCAAGCGGCCCAAGTAACTTCCTGCTGTTTCCCTCTGCGCACCCACTCGCAAAACCATCTGCTAAGGGATTCTTCTCACTCTTTTAAAAATTTAGACAGTGAGTCGAACAGCGCGCTCTGTGCTTGTCCTACTCGGTCAGGCAGCTGAATGGGGAGGACTTCATACTCTTCGCCACCCGCTGTCTTTTTAGCCCGCGGACGGGATGGCAGTTTTGGCAGGCTAAAATTAGTTTACGCCCGTTTCACGCGCCCATCCAACATGGACTCGTTAACCAATACCACTGCCATACCATGAAACATCTCCTGAGCACTTGCGGCATTCTTGCCTGTCTTTCGACCGGGACATTTGCCTACGAGAACATTTTTGATTCGAACTCCAATCTCTGGGTGAACTACGTCGGCGACCACCCTATCGCGGGCAGTCCGTGGGGACTTCACCTTGAAGTCCAAAACCGCAGATCCGATTCCGGCAGAGACTGGCAACAGCTACTGCTGCGTCCCGGAGTCAACTACGCGTTGAACCCAAATCTCAGCTTCAGCGCGGGCTACGCGTATGTAAAAACATACCCATACGGAGATCACCCCGCCGCGCATGCGTTTCCGGAGAATCGTGCATGGGAGCAGGTCGTCTACACGGGCAAAGCCCTCGGCTTGGAATGGCAAAATCGCCTGCGACTCGAGCAGCGCTGGATCGGTGAAATGAAAAACTCGTCCGCTGGTTGGCATGTCAACCGCTGGCGCTACGAAAACCGCATTCGCTACATGCTACGCACCACGGTGCCGCTCACCGAGAGCAAAAAAACCTACCTTGCGCTCTGGGATGAGGTGTTTGTGAACTTCGGATCGAATGTTGCGGGAAACTTCTTCGACCAAAACCGCGCCTTCGTTGGGGTGGGGCGCAAGCTCACAGACTCAACCCGAGTGGAATTGGGATTTATGGAACAGACCCTCCAGAGACGCCACACAAGTTCCGCAACCCCGCAGATATGGGAGAACAATCACACTATCAGCGTTTGGGTGCTATCGAAGTGGCCTTTCGGAAAGGGCTAGCCTGAGGCTTGCGGGGTAGGCCCGGCACCCGTTCGGAGCGTGAGCCAGATCCGAGTGGTTTAAGACAGGATCTCATGCACGACTCGCGCCCCTTGTCCGTCGGTGAGCGTGCGGTTGCCTCCGTTGCGGATGTAACCGAGTCTCTCGTGATCGAAACCGAAGCTGTGCAGAAGCGTCGCGTGCCAGTCGTAATGGTTGACGATGTCCTTCACAGCGTGATGCCCCCATTCATCGGTCTCACCATGGATGCATCCGCCCTTGAATCCGCCGCCCGCCACCCACTGGCTGAACCCGTGGGTGTTGTGGTCACGGCCCCACTTGTCCCGGTCGCCGTCGTTTTGAAGCACAGGCAACCGCCCCATCTCGCCCCCCCAATGCACCACGGTTGAATCCAACAATCCGCGCTGCTTGAGATCCATCACCAGCGCAGCGCTTCCCCTGTCGGTTTCCGCGCAGCGCTCGGGCAGCGCCTTGATGATCGAGCCATGGTGATCCCAGCTCTGACCGTTATTGAGCACCTGCACGAAGCGCACCCCCCGTTCCACCAACCGACGCGCAATTAAACATCTGCGGCCGTAATCCGCACTGACCGGATTATCGAGGCCGTACATTTTCTTGATGTGCTCCGGTTCGCTTTCGACATCTAAAGCCTCCTTGGCCGCTACCTGCATCCGGCCGGCCAATTCATAACTCGCGATGCGTGCACGCAAATCGTGCTCGCCCGGGTACTGCGCCGCATGCTCTGCATTGAGAGCCTCCAGCAATTCCATCTGCCGCTTCTGCGCCTTGCCCGCAAATTGCGCCGGCGCATCAAGGTTTAAAATGTACGGATACTTAGCCTGAACCAACGTTCCCTGATAAATCGACGGCAGCCATCCGTTACTCCAATGCTGGTGCTGAAATGTTGGCAATCCCGAAGGATGTGCGAGCACCACAAACGCCGGCAAATCGCGCGTCTCGCTGCCAAGCGCGTAAGAGATCCACGACCCCACAGTCGGCCTGCCAACAGTGCCGCGCCCGGTTAGCATCGCGAGCATTCCCTGGAGATGATTGCTCACGCCAGACTTCATTGAGCGTATCAGCGTGATGTCGTCCGCCACCTGCTGCAAGTACGGCAACCACTCGCTTAATTCCATCCCACATTGACCGGCTTTTGTAAAAGTCCAAGGGCAGCCGAAAATCTTGGGCGAGGCTTGGGCAACGTTGTCGTAAATCACCTGGCCCGGAAATTTCTCTCCATGCCGCTTGTTGAGCTCAGGCTTTGGATCAAACAAGTCCATCTGCGACGGACCGCCCATCATGAAAAGCGAAATCATCGCGCGCGCCTTGCCAGTTGCAGCGGGCGTCTTTGGCTTCAGATCAAACGTGTCATTGCTAAGCAGCGGCTTTACCGGAGCGGCCATCAGCCCCTCTTCACGCAGAAGCGATGCGAGCGCAATTCCTCCCAATCCAAATCCGCTGCTTTGCAGAAAATGGCGTCGGGAACACAAGTGGGAGGATTGGTTCATCATGTGGTTGCGCGTTTTATTCGAGATGCAGAAATCGGTTTGAAGCAAGAAGCGCCTGGCAAAGCGAACCCAACGCGTCGAGCTGGCTGTCCGCGGGAGGAGCACCCTTTGGCGGTGGATTTTTTGTTGCGTACTCGCGCAGCTGCTCGGTTTGTTCGGACCAGGCGGCGAGAAAGCGGTCCTCCTCGGCAGGGCCCGGATGCCGGCCCTGAGTGAGCTCCCACGCGCGCCGGACCTGTGCGCGTGAGTCACCTGGCCTCTCCCGCTGCACGCGCTCGCCAAGGGCACGCCCGACCCTCACCACAAATTCGTCATTCATCAAAAACAGAGCCTGTGGCGCGATGGTTGAAGTCACGCGCACCTCGCAGTTCGGGTCCATGATTGGGAGATCAAAAGTATCCAGCACAGTGACCGGCGTCTTGCGTCGCACCTGCAGGTAAATCGAGCGCCTGTTCACCGCAGGCGCGGTGTTGTCCACCTTTGTGACATCGCCGTTGGCGTTAAGGACTTCAACTCCCGCCACAACACGCCCCTCGTTGGAGCGCGCAATGGATATGGGCGCGCCGAACATGTCAGGCTGGAGAACGCCTGCTGTCGCCAGCATCGCATCGCGCACCGCCTCGGCGTCGAGCCGCCGGATCCGGAACCGGCCCAGCCACACGTTCTCCGGATCTTTCGAAATGGAATCGGCACAGGACGAAACCTGCCGGTAGGTGCGGCTCGTCACCATTTCGCGGTGCATCGCCTTGAGACTCCATCCCGAACGCACAAACTTGTCCGCGAGATAATCCAGCAACTCGGGGTGAGACGGCAGGTCGCCGAGTTTTCCAAAATCACCCGCCGATCGGACAATTCCCTGGCCGAAATGATGCATCCAAACACGATTCATCAAAACTCTCCCAACTAGCGGATGCTTGCCGGAAGTCAGCCACTGAGCGTACGCAAGGCGCCTTCCCGTGGTCGGAAGTTCGGACTTTGGCTTGCTCAATTCCGGCGCGCCCAAAACAGCTAGGTCGCCGGGCGTCAACTCTTCGCGCAACTGCTCATGATCGCCACGATGATGCAGCTGGCTTGAAGGTACCTCGCCTGCGACCTCCGTCACCACCATGAGCATCCCCTCGACCGGCTTTGTCGCGCGCAGCTTCGTCGCCTCAGCGCGCTTTTCCTGCACTATCTTGTCGAGCTTCGGATCGTACAAATTCAGTGCATAGAGGGCCAAGGCGGACGGATACTTTTTCAACAACGCCTCTTGTTCCGGAGAACGCTTCGCTTTGTCCAGCGACCGCGCCACGCGGTAGGGCTCGCGGTCGGCTTCGGGGAGCTCGAGTATTTTTTTTTCGAAGATTTCATCGAGATAACCGCGGTCCATTTTCTTGGCGGCTGCATCGATTTCGACGGCCTGTTTTTCAATCTCCGCTGCACGTTCACGGTCCGCCTGAGTGTAAAGCGAAACCTGTCGCTGCGCGGGAGTCCGCCATTTGCGCCAGTCAAACGCAGGATCAAACACAGCACGCAAGCGGTAGTAATCGGCCTGCGTGATCGGGTCGTACCGATGGTCGTGGCATTGGGCGCAAGCCACCGTTAGACCTGTAAGCGCGGTGGAAACAATTCGCAGCGTGTCGGCGATATTTTGATTGCGGGCAAGGTTCATGTCCGGCACCGCGTCGCCTGTGCCGTCCGGGGCGAGACGCAAAAAGCCCGTGGCGGCCAGCGCATCGAATTTTTCCGGGTCGTGCACTAGATCTCCAATCTTGCCATGCGCGGTCGCGACCAACTCGTCACCGGCGAGCTGCTCCTGAATCAAACGGTCCCACGGCTTGTCCGAGTTTAGCGCCCGAATCACATAATCACGATAACGCCACGCATTGGGCCGCACAGAATCCACATCTGCATACCCGTTAGTGTCCGAATAACCGGCGATATCCAGCCAATACCTTGCCCAGCGTTCCCCGTAATTGCTCGAAGCAAGAAGCCGGTCGACAAGCTCCGCATACGCCTGCTCACGTTTATCCGCAATGAATGCAGCGACCTCCTCCGGCGAAGGAGGCAACCCGGTTAGATCAAGCGAGACCCGGCGGATCAGCGTCGCGCGGTCCGCCTCCGGTGCAAAATCCATCTGCTGCCTTTGAAGCGCGTGGCGTACAAATGCGTCGATCGGCGCGAGGTCTGGCGCATCCGCAAACTTCGGTGGTCGATCAATTTTTACGGGTTGAAAAGACCAGAACTTGCGCTCCTCCTCGGTGATGTACGGCCCGGCTGGAAGGCTTTCAGGCTCCTTTGTGCTAATTTTCGCCCCTTCTTTCACCCACTTTTCGAGCAGCACGATTTCCTCGGTGGAAAGCTTCTTCCCCTTTTTGGGCATCTCCCCATCGTGAATCACCCTCAAAAGTTCGCTCTCCTCGGGTTTGCCAGGGAGAAGGATGGGCGAACCGTCTTTGGTCTTCCCATCCATGAAACGCCTTAGGCGAAGATCAACGCCACCCCCGAGTTTGGGTTCCTCACCATGGCAATGCGTGCAGTGAGCCTTCAGGATTGGGCGGATTTCGGTCTCGTAAACTGGGCTTTCACCGACAGCAACCCCAGTGGAACACACAAGAGCCGACGACAGCCATGCGCAGACCGATCCTGCAAGGAGCCGCGCTAGGGCGCGTTGCGTCTTTGCTGGCAGGGGCAGAGCTGGCGGGGGGAAACTCATGGGTGGAGGTCAAACCCTCAGGTTATCAACTCCATGACAACCCTCAAAAGGAGTTTCTATTAGCAAACCTCTGCTCCCGCTGGCGCACTTTCGATCTCAACCAATCGCAGCAGGGACCCGCGCTTTTTCCCGGAGCCTACTTCGCTTCCTTCGCTGCAAATGGAGCCAGGTGCAGGACCACGGGGCACCCCTGCTCCAAAAGCAAATCCGAGTTGGGCGCATGCAACTCGTCGTCCACCCGCCCTGCACGCGGGTTATGAATCAAAGCGGCATCATCGCTGATTAGCGCGATCACGCTACCCTCGGCTTCCGCCACCAGCACTCCGTCGTTTAAGACGGACCCTGCGTAATGCCAGGCTTCCCGCCCCAGCGTGCTGCCCGCGCGATTCGCACCGGCATCCTTCGTGTGAACGATGAACCGATCGAGCGATGCACGCCGCGCGGATCCATCAAGCTGCCACTCCACCTCGACCGCTATTTTTACCGGCTCCACCTGACCCTCGGGCGAAGCGAACTTTAGCAGCAGAGCCGCCATGTGAATGTGCGTCGCCGACGCCTCGGTCACAAACACAGACTCGTGCACCTTACCCTTGCTTGTCACCACCGCGTACTCCACCAAACCGGAAAGCTGATTGACCTTTGCCGGAAATGAAATCTGCCGCTTCTCCGGATCGACCGTCACTAGGCCGACCAAGATTCTTCCGTCGGCGAGCTTGTGAATACGCGGCCCGCTTGGATCCGCCGTAGCACTGTTAAGGTCAGGGGCAGTGGCAACGGCAGGTCTCTTCCCCACTGCGGAAGCGGTCTTTTCGAAGCCGGGAGCAACGCCGGCCCCGGTTTTGGGAGAGGAAATTTCGCCCAAAGAAGACTCAACACTCGGGTCTGCAAAACTGCCGCCACACAAGCAAGCGAGCAGGAAAAGCTGCGATAGAAAAAGGACCTTCATGTGAACAAGGGCGGCTGCAGACGTTCACATTCCTCGGCCAATCAATCAATCCGCGAATAAGATCACGATCAAGATGGTCACACCAACGAATGGACTGCCGCCGCATCAGGTTTGACGCCCGAAGTCAGCGGGAATAGATACGTTTCATGAAATGCGTTGCCCCTGTCTTTCGCACGATCTGCTTTATGGTTGTGAGCGTTACTCTTTCACTCGCGTGCATCGACCGCACAATGGCAGCGCAACCTGAGGCAAAAGCGCAGGCAAATGGTTCCCTGCAGCATGAGGTTGCGGAGACGGTCGCGCGCGGCGCCCGCTGGCTGGCGGCACAACAGAGCGATTCCGGAACATGGAGCGACCCGCGCAACCCCGCAATCACAGCGCTATCGCTGCTCTCACTTCTGCGCGCGGAGCGCACGGATGCGATCAAGGCGGACCCTAGCATTCAAAAAGGATTTCGTTTTCTTCGTACCAACGTAAAGCCTGATGGCGGAATCTACGCAGAGGGCTTGAGCAACTACAATACTGCCATAGCGCTGCTGGCGTTCCTGCAGCTTGGCGATCCGCAGGACGCTGCAATCATTCGCAACGCGAAAGATTTTCTTATTCGGCAGCAAGCGGATCAAATGGTGCGCCCGGACTTGAATGGTGGCATCGGCTACGGCCCGACGGGAGTCAGCCCCAAGCGGCAGCACCCAGACTTGGATAACACGATGATTTCACTGGAAGCACTCAGGGCATTCGAGCTTGCTGAAACAACGAAAGAGAACACTTCGAAAGACGCCCGCCTCGATTGGGCTGCGGCGATCGCTTTTGTTTCGCGATGCCAGAACCTTTCAGCAACAAACCCGCAGCCTTGGGTTTCCGATTCACCATCGGAACGCGGAGGTTTCGTGTATTACCCGGGCTTTAGCAACGCAGGAGAGTTGGAGGAACAAGGCGGCCGCAAAGCTTTGCGCAGCTCAGGTTCGATGAGCTACGCGGGGCTACTTTCGTTCATATACGCGGATGTTTCCAAGCAGGACCAGCGGATACAGGCAGCGCTGGGATGGCTTCAAAACAACTTCACGCTCGAGGAGAATCCAGGGTTAGGTAAGCAGGGGCTATATTACTACTACCACCTCATGGCAAAAGCGCTTGCCGCGAGCGAAACACGGACCTTCGAGGCTGCTGGAAAATCGCACGACTGGGCGCGCGAACTTGCCATCGAGCTCATCAACCGGCAGGACGCCGCGGGTTTTTGGATCAATGATACCGGCCGCTGGATGGAAAAGGATGCGGCTTTGGTTACGTCCTACGGACTGCTGACGCTGGAGCTGATCCGGCCGCGCCTCTAGCGGCTTCACTGTGAAAGCTTCAAATCCCGCACGCGCTGGGTACCGAGGCAATTTGAAGTACATTTTCAACAGGCGGCATTTTTACCATCGGCTGGACCTGTGTCGTCATGTATTCAGTCCGCATGCCGAACCTGCTTATCGCCACCAAAAACGCCCATAAAACCCAAGAGTTTAAGGCCGTTCTAGGCGACTGCTGGAATGTGAGCGACCTGTGCGCACATCCGAACATACCATCCCCTGAGGAGACCGGCAGTACCTTCGCGGAAAACGCGGCGATCAAGGCGCTCGCAGCGTCCAATCTATTCGACGGCTGGGTGCTTGCCGATGATTCCGGACTTTCGGTCAACGCACTCAACGGCGCTCCAGGGGTGATCTCGGCCCGGTACGCCGGCCCGAACAGCTCCGATGCGGAGAACCGCGCACGCCTGCTAAAGGAACTAGCCGCTCATCCTGCCCCACAATCCAGAGGGGGCCGCTTCCACTGTGTGCTGGCACTCGCGCAAGCGGGTGAGATCCGGGGTCTTTTTCAAGGTGTGTGCGAAGGTACGTTGCTCACTGACGAGCAGGGCTCGGGCGGATTCGGCTATGATTCATTGTTCGTGCCCGAGGGCCACTCGGACTCCTTCGGAGTGCTTTCGTCGGAAATCAAGAATGCGATCAGCCACAGAGCTCGAGCCCTCGAGGCGTTCCAAGCGTGGCTCTCGAAAAACCCCGACATCGGCTAAGGACGAATTCTCGATGCGCCCAGTAAGGAAGCTTAAACGGGAGCGCTTGCTCTCATCCGCGCGATCCATTCCTTGTGGATCACCGGCGAGATCTCCGAAGGCTTGATCTCGCTGCGGCCGCCCCAGAAGACGTTGGTGTAAACCACGGGGATGCCGCATGCGGAGAGATGCGCATCGATTGCAGCCTTGTGCTGGAGCACGCGGTCCTTCTCGGTTCCGTGTGCGACGGACATGATGTTGACGTTGTTGAAATCCACGCCGCCTTCGCGCCAGTAGCAGTGAGTGAGCACCTCGTGCCGGCCGACTTCACCGCCCGCCTCGACCTCGCGGCCGGCGGGTACAGCCCAATGGAAAAGCGCGTTGAAACGCGTGACTCGCACTCCGGTTTGTGAGGGTTTGACGTGCTCGAGGAAGGTTGAGAAACGACCAATCACTTTTCGCTGCTGGAGGCTCTCCGCTGTGGCGAAGAACTCGTCCACACTGACCCCCGCCTCCGACGCCCTCGCGACCCACGGGTGCGATCCGATTTCAGAAACTTCAAATTCACGCTTCAAAGCGAGGAGCACCTTCCAATCCAAATCACTCAAATTAATACTTTGAACGGGCATCATCTGCGCGGGCATTTCGATCTTGTCCCCAGGCTCAATGGCCTTTCGCCTGACATGCCCCACGCCGAGTGCAAAGATGCCCTTAGCCGGCATCAGCTTGTACTTTTCGCAGCCCGTATGCTTCATCAACACCTCGCAATGCTCATCCATCGAGGTGCCCACGGGCACCTTTAAAGTGGTCCACAGCCGGTACTCCGAGCCCTTGGTTTGCTGGTCGGTTGAGCGAACCACAACATGGCCGCTGAACGGATCCTGCTGAAACATGAAATCAAACGCACTATTCAGCTTCTCCTCCGGCACACGCCACGCGACAAGCGCGCCGTGCGCGAGATTCGGTGCGATCAAAGTCTGACGCACGCGGCGAATCGTTCCCGCCTCGAGCATTGCGCGAATTCTCTCAATAACCACATCCAACGCGACTCCGGAAAGCCTCGCGACTTCCTCGAAGGGTTCCCGTACAAAACCCTGAATTTTATCCTCGGATATCGCAAGAATCTGCGCGTTGACCGGATCGTTGTGTTCGACGGGGATGGCTGAGTTCATAAAAAGATTGTGGTTAACAAGGGCGCAGCGCTTTTTCCAACAGATGATTCCGATCCGGGACCGGAATCTTAGAAAATGATTTAATACGATTTGGCAAAAAGCACCCGGCGCGCACTCGGTTCTCCCGTAATCACACAGCGTCCGGGCTCCTCAGCGCCGGGGATCTGGCCAGCCGTGGGGATGCAGCGGATAGTGACCTTCAGATCCTCTTTGATCTGCTTCTCCACCTCCACCGATCCGTTCCAGTGCGCAAGCGCGAAGCCGGCATGGATCTCTGGTTTTTCCGCATTCTTCGGCGTGAAAAACGCGTAGAAATCTTCCTTCGTATCAATCCGCACCGTGTTTGCATCGCGGTAAGCAGTCGCTTTCGCGAGCAAGCCGTCCTGAATTTCCTGCAGCACCCCGATCATTCCCGCAACGCACTCATCGGCGGTTGGGAACGTCTTCTCCTTTGGCCCGCGATCGCGCCGCGCCAATGCCACAGATCCTTTCTCCAAATCACGCGGCCCGATTTCAATGCGGACTGGCGCGCCTTTCTTGATCCATTCCCAGCTCTTGGTCCCACCGCCGATGTCGCGCGTGTCCACTTCGACGCGCAGCAAATCGCCGTGGAAGCGCTGTTCGCGCAGACGGGCAGCGAGCTTGTGCGCGGCGTCGAGCACGGCGGCCTTGGTGTCCTCCTTCGGCGTGACAGGCAGAATCACAATCTGCGAGGGCGCAACGCGCGGCGGCAGAACCACCCCGTCATCGTCTCCGTGCGCCATGATCACCGTCCCTATCAAGCGGGTGCTCACGCCCCAACTCGTGGTCCACGCGTACTCCTGCGTGTTTGTTCTGGATAAGAAACGAATGCCACTCGCCTTTGCAAAATTCTGCCCGAGGAAATGCGAGGTTCCGGCCTGAATGGCCTTACGATCCTGCACCATGGTCTCGATCGTGAGAGTCTGCACCGCACCCGGGAAACGCTCTCCGGCGCTCTTTTCCCCCGTATAAACCGGCAACGCCAAATGCTCGCGCGCAAACTTGGCATACACGCCCAGCATCCTCTCGGTTTCTTCCACGGCCTCTGCATCGGTCTCATGCGCCGTGTGGCCTTCCTGCCAAAGAAACTCCGCGGTCCGCAAAAAAATCCGGGGCCGCATTTCCCAGCGGACCACATTCGCCCACTGGTTGATGAGTATTGGCAGGTCGCGGTAACTCTGCACCCACTTGGCGTAAGTTGCTCCAATGATGGTCTCACTTGTGGGCCGCACGATCAGGGGTTCGGTAAGTTCCGCGGACGGCGCGGGGCGGAGTGCACCGTCGGGCCCGACTTCAAGCCGATGATGTGTCACCACGGCGCATTCCTTGGCAAAGCCGTCGACGTGCTCTGCTTCCTTCGCGAGGTATGAGAGCGGGATGAAGAGTGGAAAGTACGCGTTCTTGTGGCCCGTTGCCTTGAACATGGCATCGAGCGCGCCCTGCATCTGCTCCCACACGCCGTATCCCCAAGGTTTGATGACCATGCAACCGCGGACGTCCGAGGGCTCCGCCAGGTCGGCGGCGCGAACAACCTGCTGGTACCATTCGGAAAAATCCTCTTCGCGGCGCGGAGTGATTGCAGTCTGCGGTTGGCTCATAACTTCAAGGGGTGCGTAAAAAGAATACCGGCTCCGCCATCAAGCATGGCTGCTTGATTACAACGCCAAGCCGGCTACTCCTGTTTTTTAAACCTGTGCGACTGTCCCGACCGAGTGGAACGTTGCGTCTTTTGGGAGTACTGCGCGGTCACAGAAATCACCGAAGCCTTCTCCTGCATTTCGCTCCACAGCGTAGCGCTTGATCACTGGCTTCAGCATCTCAACAGCGGAATCAATCGTCACGCTGGGACTGAAGAGCCGGTTCAGGCGTGTGCCGTTGTATTTTGCTCCGATGTATAGCGCGTACTTGTTCGGCGCGCGTCCCACAAAGCCAATCTCAGCTAGATAAGGCCTTGCGCAACCGTTCGGGCACCCCGTCACACGCAGACTGATAGCGTCTTCGCGCAATCCGGCCTCGTCCAGAACGGTCTCGAACTTGGAAAGGATCTCGGGCAGCGCTCGCTCACTTTCCGCGAGCGCCAGACCGCAAGTGGGCAGGGCCACGCAGGACAGAGCGTTCAATCGGAGGCGGGAGCGGTTGTTTTCACCCGTGAGCCCGTGGCGGCCAAGGATTGCCTCGATCACAGGTTTTTGCGCGTCCGTCACGCCGGAGATCGTCAGATTCTGGGAAGGCGTCAGCCGGAAATCGCCGGTGTGGATTTCGGCGATCTCGCGCAGGGCGGACTTCATATTCCAACCGGGTAAATCGCGAATGCGGCCACTCAGGATGTGCAGTCCATAAAACCACGTTCCGTCCAAGCACTGGTGCCAGCCGTGCGGATCCTCGATCGTGGTGAATTCATAAGGGCGGGCGGGCTCAAACTTGATCCCCGCACGACGCTCCACTTCTGCGCGGAACCAATCGATGCCGCGATCCTCGATCGTATACTTCAAGCGCGCATGCTTGCGATTGGTCCGATCCCCGTGGTCACGCTGGGTGGTGAGCACTGCTTCGCCCACAATGTTGACCTTGTCGGGCGTGATGAATCCGAGCACATCCGCAAGCCTTGGGAAGGTCTCCGCGTTTCCATGGCTCATCCCGAGGCCTCCGCCGACAGTCACATTGTAGCCCACCAAACGGTCGCCCTCGACGATCGCGATGTAACCCAAGTCCTGCGAAAATACGTCCACGTCATTGGAAGGCGGCAGCACGAAACCCGTCTTGAATTTGCGCGGCAAATACGTCGCTCCGTACATGGTTTCACGCTCGGGTTCGCCGCCCGCAACCATTTCTTCGTCGAGCCAGATCTCGTGATAGGCGCGGGTCTTTGGCAGCGAATACTCGCTCCATGCGCGAGCGTCGTCGTAAACCTGCTGCAAATGCGCGCTACGCTCCGGATTGGGCGGCGCCATCACGTTGCGGTTCACGTCACCGCATGCCGCGATCGAGTCCAACAGCACGCTGTGCATGCGCTGCACTAGCGGCTTTACGTTACCCTTGAGAATGCCGTGAAACTGAAAAGTCTGGCGCGTGGTCAGGCGGAGCGATGGTGAGGCAACCTCACCTGCTAGCTTGTCCAACACCAGCCACTGTTGCGGAGTCGCCTTGCCCCCGGGCAAGCGCACACGAAGCATGAACGAAAACGCCTTTTCCTTGCCCTCTTTCTTGAGTGCATTCCTCCGGTCCCGATCGTCCTGAAGGTACAAACCGTGGAATTTGGTGAGCTGGCTGTTTTCCTCCGAAATGGCGCCAGTGGAAGGATCCCTCAAATCCTCTGCGATGCTGCCGCGTAAAAGATTGGAAAGCGTCTTGATGTTCTCGTTGGCGCTCAAAGGTTTGGCGCCATTGGATTCAGAGGTCATAAGGCTGGTTTTTATGGAAGAGGTTAGCCCGCGCCACGCGAAATCGCAGCTCGGGTCGAAAACTATGGGCCAACCCACCCAGCAGTTCAAGCGGATCGCCACCGGCGCAGCGGCGCGCGCGGCAAAAACACCTGATTCAAAAAGTTTTGCGCCAAAAAGCGAACCCTCAAGGCGGCGCCAGGGGGCTCAGAAACCAAATCGAGCCCTTGGTGCCGTCCTAAAACGCGCCGATCACCAGAGACGCGTTGTGTCCGCCGAAACCAAAGCTGTTGTTCAGGGCGATCCGCACCGGCCGCTCCTGGGCGGTCAGTGCCGTGAAGTTCAAATCACACTCCTCCTCTGGATCTTCCAGGTTGATCGTGGGAGCCACAACCCCCGTCTGAATGCTCATGGCACAGGCAACGCTTTCAACCACGCCGGCAGCACCCAAGAGGTGACCAGTCATCGATTTGGTGGACGAGATGGCCAGCTTCTTTGCGTGCTCGCCGAATACTGCCTTGATGGCGCGCACTTCGCACAAATCCCCGACCGGGGTCGATGTGCCGTGGGCGTTGATGTAGTCGACCTCTTCAATGTTCAATCCCGCCTTGGCCAGTGCCATGCGCATGCAACGCTGGGCTCCTTCGCCGTTTGGAAGCGGCGAAGTCATGTGATACGCATCAGCTGTGAGGCCGTATCCCAGCAGCTCGCAGTAAATGCGCGCACCCCGCTTTTTGGCGTGTTCAAGCTCCTCTAAAACTAGAACACCGGCGCCTTCGCCCATGACGAATCCATCGCGCCCCTTGTCGAATGGCCTGGAGGCCCGCTCGGGCTCGTCGTTACGCGTTGAGAGCGCCTTCATTGCCCCGAAACCGCCCAGCCCAAGAGGCACAACGGCGGCCTCCGAGCCGCCTGCAAGAAAAGCATCGGCGTCACCCTCCCGGATCATGCGCCAGGCTTCGCCGATCGCGTGCGCGGAGGTCGCACAGGCTGACACAGGCGCGAAGTTCGGCCCTTGCAGCCCGTACTCCATGGATACGAGGCCGCTCGCCATATTCGAGATCATCATGGGAATCATGAAGGGCGAGATGCGGCCGGGCCCCTTTGTGATGAGGTTGGTGTGCTGGTCTTCGAGAGACTTCAGCCCGCCGATCCCTGACCCGATCATCACCCCGAAACGCTCGGGATTGCCCGGAGCGCCCTCGAGGCCGGCATCGGCCATCGCGAGCTTCGATGCGGCCATCGCAAGCTGTGCATACCGGTCCGCGCGGCGCGAATCCTTAGGAACCTTGAACCATTGGGTCGGGTCAAATCCCTCAACCTCGCCCGCGATCTGACAGTCGTACCCAGTGATGTCAAAAAGAGTGACGCGCCCGATCCCGCTTTTCCCAGCGGTCAGATTTTTCCAGAAAGTATCGAGGTCGGCTCCCACCGGACTCATGACTCCCATTCCCGTTACAACAACTCGGCGCGCAGAACTCATAATTGGATCAAAATTGGATCTAAAAGCAGTGAAACTCCGTTTGGAGGCGGGCCGATGCAAACCCAAAATCGGTTTTGCCCCTCCTCAGGCACAAAAATTATCGGATCCCGCCCAAACCCGTCTCCGGATTAGACTCCGAACTCCAACCGTGGCAAGCTCGCACTCCCGCCATGCCAAAAGTATTCATTAAGACCTACGGCTGCCAGATGAACGAACGTGATTCCGAACAGGTCACGCGCGATCTGCTGGCACGCGGTTACGAGCTTGCGCAAAGCGAGCGCTCGGCGGATGTCGTCTTGCTCAACACCTGCAGCGTCCGAGACATGGCGGAGCAAAAGGCCCTCGGCAAAATGGGCATTCTCAGCAGGCTGCGCCAGAACAAGCCGGAGATGGTGTTCGGGTTCCTCGGTTGCATGGCGCAAAGCCGCGGAGCGGAGCTTGTGAAAGACATCGCCCACGTCGATCTCGTGGTCGGCACCCAAAAATTTCACAAGGTCGCCGACTACGTTGACCAGCTCGTGCAACACCGCCAGCGCTCGCGCGAACGGCTCATGGACGACCAGCGCTTATCGATTGTGGATGTCGAAGAGGAACCCGGCTCACAGCAAACCATCCGCGAACACGTGCTGGAGGACGGACAGGCAACAGCATTCGTCTCTATCATGCAGGGCTGTAACATGCGCTGCACCTTCTGCATCGTTCCAAGCACGCGCGGCTCGGAGCGTTCCCGCCCGATTTCAGACATCGTCGATGAAGTCCGCAAGCTGGTCGAAAACGGAGTGCGCGAAGTCACTCTACTCGGACAAATCGTGAATCTTTACGGCAGACACGAATTCGAAAAAGTAGGCGGCATCAGTCCTTTTGTGCAGCTGCTGGAGGCGGTCCATGCCGTCGATGGCCTCGAGCGGCTGCGCTTTACTTCACCGCATCCCATCGGGTTCAAGGCGGACCTCGTTGAATCCTTCGGACGCCTGCCAAAGCTCATGCCTCATGTGCACCTCCCGATGCAGTCTGCCTCGGATCGGATTCTAAAGAAAATGCACCGCGGCTACACTGCAGAAAAATTCTTCGCCCTCACGGAGGCGCTGCGCCAAGCGCGGAAAGACATCGCGGTGACGACGGATGTGATCGTCGGGTTTCCCGGCGAAACCGACGAGGATTACGCAGCGACCCGCGAGATGGTGAAGCGCGTCGAGTTCGACAATGCATTCATCTTCCGTTACTCGCCGCGCCGAGACACCCCGGCAGCGACCATGGAGGAACAGCTTCCTGAATCTGTGAAAGAGGAGCG
>JBILUQ010000414.1:0-2838 GCA_044370935.1 Chthoniobacteraceae bacterium
TCTTTGATTCGACCAAAAGTGAGCCCCAGTATTCATCATTTCTCAAGCAACCCGATCGCCTTCATCACTTCTGGTCAACGGTGGAGGAGCTTGGTTTTTTGGCCGCTCCTGTTCCTCTCGTTTCTTTGCAATTCGCGTGCAGTAGAAAATGCTGAAGAGAGCGGCGGTACGCGAGCATATGGGCAGTACTCGTTGCGGGTTGCGGAAGCGTCCCGCGCAAAGGCGCCAATTACGCCGACCGCGAAGAGTGGGCAGACTGCCGAGAGTGGAACGACCGGCAACGTACTCTTAAAGCAGGCTGCGAAAGCGCGTGAAAAAGTTTCCGACATCCTCTGGGCTAAGGCTGCGCGCACGGTAGCCGAAGTTTTGGAACAACAGCATTACTTGCAGCAGCCCCTCGGGAACGGTTTATCGAACCGGGCGCTGGAGCGTTATTTTGACGCGCTCGATCCCGACCGGTTGTACTTCTTAAAAACCGATATTCAGCAGTTCCGCGACACTCTAGGGCCGGGATTCGCGAGGGCGTTGCACGATGGGCGGTGGGATGCGATTGATCGCGTAGGCGCCGTTTTGAGCCAGAGAAAGGCGAACTGCGCCGTTTGGGTCGAGGAACTCTTGGCTCAAAATTGGGACTTCAACCAACCTTGGGACGTGGAGTTGTCGCGGGAGCACGCCGACTGGCCTGCGGATGAGCAGGAAGCCAGACAAGCATGGCGCGAGCAGCTTGGTTCCGAGGTGTTGGCGGAGCTTCTGGATGGGATGGATTTGAACGAGACGCTGGAGAGGGTCCGGCAGAAGTATCGGGGTGAATTGCAGGTTTCACCCGACTCCCGGGGAGATCGGCTTGCCCCGGCGCTGGCTGCTCTCGCAAGGGCCTGTGATCCACATAGTGATTATCTCACGCAGGAGGAATTCGAGGATACCGAGAGCGAGTTGAATCTGACGCGGGTTGGAATCGGCGTCACGGTCGACAAGGACCCGGGCGGGTTGAGGGTCATCGCGATCATGCCCGGAGGCCCCGCCCAACGGGATGGAAGGGTTAGGGTAAACGACCGTATCGTGGCGATCGCGGATGCAGGCACGCCGTTTCGGGATCTGGAGGGATTGACGTTTCACGAGAGCGTGCGGCTTTTGCGAGGCAAGGAGGGCGCGGTCGTGCGGTTGAAGGTTGCGCCAGCGCGTTCGTCCGATCCCGCCGCGCGGACAGTGGTTGAAATCCGAAGAGAGCAGATTCGATCACACGAGGGGGAGGCCTACGCAAAGGTGGTGCACGTCTCCAACGCGGGGCAGGTCAAGCGGTTTGGCTGGATTGTGATTCCCGCGTTTTATGGGAACGAAAGCGGCGCGACTGGCGGGCAGGGTAGCAGTGTGTCGAGGGATGTGGGCGCGTTGGTGCGGCGTCTCAAGGGGGAGAGCGTTGCGGGAGTGGTGTTGGATCTTCGCGGAAACCTCGGGGGATTGCTGGAGGAGGCGGTGGAGCTTGGCGGGTTGTTTTGCGGGAGCATGGCGATTGCTGCGGTGCGGATTCCGAATCAGCCCATCGAAGTGATGATGCCGGTGAGGCAGAAGAAACAGCTCTACGACGGGCCGCTTGTGGTGCTGGTGGATCGTGAGAGCGCCTCTGCGAGCGAGCTTGTGGCGGGAGCCTTGCAGGATCATGCGCGCGCCGTCGTGGTCGGGGGGGAGCAGACTTTCGGAAAGGGGTCGGTGCAGGCTGCGATCCCGCTCACTGACTTGTTAAACGTCCGCAGCAGGCTTCCTCTCGGAGGGCTGATGCTGACCATCGGCAAGTTCTACCGGGTCAACGGGCAATCCACCCAAATCGTCGGGACGCGTCCCGATATCGTTCTGCCTTCCACCGCTGACATTCCTTCCCGCGGAGAGTCCGCGTTGATCGGATGCCTGGAGCATGACGCGATTGAACCTGTGAAGCGCTCTGCTGCAGGAAACGTGACTTTTCCAATGTTGCAAGCCCTTGGGGAGCGTTCGCTGGCGCGGGTTTCGCAAAGCGAAGGGTTCAGCCTGATCCAGGAGGAAAGGCAGCGCCTCAGGGTGGAGGCGCAAGCCAACCGGTTGCCCCTGCGGGAGTCCGATCGCCGTCAAAACGCACTTTTGGATGAAGACCGATACTCGCGACTGCAGTCCGCGAGCGCCGAATCCGCGGCGGCGTTGGGGACGAGGAGGTTTCAGCGGTTGTTGATCGAGGATTTGCGGCTCAAGAAGCTGCCTCTGCTTGATCAGGATCCCATCGCGAATCCCGACCCAGAGGGGTTTATTACAGAAATCGAAACGCTTGCCGTCGCGCGGGATCTGGCTGAAATATCCCAAAAACGTTAGCTGTGTTTTTAAGGTCCTCCTAACCCTCGGTTTGTTGGGAAGGGGAACTTCCGGAGAGAGGAAATTCCGAAAGTGGTCGGGGCGATAGGATTTGAACCTACGACCTCCTGGTCCCAAACCAGGCGCTCTACCAAGCTAAGCTACACCCCGATGACACTGCAGCCAATACGGCTGAGATCGAATGGAACTACTATGCTCGGTCGGAGGCGAACGGCAAGCTAAACTAGTAAGCAGCGAGGTTGATAAAGATCGATCCAGTAGTTTGCACATTCAGTGGCTGGCTCCAAAGCGCCCGGGGCGCGAGCTGATGGCAGCTTCGGTTGGAGCCAGGCTTTGCGACGCAAGATGTTTATAATTTGAGGAGGTCGATCCGTCGCCCCCCCCTGGGACCGCGTAGCCCCAGCTGCGCCCCCAACCCGGATCGCACCAGAGATGTGGCTAATCGGGGGACGGGAGCAATCCTTACCGGCGGAGGGACGCGTAAGCGCAGCTGGGGCTGCG
>JBILUQ010000415.1:0-2832 GCA_044370935.1 Chthoniobacteraceae bacterium
CCGCCTCAGATCCGGCCGCATCCTGCTCGTGAAAAACGGTTCGCCTGCCGAGCGCCTGCCCTCGCGAACCCACCTTTCCGCATGGCTCTCTGACGACGAAGGACAAACCTGGAAGGGAGGACTTCTGCTCGATGAGCGCAAGGCGGTGTCGTACCCTGACGGATTCGAATCCCCGGACGGGCTCATCCACATCCTCTATGACTGGAACCGCCACTCTGACGCGGAGATTCTGCTGGCAAAGTTCCGCGAAGAAGACGTACTCGCGGGCACGATTGGCTCAAAAGACAGCGGGTTGCTTCAGTTAGCCAACAAGGCTATAGGGCCAAAGCCCGAGAAACTCTACAACGGCATCGAGCTGCCAGACGTGTGGCCGCCCCGCTTTCGCGATCCAAACTCCGCCGAGCCGATGGAGGTGCCGTATTTGAAAGCAAAGCCGAAGACGATCCCAATTGATGTGGGCCGCCAGCTTTTCGTGGACGACTTTCTCGTGGAGCAGACGACCCTCAAACGCACCTTCCACCACGCAAAGAAATTCGAGGGCAATCCGGTCTTCAAAGCCGAGTCGGCGCGCGAACTCGCTCCCAGCACCCTGGGCGAGAGTGGGGAGGAGGCCACCACCTTTACGGGACAGGGCGGCGTGTTTTACGACCCGTTGGAAAAGCTCTTCAAGCTCTTCTACGTCGCCGGTTGGCGCGGTCCCTTGTCGCTTGCAACGAGTCCCGACATGAAGACGTGGACACGGCGCGGACCGCTTTTGCCTGAGGGCCTGCGCTGGACAGGACCAAGGCTGGAGACGGGCGGATCCGACAACTGCGTGTGGCTCGACCTCAACGCAAAGAATCCCGCCGAACGCCTCAAATACCTCACCTGCTGGCTGCACGTACCGAAGGAACAGCGCCCGGAGGGATTTAACCACTCGCTCCATGTCTCCGATGGCAAGACGTGGTCGGACGCTGTCACCACGAGCATCGCCGCCGCCGACTACTGCTCCTTCTTCTTCAATCCCTTCCGAAACAAGTGGTGCTCCAGTATAAAGCGGGGCACCTCCCGCGGTCGCAGCCGCTACTACTACGAGAGCGAGGACTTCCTCAAAGGCGCCGACTGGAGCAAGAGCGTCTATTGGACATGCGCCGACAAGTTCGACCTTGCCGAGCCCGAGGGCCGCTACCCGGGGGCGGGTGAGGCGCCGCAGCTCTACAGCCTCAACGCCGTCGCATACGAAAGCCTGATGGTTGGCCTCCATTACATCCATCGCGGCCCGAATAACGGAGTCTGTGAAAAAGGCGGGTTTCCGAAGCTCGTCGACCTCGAACTGGGCTTCAGCCGTGATGGATTCCACTGGGATCGGCCGGATCGCACCGGTTTCATTGTCGGTTCTCGTACGGAGGGCTCGTGGGACCGCGGTTACCTCCACGGCGCTGCCGGGGTCTTTGTGGTGCTCGAGGATCAGCTCGTGTTTCCCTACATGGGCACCAGCGGCATTTCGCCGAGCGGCCACCGCGGCATGTATACTGGGGGCAGTATCGGCCTCGCGATGCTGCGCCGCGATGGGTTTGCCTCGATGGATGCCGGCGAAAAAAGCGGCGTCCTGACCACGCGTCCGTTGAAGTTCAGCGGCCGGCATCTCTTCGTGAACGTTGTGGCGAACGAAGGGGAATTGCGAGTCGAAGCGCTCGGTGCCGACGACAAAGTGCTCGCCAATTCCAAGCCGCTCACCGGCGACACCACAAAGCGTCGAATCGAATGGAACGACGGCGCCGACTTGTCCGCGCTCTCCGGCAAGCCCGTACGCTTCCGTTTTCATCTCACCAATGGGCAGCTCTTCGCAATTTGGGTCACGCCCGATCCGAGTGGCGCGAGTAATGGGTACGTCGCCGCAGGTGGGCCGCAGTACCCGGGAACCATGGATGCCAAGTAACCCACTCGTCATGCGCCGCGTCATCTTCTCAATGAAGAAATGGCCTTGAATAGAGCAGGGAGACGCGCTTGTGGTGGCCAAACAAACGCGTCTGCCCACTGGGCACCGCTCATTCTGCAATGATCCGCTCGTGCGCCTGAATCTACGCGATAACGCGCTTTGCACTAGATGGTTATGAAATTTCGGACAGGCTCTAGCTGTCGACCACGACCACTTCTTCGACCATATCAATCCACGGCTTGATCGAGTCCACATGGCGTGGAATGTAAGCAGCCGAACTCCTTCATGGAATCACGACGCCCACCGGCAGTCGAGTTTGGAATTGGGAGGTATGGGTGTCTATCAGCGTGAGCTTTTATTTGATTGCGGATCAGCTGCGTGAGAGTTTGCGTTTCGGCTCGCGTCATCCTTGGGAGCGGGCTCGAATTTAAGTTCGATGGCCAGCTCAATAGGAAAGAATTCGCTTTTTAATAACATTTTCTTGGTTCGCGCACTTGGTATCACGCGGTATGACCGCGGGGCGCGCGAGAGTGCTTGGAATCGATTCCCACGCATTTTCAAACGCCCAAATCTTCCGGCATCGTTGCGCGCGCCCGCTCCACTGCCGGCAGGGATTCGCTAAGTTTCAGCTTAATTTCCAGCTTCCCAGCAATGAGCCCCAGGGCGCGCATGACTGAACTCTGGCAGAGTACAACGGTGTTCGGGCGGGCATTGATTTCTGAAAGCGCATTCACCAATGCGCGTCCCGCGATGTTCTCGAGCGAGTCGGTTCCACTCTTGCCAATCTCTATACCCAAGACCATATCAGAGCTCCCATCGATGGCGATGCCAAGCTTCATAAACCAGGGACGCGGCCCCTGCCCAACGGTCGCGAATCCAGCAAAAGCATCCAATTCCATTTCCAGATCTGACTG
>JBILUQ010000127.1:0-10439 GCA_044370935.1 Chthoniobacteraceae bacterium
CGGCGGTGAAAAAGGCCATTATCCCAGCCTATTGTCGCTCAATTACGGCATCCACGCCTATCGGCACGATTTGTCCGCTTTCACCGCCCGCATTCTTAACGAGGTGCGAGACTACTCAGGCCTGCATGATGTGATCGCCAGTCGGTTGAAAGATGCACCGCCAAAGGGATCCGTGCGAGTGTCGGTTTCGGAATCGCAATTAATCTACACGGAACTTCCCTGGCAGTTTTACCTCTACCACGGCGATCGACTGGAGTTGGAGGCAAACTATCCGCTGATGCGCAAGTCCATCGGCTTCTGGTTCGAGAATCCGAAATTCCCGAGTTTGATTCTGGATGACGGGTTTGGAGACCACAACGGTTCCACTGCGGCCTACGATCTTCCGCAATACTGGAAAAATCCTTCGTCAATGGCTGGATGTTTGGTGCCCTATCCGGTGCCGAAAGATTTTTACGGCACCACGACCGGCCTCAAGTTTACCGGCACGACCTTGCAGGCCGCGCGTATTTTGAATCGCGATGACGATGCCGCCCAACTGGAAAAGCTGCGAGTCGAAATCCGCACGGCGGCGCGTGACAAGTTTCGTGACCTGACCTCGGGAGTTTACTGCGCGGGAGCGCCCACTATGCAGGGAGTCAACGCCCTCGCCGTCTGGAGCGGGTTGGCTGACAGGTCGGAGTATGGGCCGTTGGCCGATGGCATCGTCGAAGACATGAGGGAAAAGTGGAACGGACATATTTCCACCGGCGCGCGGGCTTCATATCCCTTGCTCGCCGTGCTCACCGAGAACGGGCGGGTGGATGATGCCTACGCGATTATGACCCGAACCAACTATCCAAGCCTGGGACACATGCTCTCATTCGGTTCTAAGACCCTCGCTGAGGCGTGGGCTTTTCCTGCATTTCCAAACGACGCAGCGCGGACCCAGGGCGAACTCGCGCCGATGACCGCATGGTTCTACGAATGGCTTTGCGGGATAAAACCAGACCCTGCCTCGCCGGGCTTCAAGCATTTCTTCATTACTCCCCATTTCCCGAAGGATCTGTCATCTGCGGGAATGGAGTTCCGGTCGCCTTACGGGCACATAGCGACGTCGTGGGAGCAGAAGAAAGGAACCGTGACCTTGAAAGCCCGGGTGCCCTGGAACACCACCGCCACCGTGAAACTGCCCGGCTTCACCATGATCGCCGTCAACGGCAAGCCAGAGGAGCAGAGTGTATTCAATCTTCCCGCCGGCGAGTGGGAAATCATCGCGAATCGAAACAAGGAACGAAAATGAAACACACTACCTCACTACTAGCCACCCTGCTACTCTCGCCGTTGGTTGCATGGTCCGCTGACAGTCCGCCTGCGAGGCCAAACATTCTCTGGCTTATCGCGGAGGATGCTGGGCCAGACTTCGGCTGCCACGGCAACGCCGCCGCGCGCACGCCGAATATCGACCGGCTGGCACACGAGTCGCGGCTTTACCGGAACGCGTTCTCGACGGCATCCGTGTGCTCGGCGTCGCGATCGGCGTTCATGACCGGTGTGTTTCAGACACGCTTTGGCGCATCGAACCACCGGAGCCATCGAACGGCGGCGTATGTGCGCCCTCCCGGAGTGGGCTTGCTCCCGGAGCGGCTACGCGATGCGGGCTACTTTACGGCCAACATTCGCGAGCTGCCGTCGGAACTCAGCTTCAAGGGCGCGGGCAAGACCGACTGGAATTTTTTCCAGACCGGAAAGGAGTTCGACTCTACCAAATGGAGCGACCTGAAGACTCACGCGCCTTTCTACGCGCAAATCAACTTCACCGAGTCGCACCGCGTCTACCATCGGGCCGCTTCCAATCCCACGGATCCCGCGGCGGCGAAGCTGCCGCCCTACCTCGCGGAGGATCCGGTGATTCGCGACGACTGGGCGGCGTATCTCGATTCACTCGCGGTGCTCGACGCCAAGGTGGGCGCCGTGCTCGACTTATTGCGGCGCGATGGCCTTGACGAAAATACGGTCGTCTTCTTTTTCGCGGACAACGGGCGCGAGGATTTCCGCGGCAAATATTACAGTTACGAACAGGGTTTTCGCGTTCCGCTGCTGGTGCGATGGCCCGCGCTGCTCCCGCCGGGCAGTGTGAGTGACGCGCTGGTCAGCTTGCTCGATGTTCACGCCAACACACTCGCGCTCGCGGGCGCGCCGGCCGGGGGACTCGACGGTGCGCCGATGTTCGGCCCCGGCGCAAAGGCGCGCGACTATGTGTTCGGAGCGCGCGACCGCATCGACGACACGCCGGATCGCGTGCGTACGGTGCGCGACGCGCGCTTCAAGCTCATCCGCAACTTCGAACCCGAGCGGCCTTACCTGCAGCGCATGGCCTACGCCGAGGTCAGCAACCCCACTTACAACCGCATGCACCGGCTCCATGCCGAGGGGAAGCTCAACGCCGACCAACGCAAGTTCATGGCTAAGTCGCGGGCGCCGGAGGAACTTTACGATTTGCAGGCTGATCCATTCGAACTGCACAACCTCGCCGACGACCCAAGGCACCGCACAACGCTCGACCGCCTCCGCGCCGTGCTCGCGGCGTGGCTGAAGGACACGCGCGACGAATCCTCAGCGCCCGAGGATCCCGCAGAGCTGGAAGCGCAGTTGAAAAACTTGGAAAAGATTGTCTCCGGCCAACGCCAGAATCTCGGACCCAACGGACTGCTCGAATTCGTACCAGGCGCGCCTGAAAGAAAGGACTGACGAGCCTGCCTGTGTGCATGAAAACCACCCTCACGTTCCTTGCCTCCCTGCTGCTCGCGCCGCTGGCCGCGTTGTGCGCAATTACCCCCCATGGCACAGAAGCTGTCACACCCTGCGAAGCGGCAATCGGCTTTGAATCCTTCCGTCTAGGTGGGGTTTTCGGACGCCGTGTCGAAAGCGTGATGAAGGGAAACCTCCTCCGGTTGGACATGGAGAAGGATTTCCTCGGGCCCTTCCGCACACGGAGCACTTCCAAGCAGCCTTACATCGGACTGGGCAAGACGCTGGATGCGGGCGTGCATTTCGCCGCGCTCACCGGCAACCCCGAGATCATTGCGTGGAAAAACAAATGGATCGCAGAGACGATCGGCACCATTGACACCGACGGTTATCTCGGAATCAGTCCGCGCGGCGCGCCCTACGAATGGTCGAAGTTCGGGTTTCACGAACGGGGGTCAATCATTCTCGCTCTGGCTAACGACTACGGTTTTTTTGGCCACCGGAAATCATTGGACGCTGCCCGCCGGATCGGGAATGCCATGCTCGGCGAGTGGCCTGATGACATGCATTCACCACAAAAATTGCTGCTCTGGACGGTGGAATATCCACTCATCCGTCTGTCCGAGATCTCGGGTGATCCGAAATACACCGACTTTGTCCGCGCGCGGTTTTTTTCAGACAACAAGCTGGACAAGCAATGGTCGTGGGTGACCCTTCCAATGCTGGGCCATGTTTACGACTGGTGCGATGCCAACATCTCGATGCTGGATCTGAACCGCCATCACCCCCATACCACCCTCACCTCCGCCTGGCCGCAGATGATCCATTGGCTCAAGGACGGCGGATCCGTTCCCACTGGCGAGTTTTGTGAAACCGAACGATGGACGCGAGGCCAACCTACCCGCAATAAAAGCGCCGAAGCAGAAACTTCGGAACCCCAGCTACCCACCAAGTGCGGCGAAAGTTGCGCTAAGTTTTATGTGGTCCAGTTGCTCGACCGCCTCAACCGCTCCAACCCCGATGTCTTCAACTCTGATGTCATCGAACGCACTTTTTACAACGGCCTCTTTGCCGCCATTTCCCCGGATGGCCGCCAGCTCTGTTACAGCCTAAGCGTGGAGGGGTCCCGTTCGTATTGGCCATCGGATACCTACTGCTGTCCCGGCAATCTCCGCCGCGCACTCTCTTATCTCCCTCGTTATTTCTATACCCTCGGTGACGGTCGGATCACGGTGAACCTCTACGGCGAATCCGAAGCGCGGCTGAAGCTGAGGAACAGCGCAACAATCACGCTGGTGCAGGAGACTGATTACCCGGCAACTGGAAAAATCCGTTTCCGAGTCGAGCCATCATCCCCGCTCAAACAGTCTATCTCCTTCCGCATCCCCGCATGGTGCCGGAATCCTACGGTTCTTCTAAATGGCAAGCCTTGGACGGAAGCGGCCAATCCCGGTACTTTCCTGACCATCGACAGGGAGTGGACAGCAGGAGACAGTGTGGAGTTGGAGCTTTCCATGGAATGGCGCTGGATCACCGGAATCCGGACCCAACAAGGAAAAGCGGTCCTAGCCCGCGGCCCGGTTGTTTACAGCCTCGATCCAGTCGCCAGTGGCCTCGACTATATCGACGCCTCCAGGGAGGTTAAGTTCGTGGAGGAAGACAAGGCGCATCAGGCGGCTTACGAGCGGTTGCAGCAGATAACCTTGGACCCGGCTTCGGTCTCCGGGCCGAAAGCGGTAGACCATGGATTGACTGTAGAGGTCCGTGGATGGTTGGGGCGCCATGGGAAATCGCCGGAACGGACCTTTTTCTTCCGCACCTTCGAGCAGCCGGAGGGTCGAAAAATTTACTTCACGCTTTCCCAGCCAGAGGTTGCCGTCAAAGACGAGTTGTTCGCCTCCGCCCTGCACGAGGACACGGTGTATCCGGCGCGCTGGGCGAAAATCAAAGCCGCCATCAACGAGGCTGCAATCAAGCATTTTTCCTTCGACGAGTTGAAGGACGCGGTGTGGATTAAACCGCAGTTCGGCGCCCATGAATCAGAAACCGCCGAGGGAGAGATTGCCGGTCAACCAGCATGGATGTCGGCAGCCACTCCCCCTGAGACCAGGCGCAGGATGAATTTCCGGCTCAAGGATCCACGTTTCACCAAAGGTGCATGTCCGGAGCTTAGCCTCACGATCCTCTACCTCGATCTGGGACAAACAACTCTCTCCATCGACTACGATGCGAACGGGACAGAACAGACCAAGGGGAAAAAGACGGAAGGCACGACAAGAAAAGCGGGCGAAATATTCCTTGGAAACTCTGGGGACATCCGGAGCAAGACATTCAGCCTCAAAGACGCCCGATTCGAGAAGGGAGTCAAGCCGGACAAGGCCGACTTCAGCCTTACCCCAGCCAAACCCGCAGACTTTGTGATCTTCGGAGCCTGTCTGCAGAAAAAACCATGACCGACACCCATCCCATGACATCCCATAAACGCGGCAAGGGCAGTTCGTCTTGGCTGAGGCTCTTGTCCTCACGGGTTCAGCCGGTCGCGGATCACTCGCAAGCTAAGAAAGCCACGTCGCATGTATCTAGTGGTATGACCTCTGGCCATGAAAGCAAAACTGCCCCTTTTCTCCATCCTCCTGCTGCCCCTCCTTTCCGGAAGTGGATTCGCGAAGGATGCGGACTCGGTCGGCCCCATTTTCCTCGAACAGGCCTTCGCCTCGCCGCCCGCCACCGCCAATGATTAAGAGCGCCTGCATTAATCAACTGTATAACGGCACGATCTTCGCAACCGCCTACCGCAAGTCTCGGGATTATGAACGCAAGCACTCAATCCTCATCGTGGATTTCTAAATGAGCCATATCGATGGGCTAACAGCAAAGCAATCGAGATGATTTGAAAGAAAAACTTATCAATGAAACAAAAAAATCTCTCCCTCCTAGCCACACTGCTTCTCGCGCCGCTAGCGACACTACACGCTGCTGAAACGAGCAGACCCAACATCATCGTCATCCTCGCCGATGACATGGGTTATGCCGATGCGGGATTCAATGGCTGCAAAGACATCCCCACGCCTCATCTCGACTCCATTGCAAAGAACGGCATCTGTTTTTCTGCTGGCTATGTCACTGCACCGCAATGTGCGCCATCGCGTGCAGCTTTTTTGATGGGTGTGGATCAGAACCGCATAGGTTGCGAGAACAACAATGTCACCGACATTGCCGGACTCAGCGAAGGCGCCACGTTTGCCGACTACATGCGGGCCGCAGGCTACCGCACCGGCATGGTAGGCAAGTGGCATCTGGGCACCAAGCCCGGCCAGCAGCCCTTGGATCGGGGGTTCGACGAGTATTTCGGCTTCCTACGCGGCAGCAGTTGGTATCTCCCGCAAACGGGCGAAAAGAGCATCGCACAGATCCTCGAAGGCCGGAAGGCCGTGCCCGTGGGTGGTTATCTCACGGATGCATTCGGCGAGCGAGCAGTGCGATTCATCAACGAAAACAAATCCACACCTTTCTTGCTCTACCTCGCCTTCAACGCGCCGCATACGCCACTGGAAGCACCGCCGGAGGCGATCGCAAAATTCGCTCACATCAGCGACACCAAACGCCGCACCTACGCAGCGATGATCTCCATCATGGATCAAAATATCGGACGCGTGCTCGCCGCTCTACAGACCGCGAAGTTGGAGCAGGAAACGCTCGTCGTTTTTCTGAGCGACAACGGCGGTCCGGAAAGCACTGGCTCGGACAACAAGCCCCTTCGCGGCTGGAAGGGAGAGAACTTTGAAGGCGGCATTCGTGTCCCCTTCATCATGCAATGGCCCGGCACTATCAAACCCAGCCAGACCGTGGACCTGCCAGTATCCTCGCTCGATCTGCTTCCCACCGCGCTTGCATTAGCCGGTCAGCCGATACCGGCGGCACTGGAAGGTAAAAATCTTCTGCCCGCTCTGCGTGGCGCGGAGCCATTTCCCGCGCGCAGTCTCGCGTGGCGCTTCGTCTTCGGACCCGCCGTATCAAAGTCCCCGTGGGCCATCCGCGATGCCGACTGGAAGCTCGTCCATGGGAGTGCCGGCTCCCAGGAGGTGCAACTGTTCAATCTAACAAAGGATGCCAGTGAATCAAACGATCTCTCGATCGCACACACTGACATCCGAGAGCGCCTACAGAAAGCCCACGACACCTGGGTCGCATCTATGCCTGCGCCTTACACTCGCGTGAGTAACGACAAGGTCCTCGACTTCGTCAAAGCCAAACAAGCCGGACGTGCCAAAGCCTCGGACCAGGTAAAATAGCGTTCATCATGAAACCCGTACTCACCCTAGCATGGATGATTCTGAAACCTGTTAAGCGGGCAGTATCCAAGCCTTGCTTGACGTTGCTTGGCGGGCTATCCCAGCTCCGCTGCCTTTTGCTGCGCTTGGATATCCCAACGCTCACAGCTCTCATGCCTGCACCGCCGGCACCGCTGTCCGCCGCGGAAACCAAACAGCCCACCACTGCACCTGGAACCGCTCTCGACGTCCCCGGCTTTAACGCGCGCCGCGACGACACCGCGCACGCGAACTGCCGAAGTGGTTACAAAAGGAAAATACGCTCACTCACTGTCGTAAAAACAAGTGTTGCTTTTGGGTTAGCAGTTCTGTGTTACGCAGCGACGGCTCAGGCTGAGGGTGTCCGGTTTTCCACGCAACCGGAGGCGGTTTCCGAAATTCCCGGAGGGTTTTCGTGCGACCTAGCGTTTGACTTATCGGGCTTTCAGGGAAGGCGCACAGCTCATGCTGGGGTCATGATACCGCTGGTCATCAAAGGATATCCCCTCTTGCATTTGTTCGCAAAAGATGCGGACGGCTCCGAGCAGTTTATTGCCGCGACTTGTCCTAACGGGGGGCACGGCGCGGCTATTTTTACCCTCACCGACTTTCTTAACGGGCATCTCCCCTGCGCAAAACTGGCGCTTCATGTCAAAGAGATTTCCTGCGCGGGCGCCGCCGTTGAATTAAAAAAAGACCGTCCGGTCTCACTTTTTGTCGAGGCAGAGGATCGTCCCCGGTATGAATTAAGTGAGGTCCTGTTGCCGATCTGGGCAGCGCAGCGCATGGTGAATGAAACAATTTTACCGGTTTCCGTCGGGGGGTTGCCTGCGGCGGGGCGCTTGCTGTTTGTGCCGTCCGGCAACGTAACTGTCCGAAACTATACGCTCGATATAACCTATCAGGAGGCTGTCGATTATGTTCTGGATGGCAACCTAATCCGATTGACTGAAAAATCGGGAATTCCGTTTGTGACGGAGGAAGCGCTCCATCCAGATGCTCCGAGTGAGTATCAACTGGCGGTTTCATACGAGCATGACGAGCCTTGGACGGGTCCGGTTCCTTCAGATGGATCGGGGAAGCTGGCGGGCACAAAGAAAAAATTAAAAGCCGGTCAGCCGCTCAAAATTGCGTTGCTGGGAGACAGCATTTCTTTCGGAGCCAGCGCCAGCAAAAGCAGTCCGCCGTATCTGCCGGGATGGGGAGAGTTGCTGATTCAGGGACTGAGGCAAAAATATCGAGGCCGAATTACGTTTGTGAATCCTTCGCGTGGCGGCGCCAATTCAGGGTGGGGCAAGACGATGACCCCGAACTTTATTGTTCCAGAAAAACCGGACCTTTTCATCATCGCCTTCGGCATGAATGATGCCAACGGCACCTCGGTTGAAAAATACATCGCCAATATCAAAGCCATGATGAACCTGGTATCCGTCAGCAAGGCAGACACAGAATTTATTCTGGTCGCCAGCATGCTGCGAAATGAAACCTGGCGCCCTCTGACGCCAATGAACGGGTATCTTGCTGCGTTAAAGACCCTCGAAACGGAGCATGTCGCGGTGGCGGATGTCTGGTCCGTTAGCGAGAAAATCCTAAAGAGCAAACGTTATTGCGATATTAGCGGCCCAGGCTTCGCCAATCATCCGAACGATTTCATGGTGCGAGTCTATGCGCAGGTGGCAGGCGCGCTTCTGCAATAATAAACAAAAGAAGAGCGATATTATGACTGCTCGACTACGCTTCTTCCTCACCGCCCTGCTGCTCGCGTCGCTGATTGAGCTTCACTCCGCTGCCTCAAGTTCCAACGCCACTCTCGAAAGTCGCGGACTGCCGCGGATCCTGTTTAACAACGACAGCGATGACCTCAAGTGGCCCGCCTATCCGGAGCATCACGACAGCGTCTGGATGCCCGCGGGTAAACCGATTCGTCGACCGGCCATCCTCTCGCCCGAAGACTACCTCGCGCTGCGCATCGGACCGCTGGCGAAGACCGGGGCTACCGGCCTCGCCTACTGCGGCAATTTCGGCATGCCCATCTGGGAACTGAAACGCTCCCACATTGCCGCACTTGGGGACGATCCGCTTCAGGCGATCCTCCAGTTCTGGAAGCGGGATGGCCGCACTTTCTTCTTCTCGATGCGCATGAACGACAAGCATCACGCCTACTTCAACTGGGCGCATCTTTGGGATGATTTCCGGCGCACGCACCGGCATTGGTTTCTTCAGCCGCCATCGGATGCCGAGTGGAACAACGACTTCCTGCCTTGGCTGAATGACCCGGCGCGACCCGGTCCCCAAGAAATGTGGGCAAGAGTGCAAACGCAGCCTAAGGAACTGCGAGCGGGTCCAAACCGCGAGGTGAATGGCGAGAAGCTGCTCTACGACTACTCCAAGGCGGAAGTACGCAGCCACTATCTCACGATCCTGCGCGAGGCCTGCAGACGCTACAACCTTGACGGCGTGGAGCTGGACTGTCTGCGCTACCCGAAGTTCTTCCGCGATGGTGAGGTCAACGCCGCCGTTCTCACGGAGTTTGTCCGCGAAGCGCGCACGATCCTCTATGAAGCCGCGAAACGACACGGCCACCCATTGCGTCTCGTCACCCGCGTCCCCGATAGCCCCGCACGCGCGAAGGAACTCGGACTCGATGTTGAAACCTGGCTGAAGGCGGGATGGATCGACGCCGTCATCGCCGGCAACGGCTTCACCTTTAGTTCAAACGCACTCGACGAGTGGATCACCCTCGCGCACCGGCATCGCGTGCCCGTGTATGGAGTCATCGAGCGGATGCCGCGCGGCCTCGCCCGATTCGGAACCCCGGAGACGCTGCGTGCCGCCGCCGCCACGCTCTGGGCACGCGGAGCGGATGGTCTTTACACCTTCAACTTCTACAACACCGCCGAATATTCACTCCTCGAAGAGCTCTCAGATCCAACGCAGCTCGCGCATCTGCCGAAGGAATTTTTCATCGATGCATGCAGCGTCAGCAACAACGCTACCGTGAGCAAGACGCCCTTGCCGCTCACCATCCAGCCCAATGCATTGGGAAACGCATTCCTCTTCCTCACCGACGACCCGGCGCACGCCAAGGATCTTCGGCTCGAACTGGCCTGGAAAGGTTCAGGCGAGTTCGCCGCACCAGACATTCTCATTAACGGAAAGAAGCTTGAGGAACTCAAACTCGACCGGGAAAGATCGTTATTCACCGCCACTTCATCCAGCAGCCTTGAGAAAGGCGAGTCGCCCTTGAGCGTCTCCAGCGACTCGACCTCGCTGGCGAGACTGCTGCGTCGTGGAGCCAACGAGTTCACCTTTCACTCTTCGGGCACCGCTACGCTTACGGCGCTGAGCGTGCGGATCACGCCGAACACGAAAAGCCCGACCCAACCATCCAAATGAGACCCG
>JBILUQ010000128.1:0-10436 GCA_044370935.1 Chthoniobacteraceae bacterium
TTTTGGGCGCTTTTGCCCCTCCGCTACGCTCCGGGTCTGCAAGCGCCCAAAAAGCGACAAAGCTTGCGAAAGAAAGAGAACTAACCTAACCAACCAAAACCAACTTGGAACCATCCGGAAAGCTTACTTAAAAACCGGTCTGATTGGCTCCGCATACCGAGCCAGCTCTCATTTACTCGGAACACGACAGGATATTGCGAATGAAGCCCTTCGTTAAGTTCATGCCGGTGCTACTGCAGGCGGAGTTGATCTCGCTGTTTGCAGTCCTCGAAAAGCACGGGGTTTGAGAAATCTGCGTTGCGCCGTTCGGCGGACTGGCTCTGGTGGTCGAGCAGGCTCACCCTGCAGCTCGAGATGGCGGGGAAAAGTGTCCGGGGAAAAGTGTCTGTCCCCAACGCCGGTCCCCAACGCCGTCCCTCGCTTGCGCTGCTCTACCGCGATTTCCGGCCGAGCATCTCGTGGGTGGCCTCTAGCAACGAGTCGGCGCCTCTTGCGTCGCCAGCTATGTGCCAGATCATCACACCCGCCAGTTCCTTTTCCAGAGCCAACCTGCACTTCGCCTGAATTGTCGGGATTCCGTTGTAAAAAACGGTGCTTCCGGACTCATCACGCTGAGCTGCGCCGGGCCAGAGGGCTGTGATCTCGCCGAAATTGAATTCGCGCCGTTTGGCGGCATCGGCACCAAATGCATAACCGTAAAACGGTAAGCCGAGCGTTGCTTGCGATGGCTTCACCCCATGGGCGAGCCACCACTCCACGCTCTCGTGCGCAAACCGCAAAGAGGAATGCTGCCCTGGCTTACCGGGAGCCCACGGTCCTGTAGCGTCATATGCCATGATGTGGACGAAATCAAAATGAGCCAACGCGCTCCGTGGCACATGCTCGCCGCCGTAGCCTTTCGAAAGCGCAGCCGTGAGCAGCAAGCCTCGTGATTTTAAAGCAGCGGAAAGGACCGCGATAAAAGGCCCGTACGCATCGGTAATCGCAGGCCCTTCGAGGTCCACGTCGACGCCGTCAAACGCGTGCTTTCCCGCGAATTCAACGAGCATGGCAGCAAATGCTTCACGCCTTTCCGCAGACAACAACACCGCGTAGCGTTCCCGCATCGCGGCATCTTCCGATGCGCCGCCGCCGCCGATGGAAACGATGACTTTCACGCCGCATCGGTGTGCGGCCGCGATAAACGGAGCCACCTTCTCGTCGAGTTTCAATGTGCCGGTTTCATCCGCCGGATTCAAAAACGCGATGTTGATGTGCGTGAGCTTCTGGAAATCCAAATCGTCTGCGACCGCTTGAAGATTGTACCAAAGCGGAACATATCCCACTACAATAGGGCGCTCCCTTGCGTGGGCAAGGGATGCGAGCGTGAGTATTGAGACAAAAAGGCTTCGGAGCATTTCTTTGGCTTCCGCTCTATAAAACCGCGCTGCATCAACAATATCAAGCCGGCAGGTATCTAGTTACACGGGTCTGTGTCCGAGGGCATCAACACAGCAGCGGCGGCAAACGCCGGTCTGGAAGCGTGAGCAAATGCGCGAATCCGCGGGTGTGAGCGATGCTTGGTGCTGGTTCTCTTCATATGCAGCCTTCTGGCATTGATCGGCCGCCGCAGTTTAGTGAACCGCTGCGCACGCACCTGGCTTGTGGCGCGATGACTCCGGCCAAACACATGTTTTAAACTCCTTACTGGCGAATGTATCCCGAAGGACCGATCCTAAGATCCAACTCACGATCTCTTGGTCTCGGACTCCGAACTAAATTCTGACCCGCGAACTGGGGCAAAAGAGCGGGAAAAAGTGTCTGTCCCCAGGGCCCCCCGGTCCCCAGGACTTCTGCTAGCGGTTCAGTTTCGCTGAGGTTTGCGCACTCCGCCTTCACCGCTTGCAGCCTTACTTTGCCAGCTCCGCACAAGTCGCGTTGAACCACTCGACGGATTTTGCGATTTCAGGCACGGAATTCTCCCAGTTGAACTCGTACTCGACACAGATCGCTCCCCGGAAGCTCTGACGCTTCAGTTCCTGAAGCATCCCCTTGGTGTTGCTGACACCCGTACCCCAGGGAACGTCATGCCCGGACAACGTCGCCTGGTCGAGGTCCTTAAAATGCAACGCGATTACGCGTCCCTCCAACCGCCTTAAACACTCTACAGGATCAAGCCCAGAACGAACCCAATGCCCTACGTCTGCGCAAGCTCCAAGCAGCGGACTCCGGCCCTTTACCGCCGCGAGTACGGTATCGGGGTTCCAATAAAAACTCTTCGGCCCCGGATGATTGTGGATCGCAACCTGTATGTTGTACTCTTTCGCAAGCTTTTCCACGACATCCATAACAGGGCCCAGCTCCTCCATCTTGTTGTGTGTCTCCGGCTCGGCCACGAGCACCGTAATTCCCATCCGCTTGGCCCCATCAAATATCTTGCGACTTTCAGCCTCATCCAGCACCGGCTTCACAACTCCCATGTTCACAAACGTGGGTGAAATGCCCTTCGCCCTGAGCTTCGACTGTATGGATTCAAACTCCGCCTGAGACAGATTCACCGTGGGTGTTTTCACCAAGGTGGCGTCTCCGCCCGCCAGATTTACGTTTCCGGAAACACTCATGTATTTTACCCCGATGGCGGCCGTCTTCTCGATGGCGTCCAAAAGCGAAAACTTCTGGAACGTGTAGGAGTGCACTGCGAGTTTAAAGCCAAGCTGCTCAGCCGGGGAAAGAGGTTCAGCAAAAGCCGGCATCGCCAGCACCATGGACACAGCAAGTTTCAGGAAGGTTTTCATGAGGGGATAAGATGGGTTCAATAACACACACCCAGACGGTGCTGGGTCTCAGGGGGAAAGCCAAACATGACATGAGGCTATCGGGCGGCGCGAGACTTTACCGTTCGCTCCATCAAGCAGCCCGCCTAAGAGCGGAATGGAGCGTAAAGTGTAGCGTAAAGTGTCTGTCCCCGCCGCTCGCCGGGTCGAAGTTGTGCTTCCAGCTGGGCGACCAAGCTTGCCTCCCTTTTATTAGCCTCTGTCAAACCAGACAAAATTCTCTCCCTTGGAGTCTCCGTCTCGGCCAGTGCCATTTCAGATAATAACGCCAGCATCATTCCCGCGGCGGAATTTCCTATTTTTGGATGGCAAAAGCGTTTCGATCTCTGGAGGCGGAGACTTTCCCACTTTTTAAAACCGCGCCTACGTTGCCCGCAACCGGCGTAGCTCACTCTGGCGCATAAAAAAACGACGGCGCCGTGATTCGATGAAATCGCTGTTGTAGATGCGCCGGGTGAGGTCACGGAAGCCGGTCTCAAGCTCTGACACGGACATTCCTTCGGGTTGATAGTTTACGTCAAAGAGGGTGCACGTCTCCCACGCATCCGGCTGCAGCAAGCGCCCGGCTTGGGCCATTCGATCGTAGAGCGGAGCGTTCGGGAACGCAGTCATCACAGTGATCTGAACCTCGTACAAGCCGGTGTCCCTCACAAACTCGAACACCGAGTCGAAGCAGGTCGAGTCTTGTCCGTCCATCCCGAGCACAAAGCATCCGTTCACTGTGATCCCGGCATCTTGAATGGTTTCGATGGCGCGCCGGTAGCCGTCCCGCTGCTTGAGCTTCCAATTTGCTTTGCGTTCGATGCCGTCGAGGCCGGCGGAAGGGCTTTCCAGTCCGATCAAAATCTGGGCGCAGCCTGCATCCTTCATCAGCGCCAGCAACTCCGGGTCCTGCGCGATACTGACGTCGGTTTCCGTAAACCACCTCAAGCCCTCGGGCAACAGTGCCGTTGCCAGCGCCTTTCCATGGGACTTGCTCGCGAAAGTGTTGTCGTCGGCAAATTCAATGAACGGGTGCGCCCACACTTCTTTGATGCGGTGAATCTCGGCGATCACACGCTCAACCGGTTTTGTCTTGAAACGCGGGTTGAGGCGGATTGAGGCGCCGCAGAAGTCGCAGTTGTACGGGCAACCCCGCTGGGTCTGGACGGTGATGCGATTGTATTTGTCGATATCGAGAAGTTCGAACCGCGGCATGGGCGAATTTGCAAAGTCAAAGTTTATCCCCCTCGCGTCGTAGCGTGGGTTTAGCTTGTTTGCCAACAGGTCCGAGATCATCGCTGGCCAAAGAGATTCACCTTCTCCAAGCAGCACGCTGTCCGCGTGTCTGAGCGCCTCCTCGGGGCGTGCTGTGACGTGCAATCCACCCATGAGCACCTTCACACCTGCTGCGGAATATCTGTCGGCAAGCTTGTAAGCCTCTTTAATCTGCGCGGTAAAACTGGAAATGGCTACGGCATCAAAGTTGCCTGGAAGCTCGTTGAGTGATGCAGGGTCGGGAACTTCGAGGTATTCCACCTCAACGCCCTCCGGCGTCATCCCCGCCAGAGTCAGAAGACCCAAGCTGGGCAAAGAGGCAATTACCTTGCTGCGCTCAACAAAACCGGGAAGCGTGAGACCGAGGGCAAGAAGCTCCTCGTTTCTGCAACGCACGCCGCTGATTGCAATGAGGCCAAGCTTCATTTCGCAAACAAAGCGCAGAGGATTCCGGTGAGGACGCCGCAGACCGGTATGAAAAAAAGATGTCTGAAGGGTTTGCGCCACGCGCTTAAAAAACAGCAGGTAGGCATGGTTGCCGCGCCGATGAGAAATCCGTAGACCGCGACCTCGTTCCACATGGGTCTCACCGCTTGAACCGTTTCGCTGAAAGCGAAACAAAAGTTCACGAGCGCCAGCCCGAAGAAGGAGATATGCCCCAGACGGGTAAGCCGACGCCGGTAGCTGCCGTATCCTCCCATCCAATCTTCCCTGTGAAAAAACAGTCCGATGATGGCACCGGAAACGACGCCGAGCAGCATGCCTGTCCACCCAGCGGTGAGCATGGTTTTTACGATAAGAGACTGTTGCACGGTCTTGGATAAAGGTTCAGGAACGGACGGGAGCAAAGACGTGGGAGACGTTGCTTCCACCGAAGCCACTGCTGTTGTTGATGGTGATGCCGGGAGACATGCGAAGGGATACCCGCGGCAGGTTGAGTAAAAAGGCGTCCTTGTCGGGCTCCATCAGATGAGCCTGCCCGGGGACGATACCGGAACCAATTGCTAAAACGCAGAAGGCCGCCTCCATCGCGCCGGCGAGCGAAAGGCCGTGGCCGGTTAGCGCTTTGGTGCTGCTGACGGCCGGTCGGTGCGTTCCCATCAACGCCGCGACGGCCCGCGCCTCCGCCCTGTCGCCCGCGGGAGTGGAGGGGGCGTGTGCGTTGATATAACCCACCTCCGAAACGGTCGCCGCCGCGTCTCTGAGAGCAGCCCGCATTGCGTCCAAAAGACCCCTTCCGTCGGGATGCGGCGCCGCCGCGTGGTAACCGTCGCACGCCTGTCCCCAGCCAAGCATCTGCGCGAGGCCGCGCACGCTTCTGCGTTCGGCGACGTCCGCCCGCTCCAACACCATAGCCACCGCACCGCCGGTGGGCACAAACCCATCCCTGCCCGAGTCGAAGGGCCTGGACGCAAGACGCGGATCGGTCTGCACGCTCAGGGCGCCCATCCCAGCGAACGGGAGCGCAGTCTCGGCATTCAGATCCTCGGCTGCGACCACAATCATGCGGGTCTGGCGGCCAAGACGGATTTCATCCAGCGCGTACCCGAGGGCGTGGCTCCCGGAGGAGCAGGCGGAAACAAAGCCACAGCTCGAACCACGGATCCTCAGGTGGGCGCCAAGGTGGAAGTTTAGGGAACCCGACACTGAGCCGAGGATGGCGTGGGGATGGATCCGGCGCCATTGTTGCTTTTCAAGTTCGTTGAGATGGTGGTGTAGCAATCTTGGCGAACCACCGGAAGCGCAGTACAGTCCGGTGAGTCCATCGCAGAGGTCCGTATGTTCCAAGCGCGCCTCATCAAGGGCCTGTTGGAGAGCTGCGAGGGCGTACACGCCGTGGGGCGGCATCATGCGGACGGTTGCCGCGTTGATTCGAAAAGTATCCGGCCAGGTCCAGTCCACAGGGTTGGTGGAAGAGACATCAAATCCCTCAAGCAAACCGGCGATCCTGCCGGCCGATTCCGCGCCGGGCACGGGATGCCATGCCGAAAGACCGTGACGAAGGTTCAGGAGCGAGTCGAGCACCTCGGCACTCGAGTGGCCGATGCTTGTCACAAAGCCGAGGCCGGAAATGACCGCTTGGTGCGTCATGGCTGCAAAAGCTTGCGTCGTAGAAACGCTTTGAGATCGCCGACTGTAGCGATCCCTGCCACCTCTCGTATTTCGATGGGGATGCCGAAGAGTTCGTCCATTTTGAATGCCATCTCTGCGAGAGCAAGGGAGTCCAGACCCAGGTCCTCGCTGAGGCGCATTTGGTCCTCAAGCAAACTGGGTGGGGGAGGCGCCTTTTGGGGAAGGTGGAACGCAATCATGCCGGGCAGCATGCCGCACAGACTCTCGAAGGTCCCATCCTTCTGGAAACAGAGAGCCGACTCTACGCAGTCTGCACTGAATCCCTTGAGGTTGAGCCTGAGGTCGCTGTCCGACTTGGAACCGAAACTTGGCGCGAGAAATCGGCCCGCCTCGGCATCGCGCTCAACGTTTTCCAATTGCCTGCCATGCGGATCCGAATCGGAAGAAATAGACTCCGCCATTTTAATGAACCGTTCCTTCCGAAACTAGAGGGGCTCGTAGGGATTGCGCCGCCGATGGACAGCGCTACTCAGACTTGTTGAGCTTTGAGAGAGCCGCGACGTAGAGGATTGCAAAAATCGTGTCTGCTGCGGCAAAGGACTTCCAAAGAACCGGGACGCTTCCAGCATGCCAAGCGACTGTTCCTACGTAGCAGACTTTTAAAAGAATGCCGTAAGGAATGAGGGGCCGATTTTTGACTGGATCCCGCGCGATTTGCAAAAACATCACTCCAAACACAAGCAACAGCGACGCTGCAAAATCGACGTAGCCCCAGTGGTTGGGCGGGATAATTCCGGCCGCCGAAAAAATGCGGGACCCCGCAACAAGGAAAGCGATTCCAAGCAGGCCGTCGTAGGCTGCCGAGGCTAGAAAGAGAAGGCGGAACGGGGTGCGAGATTCCATGGGAAGAGCTTTGTGACACCCGGCGAATAAGAGCGGGCTGGGGATCGAACCTCAGGCTGCCGGATAAAAATAGCAACTACAAATAACATTCCGGGATGAGGTTACGATGCCTGCAGAGTTCCTGCGCATCCCGGCGGCGCCAAAGAAACATCGCAGTGTAGCGACCCTCGAAACGAGCCTCCATTCGAATAGGCAACCGGGTCGTCGTCAGAAGAGGACGGGCAGGCGAGGGAGCCTTCCTTTTGCTACCCAGGGACAGACACTTTCCCTTTCAGTGTTTGGCATCGCTGCTTACCGACAAACTGGCAACAGGGATGACTGCTAGTTCGTTTGCGGCATGGCTCTTGTGGGTGTAGCCGATGTAAAGGTTGCCGTCGCGCTCCACCGCATACGGGTAACTAAAGTCGGCGCTCGGATGGGAGACGCCCGGCGTTCCATCGAAGACCGACCTGCGGACCAGGAACACCTTGCTGAAGACCGACTCGCCCGGCTTGCTCACAGCAATGGTGAGGGGCGACCGCGCGCCACCCGTGTCCGCCGTGGTGGTGCACACGAGGTAGCGCTGGCCGCTGCTGAGGATGCCTGAGTACGGCTTGCTCGTTGCCATGGGAAGGTTTGATGGCGCGCTGGGCGTCCACGTGCGTCCGTGATCTTCGCTCATGGATACCAGCGCGAGCGCCTTCTTGCCGTAGCGGGAAATGTTGAGGATGCGTTTACCTTCGACAATCACAGTGGACTCACCCCAGATTTTTCCTGCCCCCTGCGCCGGAGCAATAACCACCATCTCCCAGCGTGTGAAGTCATCGCCTTTGCTAATGGCCACCGCTGGCAAGTCGCCCTCCACCACGTATCCGTTGGAGATTCTCGCTCCGGCCATGATCCAATTCCCGTCAGTCATCCTCTGCGGCTCCTGCATCGGCCAGAAACCCTCGTTGATGACCATCCCGTGTGGCTCCCATGAACCCTTTGTTTCATCGAGCGTGTAGGCGCGCGTGTGCGTGCGCTGGAAGCGGTCATAGAACGCGCCCATGAAGGCCCACAACTTTCCGCCTTGGGATAGAAACACGCCGTGACTGACGCCCAGGTTTCCCGCCCCCGCGTCCATCACAACAGGCCGGCCCCAACTCACGCCTCCATCGTCGCTGACACGGACGTGCGCTTCCTCGGTGGGCGTGTTTTCATCGCCGGTGTTGTAGCCGTAAGAAGCGTAGAACCGCTCCTTGTGCCATGCGAGGCCGACCCCAAGAGTCCACCTGCAGCCGTCCTCATCGGGCCGCTGCTTTTTGATAACATGAAAACGTGCACCATCCAGCACGGGCAGTTCGGCGGACTTCGGCAGCCTCTGCGTGGCGTCCCAAAGCGGTAGACCTGCAGGAGCAAGCTGCTTTGCAATATCGTGCGTGACGGAGACGGGTCGATAACTCTTGGCAATCTCTTCCGTTGTGAGTGCGCGTCCGACAATCGAGCACTCGTCCAATGCTCCGTGAAAGGCCTGGCGCACACCGCCCGCATCCCAGATGCCGCCGAGTGTGATGGGGGCATCTGTGACGGCGATAGGCCTTTCGAGCTTCGCCTCGCCCATTTGCTTTCCGTTTAAAAAAAGCGCCGCCTTGCCCGGTTCGACCACCAAATTCACCAAATGCCATGCGCCTGGCTTTAGCGATTCCACACAAGAAATCGTAGTCCAACCATCCTGCCGCACATGCGCTCGCAGTTGACCGCTGGGTTCGACTGTGAGACTCCATTCGCGCTCGTTGCGCGAGTAGCGGTTCTTGCCGGCGAGCACCTGCTGAGCAGCGGTGGGTTCGTATGGATTAAACCAAAGCGAAACAGTGAAGACAGCCCCTCCAAGGTTTGCGCTGTCTTTGAGTTCAATCAATGACTCGCCATCAAGCATCAAGCTGCCGCCGGAAGCTCCCTCGGCGGTCTTCGCTGTGCCGCGCACAAGCAACGTGTCCTCCACACGCTCCAACGGCCAAGTCTCGGCGATGACTGGCGTGGCAATACCAAGCAGCAGAAGGAAGGCGTGTTTCATGAACCTGAAATTGTTTTTGCGGACTGGTGTTCGATTTGGCTTTAAGCCGGAAAGGTAAAGGCCACCAGACCTGCAGCTAGTCTGCTTTGCAATGCTGATAGAAAACTGCGCAGCATATTTGACCTTTGTCACATACAAGGAAGCTCGATTTGGCATATCAACCGCATGAAAAGCGCGCAACCTCGAGGAGGGATTTGCGCAATTGAGTCACTTGGTTTGAAACACACGGCTGCATGCAATCGCCCGTATGAAATCGACCAGTGCAAAATCATTTTGCGCGGCTTCGCTGAGAATGGCAGCCACAGCATCGTCATCTATGAAGCTTAGAGGCCTTCCCAGCGCATATTCCAAAAGTGCCTCTGTAAATCCGCGGGCGAACGCGTGGTCCTTTGTAGCGATAAGTTCGCGCAGCTCGAAATAGTCCTCAAATCGTGGTCCGTTGTGAAAGGCGCCGCTGGAATCGATGGGCCAGTCTCTGCTGCCTTGACTGGCTTTGGGATAGCGTTCCGTCGCCCGCCACTGGCCGATCGCGTTGAAGTTCTCCAAGCCAAAGCCGATGGGATCGATCTTGCGGTGGCATTGCTGGCATTGGGGCTCTTCTTGGTGCGCGAGAATGCGCTCTCGCGGGCTGAGCATTTGCCCGCCAAGCCTGCTAAGCTGCGGGACGTTTGGGGGGGCAGGGGGCGGAGGATCATGCAGCAGCTTCCGAAGCACCCATGCGCCGCGTTCGACTGGGCTGGTGCGCTCACCGTTGCTTCCCATTGCCATCACCGCGGACATTCCAAGCAGGCCGCCTCGCGGTGAGCCCTCAGTCAAGCGGACCGGGCGGAATGCGTCGCCGCTGACACCCTCGATCCCGTAAAAGTTGGCGAGGAGTCCGTTGACGACAATGTGGTCGCTCTTGAGAAGCCGATTCAGACTTTCACCGGAGCGGAGCAGATGGGTGAAGGTTTCAAGCACCTCGTTGCGCACTGCAATTTTCAAACTGTCGTCAAACTCGGGAAACTGCCGCGCGTTGAACCGGAAGAAATCCAGCCGGTCCAAGCCCAGCCATTGGTGCACGAAACCGTTTACAAACTCGCGTATCTTCGGGCTGGCGATCATCCGGTTTACTTGTGCTGCGAGCGTTTCGGGATTGTGAAGCGCGCCCTCAAGTGCAGCGGTTCGGAGTTGCGTGTCGGGAGGCGCGCTCCATAGAAAATAGGACAGACGTGTTGCAAGTTCCGCGTCCGAGATGCTGCGCGCCTTGCCTGATTCGCGGCGGTTGTCAGGCTTGCCTGGTTCGTTCAGATAGAGAAAGCCAGGCGCTGCCAGCACGATGCTAAGCGATTCCTTCAACGCTGATTCGAATGAGT
>JBILUQ010000467.1:0-2821 GCA_044370935.1 Chthoniobacteraceae bacterium
CGTCGAATTACGGGGATTCTTTCGGCGGCCAGATCGAGGGGGCGATTTCCTTCAACAAGGCTGGCGGTCAAACGCTGACGCTTTCAAACAACCAGCCCTACACGGGGAGCACCTTTATCAGCGGGGGTGGTTTGACTCTGCGTGATGACGCGGCGTTTAGCGCAACAAGTTCGATCGACGTGAACTACTCGACGCTTACGCTCGAAAACTCCGGCGCTAGCAGTATGAGCGCGCTGGGTGACCGGTTGAGGGATTCCGCGCCGCTGACGTTGCGCGGTGCGAATTTCACGCTGGTGGGTCGCGACAATGCGAATGTGGTGGAGGTGGTGGATAACCTGACCCTCGCGCAGGGGATGAGCTTTCTTACTATCACCAACGGAGGGTCTGGGATCCGTTCGACGGAACTGCGGATTGGCACGCTGACCGTCCAGAACGACGCCACTCTGTATGTTACCGGAGCGAATGGCCAGATTGGCAGCGCCAGCCGCATGACTTTCACCAATGGCACCAGCATGCTGGTGAATGGAATCCTGCCGTTTGCGACCAATGCTAGCGATCTGCTCTCCTACGACGCGCAGTATGGCATCGCGCCGTTGAATTCTGCGGGGTTCCGCGGATACGACGCGACTGTTGTTCCTGCGGTTGGCTCTGCCACCCAGAATCTGAGGCTGGCGAGTGGCAGCTTCAGTTTCCCGGATGTGGGTGGAGTGGGAACCGCGGGGACGTACACGGCGAACGCTATTGCGTTTGTTCCGAGCGTTGCTGGGCAAACGCTCAGTTTCGCTGACAACGCCGATACGCTCAACCTGACTGCGGGAGCGTTTGTTTCAAATGCCAATTTGGCGCGTACCATCGGTGGCACCGTTGGCAACGGACGGATCACGGTCGGCGGCACGCTGAGCAGTGGGACGGCTAATTTTTATCTTACGCAAAACTATAGCACCATCACGCTCAATAGCGCGATTGTGGACAATGGTTACGGCGCCAAAACGCGCTTTGTGTACACGGGATTCAACAACTCAGTAGTTCAGTTTACCGGCACGAACACCTACACCGGCGGCACGGTGTTGGATGGAAGCCCAAATCACACCGGGACGATCCAGCTCGCCAACACCGCCGCAAACGGCACCAGCATCGTAGCCCTGCCCGCGGGTGACTTGATCCTCAATCGCGCGACCGTCCAGCTTGCCGGCAGCAATCAGATGGCGTTCTCGATCGTCCCGCAGATCAACGGGGGCGGTGTGCTGGACCTGGGCAGCTACAACCAGACGCTGGCCGGATTGGCGTTCAACAACAACGGATCCACCGCCACGCCGACGGTGAATCTGGGTGGTGGCTTGGCCAACTACACGGGCGGCAGCACCACGGCGGGGGATGCCACGATCACGATGGCCTCGACAGCGGGATTGGAGGCGGGCATGCCCATCACGGGCACCAACATCCCGGCGGGCACCTTCATCCAGCAGGTGGTGGACGGCACCACGGTGATTTTGACGCAGGCGGCCACCGGCTCGACGGGCGGATTGACCTTCACGCGCTGGGGATCGCTCAAGCTCACCGGCGACATCACCGCGACTTCCTCCAACGTGACCACGGTGGCGACGATCTCTTCCACCGGTTCGGTGCTGGATCTCAACGGAGCCACCCGCACTTTGAACGTGGCGCCCGTGACCATCAACGGCAACACGCAGATCGCGCCCATCACGCCGACGCTGAGCATCAGCTCGATGATTTACGATTCCGCGGCGTCCGGGGCCGGACTCACCAAGACGGGGAACGGGCTGCTGCAGTTGTCGGGCGCCAACAGCACCTACAGCGGCGGGGTTAATGTGCAGGCGGGCGGGCTCCTGATCGCAGGCAGCAGCACCCAGACCGCCTACGGGGACACGTTGCTGGCGGGTCCGCTGGGTTCGGGGCTGTTGACGATGGGTTCGGGCACCACGCTTGCCGCGACGGGCGCGTTCACGGTGTTAAATGCCTACAGCCTGAGCGGCTCCTTGAGCGTTCAGGGCACCGCGAACCTCACGCTCTCGGGGAACTCCACGCTGCCGGCCGGTGCGACGACCATCGACGTGAAGACGCCGCTGGGTGCGCTGACACTGGCCGGTTATGTGGACGGGGCGGACTCGACTTCGAGCCTCGTCAAGCGCGGGCTCGGAACGCTGGCCATCACCAACAATAGCGGGTTCATGGGCGGGGTGCGTGTCGAGGCGGGGACGCTGCTCTTCGCTGGGTTGAACGGCGCCGCAGCGGCGCCGATTGGCGGTGGCAACCTCACGCTGGGCAATGCGGGGTTGGTGCAGCTCTTCAACAGCGGGGTTTCCAGCTTCGGGGTGATTTCCTATTCCACGCCGCTGGTGGTCTCCGGTTCCGCGACAGCGGGCAACCTCCAGTTGGGCAATAACGGCGGAAGCAACGTGAGCAACACGATCGAGCTGAGCACGGTGAATATGACCGGCGGCCAGATCCTCAACGTCGCTGCCAATAACAACTACAACCTGCGTGTGCTTAGCCTTTCAACGACGGGAAGCACGCCGGTGAAGATCAACCCGCAGTTGGGCACGACGGTGACCATCTACGACTACGGCACGGACGAATCGTTGCGGCCGATCAACATCGGGCAGGGTTCGCTGGTGTTCCCGGACATCCTCACCATCGGCACGAGTAATTTGCTGGAAAATAATTCTTTCTCGGGCGGCACGCTGACGATGGGCGGTTCGACTCCGCCGATGGTGGTGAAGGCGGCCACCTTCACGCAGGCTGCAGCCACCGCCGGTGGCTACGCTGCGGGCGGGTTGAGCGGGTACTACGCAGCGGGGGC
>JBILUQ010000003.1:0-37244 GCA_044370935.1 Chthoniobacteraceae bacterium
GTTCTTTTTCGAGCCCCTCGGGCAGGTGAAGCCCGAATTCGACTTCCAGTTCTCGGGCGAGGGGCTCAAGCCCCTGGCGGGCCCGGAGGATGTCGTGGTGCTGACAGGTTTTTGGAAGACTTCGGTGGCGAGCGGGTTGACGGGTTGGAAGGTGCGTGCGACGCCGGCGACCAAGCTTGCGGTGGTTTTTCAGAACATGGTCAACGGGGCCGTGCATCCTCGGCTCGCGGTGTTGTTTCCGGGGGAAACCAGCTTCACTCTGGATCTCTCCGAACTTAGCGGCCGTGTTCCTACCGAAGCGTCCAAAGGCAGCGTGTCGGCGCAGGGGTCTTGGCGAGATTCGGTCGGCACGTTTTGGAACTTTTTCCAGCAAGGTTTCGTCCATGTGTTGCCCGAGGGGATGGACCACATTCTGTTCGTACTTGGGATTTTTCTGCTGAGTCGCGCGTTGAGGCCGCTGCTGTTGCAGGTGACGGCATTCACCTTGGCGCACTCCGTAACGCTTGCTCTGGCGACTCTGGGTTTTGTGAAAGCGCCGTCAGCGGTGGTTGAGCCGATCATTGCCGCGAGTATTGCTGCGGTGGCTGTGGAGAATATTTTCCACAAGCAATACAGTCACTGGCGTCTGCTGCTGGTGTTTGTGTTTGGTCTCATTCACGGGTTGGGTTTTGCGAGCGCATTGAAAGATTTGGATTTGCCGCAGTCCTCTCTGGCCGTTGGGCTTGTGGGATTCAACTTTGGCGTCGAAGGCGGACAAATCGCCGTGATCAGCATCGCCACCGCATGCACTTTTTGGATCCGAGATCCGGAGCGGTACCGCCGCTGGGTGGTGCTGCCCGTTTCCGGTTTGATCGCCATCGTGGGAGTGTTTTGGACCTTCGAACGGATCATGCAGAAAGTGCCGCAGCTTTGAGCAGCGCGTGGAGGCGATGCACGGTCGTGTAACTAAGGACTCTGCGTTGGCGGCAAATCAGCTGATGGTGCGCAGTTGAACCGCGTCGAAGTGACCTGCACTTCCTGGTGCATCGCTCACGATCACGATCTTGTCGCCCGGCTTTGCAAGGCCCGCTTGTTTTAGTACGAGTTCTGCAGCGGGAATCGCGCTGTCTGAGGGCGCATCGAAGGGCAGTGAAAATGCGATTGTTCCGCGGTTCAAACACAGCCTGCGGGCCACAGTGTCGCGCGGGGCGAAGGCGAATATCGGTGCGTGCTCTGGGCGCTGATTGGCGACAAAATCAGCCATCACTCCGCGTCGGGTGAAGACGACGAGTTTGGAGCCGGGAAGCGAGTTTGCGAGAACGACGGCGGCATGCACGGTCTTCTGCCTATCATCGGGGAGAACTGCATCGGATGCAAAGCCTGCGCCTCCGCTCCGCTCGATGCGCCGTGCAACCCTGTCGAGAACTTCGACGCATTTAACCGGATATTTTCCAACGGTGGTTTCTCCTGAAAGCATGATCGCGTCTGCTTGTTCGAAGACGGCATTCGCAACGTCGGTGACCTCGGCACGCGTGGGAACCGGGTTTTGAATCATCGACTCGAGCATGTGCGTTGCGACGATCACGGGGCGTCCCATCCGGATGCAGCGTTTGACGATTCTGCGTTGGATGATCGGCAAATCTTCCATCGGACACTCGATTCCAAGATCGCCGCGTGCGACCATCACCAGATCCGTTTTGCGAATAATCGCATCCAAGTTGCGCACCGCAAGTTGGTCTTCGATTTTGGCCACGATTCGCGCGCTGCTTCCACCTCCTGTGAGCACGCTGCGCAGCGTTTCAACATCAGAGCCCTCGCGGCAGAAGGAGAGAGCAACAAAGTCCACGCCGAGTTCGCATCCGAGTGCGACGTCGCAGAGATCTTTTTCCGTGAGAGGCGGCAGATTGACCTTTACGCCAGGCAAATTGATGTGGCGTCGAGAACCCATGGTTGCATCAGTAAGAACCTTGCAGCGGATCCGGTCGTTTTCTTTGGAAAGCACCTTCATGTGCAGGACTCCATTGTCCACGAGCACGACGTCGCCCTCGGAAATGTCGTCGATAAGTCCATCGTAATTCACATCGACGGAGTAGGCTTCCGAGGGCTTCTGTCCACGAACAGTGAATTCAAAAGTATCATTGATCTTGAGCTCGATTTTGTTCGGCAGATCACCGGTGCGAATCGCGGGACCTTGGGTATCCATGAGGATCCCGACATGCTTTTGCAGTCTGGCGCCAATTTCGCGGATGCGGGGGACGACTTGACGCACCCACTCATGGGGGGCGTGGCTCATGTTCAAACGGAACACATTCACCCCCGCCTCGATGAGGGCCTCCAGCATTTGAGCGGACTCGGTCGCGGGACCAAGAGTAACTATGATTTTGGTCTTTCGCATGCGGACAGCCAAACAAAGGGCCCGCTTTTGTGCAAGCCGCGAGGGCGTGCTCGGGAAGGTGTTGTAGTCTTGAAGTGGGATAATCCGGGGGCGGCTATCGTCGAGCGCTATCCCTTGGAAGCGCGGATTTGTTCTTTTTTTTCCTCACCATCTGACTGGATGCGGCGGGTTTCGACGCCGAGTTGATGTTCGATTTGGCGGATCGCATCCAGATCGCCGTTAGCCATGGCCTGGCTGATTTTGTCGCGCAGAAACAGTTCCTTTTCTGCAATCTTTGCCTTTGTCACCGAATCAACCTCCGCGATCTGAGCCTTTTGTTCGGCGGAAAGCTGGATTGTTGGGGATTCTTTCTCTAGGCGTTCCATGGCCAGTTCGTAAGCGCTTTTCATAGGGAAGTGCGTGAAATAATTGGGGATTCAGTGCAAGCTTAGCAGCATGATTCGACTTCTCAGCACAGATTTTGACGGCACTTTGGTGGATCATTTTGCGGAGCCGCCGGTGGACCCGTCGCTTTTCTCTGTTTTAAGCGATCTGCGCAAACGGGGAGTTCACTGGGCGATCAACACCGGACGCGATTTGCATTTTGTGGACGACGGCCTAAGGGAGTTCCGGTTTCCAGTTGAACCGGACTTCGTGCTGACGGCAGAAAGGGAGGTTTTTCACAGGGGTTCGGATGGCAAATGGCAGGATTTTGGGGATTGGAACAAGCAGTGCTATGTCGATCACGACGAGCTGTTTGCCGCGTCAGGAGAACTGCTTTCGGATATCGAGAAGTTTATTGAGAACGGCGTGGAGGCTGCGCCAATTCACGACGCGGGAAGGTTGGTCGGGCTGACCGCCCGCGACGACCTAGAGATGGACAAGCTCTGTGCGTTTCTCGATAGCGAGAAAGCGAGAGTGCCGGGATTTGGATATATGCGGAATTCGATTTGGGTGAGGTTTTGTCATGAGGCGTACAGCAAGGGGACGGCCCTTTCCGAGTTGCGGCGATTGCTGGGGCTCACGACGGAGGAGATTTTTGCCGCGGGCGACCATTTCAACGATTTGTCGATGCTGGATGGCATCCACGCAAAGTGGGTTTGTTGTCCATCAAATGCGGTGGAGGCGGTGCAGGAGACCGTGCGCAAGGCTGGCGGTTACATTGCCAAGGGACGTTGCAGTTCCGGGGTGGTGGAAGCGCTTGGTCATTTCGGCGCGTTATCGCAGATGCTTTGAGGATGAGCGTTGAAACTCCATTGAAAAGCGGGTCTCAAAGGATTCGGGTGATTCGTGGGGGACTCAGGGCCCGCGGCATCCAATGGCGGGCGATAGAGACTGGCGCGACAAATCGGTGTTGGAGGGGGACTGGCGGTGGCGGGGATTGGTTTTTAAAATGGTACAGGTATCCCGAGGTGGGGAAACACCCTGAGGTTGAAGTTGGCAAATTTCTTTCCGATCAAGGGTTTCAGGGTGTGCCTGAATTCGGCGGTGCCTTGGAGCGGCGCGTGGGGGAGAGAGGGTGGGAGGCTGTAGCTTTCGCGCAGCGTTGGGTGGACGGACGTTCGGCTTGGGATTTGTTTTTGGAGGAACTCGCGAAGGGCGAGGTGAATGAACAAAGGGCGCGCAGCCTTGGGCGCTTGCTCGGAGAGTTGCACCTGGTTCTGGCATCTGGGGGGGAGGGAAGCGGGTTTGAAATGAGGCCTTGGGATGAGGACGCGCGTCGGCTTTGGATTACTGGAGTTGAGACGGTTGCAGGGCAGTTGTACGAGGGGCTGTGCGGAAGGCGGCCGGATCAGGTGGATGAGGCTGTTTGGGAGCGGGCCCGCCAGCTTTGGGTTGATGGTCGAGATTCGTGGCGTGCGGGCATAGAGGAGTTGTGTGCGATTGAATGTTGGGGCGTGCTGAGTCGAGTGCACGGGGATTTGCATCTGGGGCAGGTCCTAGACTCGGGTCGGGGCCGGCTGTTCCTGCTGGATTTCGAAGGGGAACCGATCCGGCCTTTGGAAGACCGACGCCGGCTGAACCTGCCGCTCAGGGACGTCGCGGGGATCTGGCGTTCGTTTGGGTACGCCGGGATGGTTTCGAACGCCAAGGAAGGGGTTGTTAAGCAACTGCAGGAAGCGTTTTTCGAGGGATGGTGCGAGCGTATGCCGCTTCCCGAGGGCGACTGGATGGGGCTGATGGCGGGGTTGGTTTGGGAGAAGGCCATCTACGAGGCTTTGTATGAACTGCGCCATCGTCCCTCGCTGCTCTGGGTGCCGCTGTCGGCGCTTTGATTACGCCAGACCAGAGGTGTCGCGTTGGCGCGGTGGAATACCGTTGATTTGCTACCCAAAGACGGGGTTTGTTGTTGTGGTGAGCCTTTACCGTCATCTCATCCGCCCCCTGTTTTTTTCTGCAGATCCCGAGCGCGTTCATCACTTCGCGATTGGATGTCTGGAGGTGGCGGGGCCGATGATGCGTTTTTTCGCGCCTCGTCTTGATGTACGATTGGGGCGTGAGGTCTTCGGAGTTCACTTTCCTAGCCCTGTTGGGCTGGCCGCGGGGTTTGATAAGAACGCTGTGGCGCTTGCGGGCTGGGAGGCGCTCGGATTCGGCTTTGCAGAAGTCGGCACGATTACTGCAAAAGCACAGCCCGGAAACCCGAGGCCGCGATTATTTCGACTGCCTGAATTTGAGGCCGTGATCAATCGATTGGGGTTTAATAACGAAGGTGCTGAAGCGATCGCGCGTCGGCTGGAAATTCTGCGCGCACAAGGAAGCTGGCCCTCCATTCCAGTGGGTGTAAATCTTGGAAAATCAAAGGTCACGCCCATTGAGGAGGCCACCGCTGATTACGTCACTTCGTTTCGAAGACTTCGCGGACTGGGCGATTATTTTGTACTGAACGTCTCCTCTCCGAATACGCCGGGGCTGCGGAAACTGCAGGACAAGGCGGCCTTGGAGGAGTTGCTGGGTGCGGTTCAGGCTGAAAATAAAGGGTCGGTGCCGCTACTTTTGAAAATAGCGCCTGACTTGGAATGGTCCGCGATTGAGGAAATTCTTGCGTTAGTTGAGGCGAATAAGCTGTCGGGCTTGATTGTGACGAACACAACGATCGATCATTCGTCGGTGCCGGAAGCGCGGCGACAACAGGGCGGTCTCAGCGGGCGACCGCTACGGGAGCGATCTTTCGAAGTGCTCAAATTTGTTGTCTCACGAACCCGATTGCCGGTGATTGCGGTGGGCGGCATCGGGTCCGCAGATGAAGCGCTGCGAAGACTCGATGCTGGCGCCGCGCTGATTCAAATTTATACCGCTCTTGTTTATGAGGGCCCGGCGCTGATTCGCTCGATCCACAATGCGCTTTTGGAGCGCACCGCCGAATAGGGAATCTTTGAGTCGCGAGTGAAACTGGCGGCTAGTTATTGCTCTGGGCAAATGCCTTGTGGTTCCGGTCGCCGCCGCTGAAAAGAAACGCGATCAGGTCGAGCAGTTCGTCTTTGCCAAGCATGTTTACCAAACCGGGGGGCATTGGAGAAATACCGTACTCTTTGCGATTTTCCACCTGATCAACGGGTAGCTTGACGGTTGCATCTGGGGCGAATGGGTTTGTCATCACAAGATACTTTCCATTTTCCTCGCCGATAATTCGGCCCACCGTAAGAGATCCGTCCTTTGAGTGGATTTCCTGGAACGCGTATTGGTCGCTGATGACTTTCGAGGGTTCGACTATGCTTTCCGCCAAATCGCGCACAGAATATCGTTGTGCGGCGCCGGTGAGATCCGGGCCGATGTTGCCGCCGTCTCCAGCGAAGTGGTGGCAGGTTGCGCACTGTGTCGTGGCGTACATGGCCTTTCCGCGCTCGAAGCTGCGGCCGTTTAGCTGGTTCTTGGCAATCTCAACGATATCCTCGACGGTGTAGGCTTTGCCTGGCCCCTGTGGCATGACAAGATTCGCAACTTTCGGCGCCTCTTGTTTGGAGAGCGCCTCGAGGGCTGTGCGCTCCTCAGCATCTGCAACCGTCTCCAGAGCGTCATTGCGGATGTTGACTAGAAACTTCGCAAAGCTGTTGCCGCCTTTCCAACGAGACGTTTTTGTGAACCAACTAAAGTACGTTTTTCTCAGATCTGGCGTCCAGCCCTCCTTGGCATTCCGCAGTGTGTAAGCGAAGGCCATCTGACTCTTGATTGGACGGCTTTCCTGAGCTGCTTGGAAGGCTTTTGCATATCCCGAGTTGCGTTCCAGCAGGTGCGATTCCGCGACGTTCTCGTGATCGTCGCCCATCGTCTGCATCATTGAAACGGCTTTTGAAACAACCGTCTTTGATCCGAGGTAAACGAGAAGCTGAAGCAGTTCGTTGTTCTCCGCCTGAGTTTTTTGCGGGAACAAAGGATCCAGTTTTTTAACGAGAGCGATGCACGTTTCGGTGGCTTGCATTCCCATCCGGGTGAAGACCAGTTGCCACGCACGAAGCAACGGAAGCTTCAGTTCAGTGGTCAAAGTTTTGTACTCCAGTTGTGAAAGCGCGGCTATGAGCCTTGGCTGCAGCGATGCATCTCCAACGCGGGCTAGAGCAATGAGCGCCTCAATTGAGGCCTGTGGGTTTTTCTCTGAGAGCGCTTTTTCAGACCAAGTAGCAGACGGCTGCTTCTCAATTGCAACGCGTGCTGCGAACCGCACAAAACGGTCTTTGTGCGAGAGGTGAGGCCATGCCTTTTTGATTGCTTCCTTACCGGAAACTCCGTCGACGTGCAGTGTCTCAAGTTCGCGGCGCAGTTTTGCCTCAGTTGGCAGGTTGTCGGCATGTGCTGGTGCAGTTGACTCGGGCCCTACGTATGTGACGCGGTAAAGGGCCGACTGATTGCGGCGTCCGCCGACTGCAAAATACATCGCGCCGTCCGTTGGACGAATTAGCACATCGGTCACCGAGAGAGGTTTGCCGGAGACGAATTCAGTCTTTTCAGTCTGATACGAAGCTCCATCTGGGGTTGGGAAGAGCGCGTACATGGTTCCGTAGGTCCAGTCATTCGCGAAGATGGCTTTCTGGTACTTCGCGGGGAATTTTGCTCCCGTGCCCGAGCAAACACCGGTCGGGCTGCCCGGGCCGATGTTGACCGTTGCAGGAAGGCTGTCCGCATAATAGGCGGGCCATTTGCCTGCGCCGCTTCTCCATCCGAAGTCGGCGCCGCTTATGGAGTGGTTGATTCGCGTGGGGCGATACCAGGGAGTTCCGATGTCCCACTCCATATCGGAGTCGTATGTGAAAATGTCGCCGTTAAGATTGAAAGCGAAATCAAACTCGTTGCGATATCCATAGCAGAACATCTCGAGGTTTTTGCCGTCTGGATCTATCGATGCAATGTAACCACCCGGAGCGAAAATGCCTTTGGCGTGCCCATTGGCGTCCCAGAGGCGAGGCAGAAGATGGTCTTCACTCCAGGCTTTAGCTCCACGGACATGGTCGATAACGGCCGGTGGTTTGGTGTGGTTGCCTGCGCAGAAGTAGACACGCTTTTTATCGGGTGAAAGTACCAGGCTGTGTGGGCCGTGTTCTCCGCCACCCTCGAGAGGGATCAGATATTCGACCTTATCAAATTGGTCGTCGTTGTCGGTGTCGGTAAGGCGGTTGATTCCTTTGTTTGCACCTTCACCGACCATCACGTAAAGGCTGTTGAAGGCGTAAAGCAGTCCGTGCGCTCCTGTGATTTCACAATGGAGCTTTTCAACGTGTGTGCTGGCCTCTGTGTCGGCCGCACCGGCGGGAGCCGGCGTTACACGGTAAAGTCCCCCGTATTGATCTCCGCAGATAAGCCGTCCTTTTTGATCAACGGTCATCGATACCCAGGAGCCTTGGATGATTTTTGGCACGCGATGGAGCAGTTCGACCTTAAATCCGGCCGGTGCTGCAATGTCTGCCGGCATGGTAACCGTGGGTTGATTAAGGCAAAGTGGATCGCTTGATTGGGAGTTCTTTTGTCCGAGGGTTACCTGCGTGGGTGCGGCGCTTTTCGTTGACGGCGTGAAAGTCCAATTTTGATCTGACTCCAGAGTCAGACTGGTTCCATCCGTAAATTCGATGCTTAAGATCGCGATGGCTTGCGGGGGGGGGTTGCCATCGCTTGCCTCGATGGTCAGCGTGTTTTGAGCAGGCAGGAGTTTCCCTTTCACGTCGAAGACAGCGGGTGCAGCGCCGAGGTTCTCGGCATTGAGCTGCACGCTGCCCTTGGTGTTCGCTGCAACGCGCAGGGACGCCGTTGAGACTGGTTTGGAGATTGTGAAAGTTGTGGAGAAGGCGCCCTTGTTGTAGCTGGATTCCTTGGGAGGCATGAGCCATGTGGGCTCGGCGTTCACGCTGGAGACGCCGGCGAGAATCGGTGCGGCGATTGCGAGTAATCGAGAGAGGATCCGCGGTTTGAGGAGGGAGGGTTTTGCATTCATGGGTGCGATTGGAGGGCTAACTTTAGAACGCGCTAAGAAAGCTTTCCTTAGGCAGATTGTCCGCGAGACCTTGCGGGATTGTTGGCTTTTGTCGCGGTGGACTCCGGTCAGGGCAGCAGCAGGACCGTGAGGCGTTTCGGCCCGTGCGCGCCAAGGACGAGGATTCTTTCAATGTCACCGGTGCGGCTCGGTCCGGTGATGAATGAGATCATGCTTGGATAGCCCGTTTCACGATACTTCGTGGCGAGGCTGGCGTAGGCCTCGGTTAGGTCGGTCACTAGCTGGTTGCGACGGGCCACGACCAAGTGATGCGGCGGAAGCACACTCAGGACCCGGCCGCCGGAGCTCGGGCCGGTCACGCAGACTGAGCCCGTTTGTGCGACCAGCAGCTCGCATTCGGATAACCCTGCATCGCAAGCCTCGAGTGTGTCTTTATCGTAACCGTTGTCGACCCATACTCGCTGAAGCGATTCGGGCAGCGCCCGATCCACTGCATCGGTGAGTTCGCCATGATGAAGTGCAACGGTTTTCCATTCACATTGCTTGGCGATTGCCGCGATAACGGCCGCGGCCTGCGCAACGTCGGTGCACACGTGGAGCTCTGTTTTCAGCGTCTCGCTGAGGCGCGTGAACAAAGCGAATCGCTCGTCCGCAGAGGACCCAACTGGCGGTAGCCATTCGCGGAAATGCGCGGTTGTGGGTTCGCCTCCTGCGGAGCGTTCCGCGGGGTGTTTTAGTGGGGCCTCTTCGCGGAGAGCCTCGCGTATTTTTGCAAGGATTGCGGTGCGGTCGCCGTTTGAGTTCATTGAAGAGTTTGACGTGGCGATCATCAGCGGGTGGTATTGCTTGAGGGGGTGTGAGCCGCGCGGTTCGACTGGTGCCGTTTGAATTGCATTCGAAAGCTTTCGGGGGCGGGTTCTGGGAAGTCCCGGGTGCTCGTCCACGCACGCACGGGGTCGGCGAGGGTGCCTTGCACTAACGGGTGTAGTTTCGCGGCGAGTGGAGCCATTCTTGTTGCAAACGAGTAAAGGCGTGGCCGCCGCATGAGGAATGAAAATGCCTTCCACATCAGGTTCTCCAGCGGCGTTGGCTTCTGAGTCGCCGCATTGCGGCGGTTACGCAGAAGATGGTGGTGAATATCAATTCCCACAGGACAGGTTTCAGTGCACGCACCGCAAAGCGAAGACGCGCCGGAAAGATGTTTCCAATCCTGCAGTCCCCTGAAATGCGGCGTGATTACCGAACCGATGGGGCCTTGGTACGTGGTTCCGTAAGTGTGGCCTCCGATGTTTTTAAAAATTGGACATACGTTCAGGCACGCCCCGCATCGGATGCAATGCAAGGCGTCGCGCTGTTCGGGGTCCGCGAGCAGGCGGGTGCGGTGGTTGTCGAGAAGTACAACGTGAAATTCCTCGGGGCCGTCGTTCTCTCCCGGTTGCCGCGGTCCACCATACATCGAGTTGTATCCGGTGAGATGCTGTCCTGTGCCGGCGGTCGCAAGCATCGGGAGCAGAAGCGCGAGATCACCAAGGCGCGGAACTACTTTTTCGATGCCCACAAGCGCGACGTGAATCCGCGGGACACCAACCGTGAGTCGCGCATTTCCCTCGTTTTCCGTGATGGAAATCATTCCCGCATCAGCGACGATGAAATTGCCGCCAGAGATGCCCATATCCGCTTCAATGTAGGTCCGGCGAAGAACCTTGCGGGCGATCATAGTCAACTCTTCTGGGCTGTTGGTCTTTGCCGTGCCGAGTTCCCGGTTGAAGAGTTCGCTGATTTCATCCCTGCGCAGGTGCATGCATGGAAAGACGAAATGGTATGGCGCCTCGCCCTTGAGTTGCTGGATGAATTCGCCGAGGTCGCTCTCCACAACGCCGAATCCCTCGGCGACCAACGCCTCATTGAGGTGGATCTCTTCGCCTGTCATCGCCTTTGATTTCACTATGGCTTTGACGTTTTTTTCCTTCGCCAGATTCAGGATGTAATCGCGCGCTTGTCGGCTGTCGTTGGCCCAAAATACTTTTCCTCCGCGAGCCGTAAAGTTACGCTCAAATTGCTCGAGGTATTTGTCCAGGTTGTTGACCGCCTCATGCTTGATGGTGGACGCGGCTGCGCGTGCGGATTTCCAATCGGTGAAAGTTGCGCCGGTTCTGTCGCGGGCGGTCTTGTAGTTTGAGAGTGCCCTGTAGACCGCAGCACGACGCGGGCCGTCGTTGGCCGATCTGTCGGCGTCGCTGTGAAATTGCGAGGATGGAGGTGCTTCGTCGGTGGCTTGCATGGGAAGGGGAAGCGTGGGTTGTTTTGGGAGGGTTCTCTGGGTAAGGAAGGTTTCTTTTCGAGTCAAAAAATTAGCGGGCCGCGAGGACCTCTGCCAAATGCATGCACTTCACCGAGCCCACGTTCCGGTTAAGCCAGCCGCTAATCTGCATCAGGCAGCTCGAATCGTTGCTAATGACGTAGTCTGCTTTGGTCTCGCAGATCGAAGTGCATTTGACCTCGGCCATTGCGGTCGAGATCTGCGGATATTTTACGGCGAAAGTCCCGCCGAAGCCGCAGCAGCTCTCAGCCTCACCCATTTCGACCAACTCCAGGCCCTTCACCGCCCGCAGCAGCGTTCTGGGCGCCTCTTTGGTCCCGAGCTCTCGGAGGCCGTGGCATCCATCGTGGAAGGTCGCGCGGCCCTCAAAACGGGCGCCCACGTCGCTTACGTTGAGTTTGTTGACCAGAAACTCTGAGAACTCCCAGGTTTTCGCTGAAAGCGACTTCGCCTCCGCCTCAAGTGCGTGTCCATGGAACAGCTCTGGGTAGAACACCTTGAACATAGCCCCGCAAGAGCCAGAGCCTGACACGATACAGTCGGCATTTTTAAAGGCCTCCAGCTGCTTGGATGCGACGGAGCGTGCTTCCTCCCAGTAGCCCGAGTTGAAGGGAGGCTGCCCGCAGCATGTTTGGTTCTCAGGAAACTCTACGCTGTGTCCAAGCTGTTCGAAGATCCTGACCATGGACATGGCCACGTTCGGATAGAGTGAATCGATGAAGCACGGTACGAAGAGAGTGATGCGCATACAGCTGAGCGTTATATGAAAATGAATGGCCCTGCAGGGTATTGGCAACCCTGCAGGGCAAAAGTCTCACAAAAGTCTGTCCTTTTGGACAGAAGTATACCGGAGGTTAGTTAACGTAAGCCGCCTCGTTCGAGAACAGCAGCGCCTGCACGAGAGTTTCCCATGGGGAGAAGGTCACGCGTTGTACCGCTTCTCCTTCGTTTGCGATGGCATTACGGCCATTGTTGGTATTCTGCGCCCGCCTCACCTTATCCTGGGCCATCTTGGCGGCATCTTTGGTGATTTGAGCCGTCTGAGCCTTCACTGACTCCTGCTTCCTGTTCTCGTTGATCAGGAAGTCCATGGCGAGCTTGCGCTCGAGCGGCGAGGGGGTGCGCTGCAGAACAATTCGGAAGACGGCGGTGATCCCTTTGTCCGTGTTCTTTTCGACAGCAACGGCATTCACAACCTCCGGACGTTTCACGATGTTTTGCACTACCGAGGCGGCAAAAGCGCTGTTCATCAGAAACAGAGCCTGCTGCGGAACGATGGTGCTAGTTCGTTTTGTGTTGGGTTGGTCGGGATTTGCCATATCGAACTGCATCAAAAGGTCGGGCATGGCCGCGCGGTCGATGTAGGCGTAAACGGCGCGGCGTGGGATGAATGGTTCGTCTGTCACGTTGAAGGACGGCCCACCGACGGAGTTGCGGTCCAAGATTCCCGCCATGCTCAGGAGCGAGTCACGGAAGGACTCAAAGTCTAGGCGACGCACATTGGAGCGCCATATCAGGCTGTTGCTCGGATCCATTTTCTCGTAATCCATTGCGCCTGCACCTTTCATGACGCTATTGCTGGACTGCTGGTAGGCTCGTGAAAGCATGATTGCCTTGTGCAGAGCCTTAACTGACCAAGCCGGCTTGGCCGGCCCCATGTCTTCCATGAACCACGCGCTTAAAAAGTCCAAAAGCTCGGGATGAGATGGCGCTCCAGCCTGATTGCCAAGGTCATCTGGAGTACGCACGAGTCCTTCTCCGAAGTGATACATCCAAATGCGGTTGACCATGACTCTTGCCGTAAGCGGATTGGACTTGCTTGCAATCGCTTTGGCCAACGAATACCGGCCGCTCTCATCTTTGCCGAACGGAGCGGACTGCCCCCCTTCACTTAAAACGTCGATGAAACGGCGGGGGATGATTTTGACTTCCTCACCAGCCTTTGGTGCATTTCCGCGTACGAATAGCGGTGAGTCCTTCGGCTTTGGCAGGTCTTCTAGCGCCATCGCGCGAACCGGGCCACCCTTGAATGTCAACTTAAGCTGGTTGATCTCATCCAAGCTCGAACGGCCTTGCAGGCGGCCTCCTAAACGAAGTCCCCAATTCCGAACGTCTTGACGGATTCGTTCTTCATTCACCTCGGAAGCCTGAACCAAATTAAACGGGAAAGTAGCCAGCTCGTAGTTTTCTTTGTCCGCCGAGTTCTTTGCATCTTTGGTGGGATCGGCGAGTGTCGCAAAGAGACTTGGAACTTTCGGTTCAAAATCAGCCATGAATTTTGCGAAGAGGCTTGCCGCACCGGTGATGTCTGAGGGCAGGGGGCCCTTCTGTTGTGCGGCTGCCAGGAATGCTAGAACTTTGGGCGATGCCTTATCTTTGGTTTTCCCCTCGAGCATTATCTTGACGATCGCGTTGCGGCCTTCCGGCTTGTCCGATAGCTTCTCGAGGCGTCCTAGCTTGATAAATGGCCCCATAAACTTGTTGTTCTCGCGAAAAACTTTGCCGACCGCATCCTTGATCTCTTGATCATCCATCCTAAGTTTGGTGGTGATCTCAACCGATCGCTTCAATTGCTCGGGAGTAGGCTCCGGATTCACGGCCTTGGACGTGAGCATCATGTACTCAAAAATGCCGTCTGCGTTCTTACGAACTTTGTCGCCGACCTCCCTGATGATGCCGAAGTAAGCTTCTATAGATTTTTTCTCCAAATCGGCGACTTTTTGGTTGAACTGAATGAATGCTGGTGAGTTCGGGTCGCCAGAGATCAACGGCCCTTCCTTGGGCTCTGTGCAGCTTTCGAAAATTCCGCGCAAAGCGTAGTAGTCGGCCGCGGTGACTGGGTCAAATTTGTGATCGTGGCATCGCGCACAAGCGAGTGTAAGTCCGAGCATTCCACGGCCAACAACATCGATGCGGTCGTTGATTACGTCATCTTTTGTTTTGAACCGCTGTCCCACCGTCAAGAAGCCGAGACCCGCGAGGTTTTCTTTGGCGTTATTCGGAACTTTGTCGGCAGCGATCTGGTTCAAAATGAACTGATCGTAGGGCATATCCGCGTTTATTGCTTTGATCACCCACTCGCGATACGCCCACGCATAGCTGTAGCGGTAATCCTCGCCCCGCAGTTCGTTTCCTGCGGCACCTGTAGTGTCGGAGTAGCGGGCGGTATCCAGCCAATGGCGACCCCACCGTTCTCCGTAGCCTGGGTCTGCCAGAAGACGATCAACCACTGCCGCAAAAGCTTCAGGCCGCTGGTCTTTTGTAAACTCCTCGATTTGCCTTGGCGTGGGGGGAATCCCAATAAGATCAAAGTACGCCCGTCGCAGCAGAGCTTCCTTTTCCGCCGCTGTTGACGGAATCATCGATTTTTCCTCGAGTTTGGCCAATACAAACTTATCGATCGAGTTTATGCACCAGCCTGGATTTTTGACTTTGGGAGGCTCTGGCCTCTGGACCTGCTGGTAAGCCCAATGGGCTTTCTTGTCCAATTTGGCCGCGTTCTTCGAAGGTTCCCGAGGGTCAGGGGCACCCATTGCCACCCATTGCTTGAGATCTTCAATCTGATCGTCAGTGAGCTTTTTCTTGGGCGGCATTTGGAGGTCATCCTCCCAAGTCACTGCCTTTATCAGCGTGCTTCCTCTCACGTCCCCGTCTTTGATCAGTGCTCCGGATTCCCCGCCTTTGATCCAGTCTGGTTTGGAATCGAGATTCAATCCGCCTTTGATTTTGCCCTTGTCCGCCGAGTGGCACTCCAAGCAGTGAGTCGCTAAAATGGGGCGAATTTTATTTTCAAAGAACTGCAGGTGTTCGGATGAAATCTGTTGTGAGACTGCTGCAGAACTCACTGTCGCGTGGCCTAAAGCCAGCGAGAAGATTAAACCAAGAGTGGTTTGATATCGTTTCATCGTTCGGGAAATTTGATTCGCGGTTACAGACTGCTAACGCCATGACCAGAGGACTGGTCATGGCGGTTGTGCGAGAGATGTGGAGACTAAGCGATCAGTTCTTTCGCTACGTTGCCAAAGTTGTCCGTTAACCGGAATGGGCGGCCGTTGTAGGTGTACGTCAGCTTGGTGTGATCAAAACCCATCAAGTGAAGAATCGTGGCGTGCAAGTCGTGGATATGCATCTTGTCCTTCTCTGCGCGTCCGCCGAACGGATCGGTCTCGCCGTAGGTTGTGCCGCCTTTGACCCCGCCTCCGGCCATCCAAGAGACCATGGCTCTGCCGTTGTGATCGCGGCCCGGGGCGCCAGCGGCGCCGCCTGCGGTGACGGTGCGGCCGAATTCCCCGCCCCAGATGACGAGCGTGGAGTCTAAAAGCCCCTGCTGTTTAAGGTCTTGCAGGAGTGCGCCGACAGGCCCGTCTATTGCCGTGGCAGCGGCTTTCACAGTGTTGGCAATGTCGTCGTGCGTATCCCAATTGCCATCGGAAGCGACCTGAACAAAGCGTACCCCGCGCTGCACTAGACGGCGGGCAACCAGTAGTTTACTCCCGTTCCGATTGTTCCTTCCCATTGTAGTGCCGCCAATCCCGTACATTTCGCGAATTTTTTCAGGCTCCTTGCTAATGTCGAATGCGTCGGTGGCCTCGGTCTGCATCTTGAATGCAATTTCGAATGCCTCTATCCGGGCTTCGAGCTGCGCGTCTTTCTGAAGCTGTGCCGCGTGGATCTTGTTGAACTGCGTAGCCAAATCCAACTGTCGGCGCTGGCGGTCCAAGCTGCTGAACTCGCTGTTGATGTTTGCCAAGATGGAGGACAGCGGCTTCGACGGATCGTAGTCAACGTTACAACCCTGATAGATGCCGGGAAGGAAGGCGCATTGGCGGGCCGAGGAGCGGCCTCCAAGCGTAATAAATCCGGGCATATTTTGGTTCTCGGTGCCGAGCCCGTATACAAGCCATGATCCCAAGCTGGGCCGAGGCAATTGAGCCGCTCCGGTCATCAGCATCTTGGTTGCAATCTCGTGATCGGGGATTTCAGCAAACAACGAACGGATAACCGCGATATCATCGATATGCTTGCCGATCTCTGGGAAGATCTCGGAAACTTCGACTCCGGACTTGCCAGTCTTAGTGAATTTGAAAGGTGACCCAAGCGCCTTCCCCTCGTAACCGGGAATTTTTTGTCCGTTAGCCTTAGTCAGCTCTGGCTTCGGATCCCATGTGTCGACGGTTGATGGCGCGCCGCTTGCGAAAATTTGAATGATCGCTTTGGCCTTCGTTTTAAAGTGCGGTTGTTTTGGGGTGAGCGGACTGGCTGCGCGGGCGCCGGTCACATCAAACGGGTTGATACCGTACATTGCGGCGAGGCTCAGCCCTCCGAGACCCAATCCGTTTCGAATGAGAAAGTCGCGGCGAGACAAGGGGCCCATTGCCTCGGGATGGATGAGGGGTGAACTGTCGGGGCCGAACGCGCATCCGGTGGGATTGTGGTTGTTCATAGTTTTGGGGATGTAGAGTTGAGAGATGTATGTCCTGAGGCGGACTTCGTGATTCGCTGATTTTGTTCGGAGTGAATGAGAGAAATGCAACCCAAGCGGCAGTACTCGGGATCAAACCGCGCGTCGGATGGGAAAGTTAGCTGGATAATTTTCGCAAAATCGACAGGCGGCCGGACGCGAGTGCGGTCTCGAATGCTATTGGCATTTGCTTCAGCGTACAGCGTAAATTCAGTGCGGTCATTTTAGGCGGTTGTCGCCGCCGGAGTTCAATCCGCGGGCGTGGAGAGTGCATGCGTAATGTATTGGCATTCAGGATTATGTTTGCTTTGTGCTTCATTTTTTATTGAGCTGTAAGTGTAAGTTGTTTTTTTTTAAGGTTTTTGTGAATTTTTAAATAATTTAAAATATTGATGTTTAGTGTTTTGCATTTTTTTCTGTGGGGTCTGCTGTCTCTGGTGAGCTTTGGATAAAATATAAACTGCTCGTTTGCAGATTTTTAAATAGAGTCAATGTTCCCTGTGTGATAGTTCCGCGCTTCAGTTTCCGCGAGGCTTTTTGCCGCGTTGTCCGGGCGCATCCCCGACATAAATCAGACGTACGGGCGGATTTTTTCGGGTGTGCCCAAAAACTCGGAGGAACCACCCTCGGTCGATCAAAGTGGTGGCTGGCGCTGTGTGTGCTAACCTTTTAAAATAGGCTACTTGCATTTATTTTTTAAATAAATTTAGAGGATGCAAACTGTCTCGGCTTGCGCGGCGTGGTGGGGATAAATCTCAGAGGACGCAGCGAAAAACTTTAAACTCCCCTTGCCAGCGGTTGGCGGAGACCTTATAAACGCTACCCCTTCGCGCTCTCGCTGGGTGAAAACCCTGCGCTCTCGCGGCTTCGGCGGATGTCCAGTGATGGACTGTCCTCCGTGGTTGCTCGAGAGGTGTATTGTCGAGAGCCGAAGCCGTCAGATGAGTAGGAGCGCCGCATCCGTGATGCGGACCACCTTACGAAGACTGTCCGGCCAAAGCTCCATGCCGACCCAAAGGAGTACACCTAGTTCCTCAGAGTTTCCATGCCAACGATCAACCAGCTCGTCCGTAAAGGGCGTAAACAGATCAAGGTCAAGTCGAAGAGCCCAGCGCTCACGAAGTGCCCTTTCCGTCGCGGTGTCTGCACGCAGGTGATGACCCGTACGCCCAAGAAGCCAAACTCCGCTCTCCGTAAAGTGGCCAAGGTTCGCCTGACCAACGGGTACGAGGTCATTGCCTACATTCCGGGTGAAGGTCACAACCTTCAGGAGCACTCGATTGTTCTGATTCGCGGTGGCCGCGTAAAAGATTTGCCTGGTGTTCGGTATCACATTGTTCGTGGCAGCCTTGACTCTCTCGGAGTCGACGGTCGTCGCCGTTCCCGCTCCAAATACGGAGCTAAGCGTCCGAAGCCCGGCCAAGAGGCTGCAGCCGCCGGCAAGGGCGGAAAAGGTAAGGGCAAGAAGTAAATTTCCGTTTGAACCTCTTTTAGGACAAATTCCATGTCACGTCGTCGTCGAGTCATTCACAAAGAAGAAAAGTTGGACAGCCGTTATGGGAGCGCAGTTGTTGCGCGTCTCATTGCTTCGGTCATGCAGAGCGGTAAGAAATCTCTCGCTGAGCGCATTGTTTATGCGGCGATTGAGAAGACCCGTCAGAGCTCTGAAACGGTTGATCCGCTCGAGATCCTGAATAAGGCGGTTGATAACGTTCGCCCTCGTCTGGAGGTCAAGAGTCGGCGTGTCGGTGGGGCGACCTACCAAGTTCCAATGGAAGTTGCTCCTGCTCGAGCGTTGGCTCTGGCGATGCGCTGGATTGTAGGGTACGCGAAGTCCCGCAAGGCAACCGGATTGGCTGACGCGCTTGCGAATGAGCTTCGTGATGCGTCGAACGGTCAGGGGAATGCTATCAAGAAACGCGATGACACGCACAAGATGGCTCAGGCAAATCGCGCATTCGCTCACTTCCGTTTCTAAGCGGGAGACTGGTTCCTCCAATTTTTAAACTGCCGTTCTAGGCTTATTGTTTTTCTAAAGTGTCAACGAATCCTAATTCTCCGAATCGCGCATACCCGCTCGAAAAGACACGCAACATCGGGATCGCCGCTCACATTGACGCGGGCAAAACGACTCTTACGGAGCGTATTTTGTTTTACACGGGAATGATCCATAAGATGGGTGAAGTGCACGAAGGCACGACCGTAACCGACTGGATGGAGCAGGAACGCGAGCGCGGTATTACGATTACTTCGGCAGCAACAACCTGTTTCTGGCAACAGACTGTCCAAGCGGGCGTCGTCAAGTTGTACGAAGGTCAGAAGATGCGCGTTAACATCATTGACACTCCCGGTCACGTTGACTTTACAGCGGAGGTGGAGCGTTCTCTGCGGGTTCTTGATGGTGCAATCGCGGTGTTTGATGCCGTCGCCGGTGTTCAGCCCCAGTCGGAGACTGTCTGGCGTCAAGCTGCGAAGTACAACGTCCCTCGCATTGCGTTCATCAATAAAATGGATCGCGTTGGCTCCAATTTTGATGCCGCTATTGATTCAATGAGGAAAAAACTGGCGGCGAATGCTTGGCCTGTTTTGATTCCAATCGGTAAAGAAGACACGCTCCGTGGTCAGTTGGACGTGGTGAACAAAAAGGCGATTGTGTATAGTGATGATAGCCAGCTTGGTTCGACTTATGCAGTGGAAGAGATACCAGCTGATCTCGTAGACTTGGTGGATAAAGCGCATCGGGATTTGGTCGAGCAAATCGCAGATCTCGATGAAGAAGTAGGATTGCTCTTTATTGAGGAGCAGCCCATTCCTCCGGCAGTCCTGAAGGCTGGGATTCGTCGCCAGACGATCGCCAACAAGTTCTGCCCAGTCGTGGGAGGATCGGCATTTAAGAACAAGGGTGTTCAGTACCTCGTTGATGCGGTGATTGATTATCTCCCAGGGCCGTTAGATATTCCTGCGGCAAAGGGTCAGGATCCTGATACGGCTGCGCCTGTGGATGTCATCACTGATGATGCTGGAAAGTTCTGTTCACTCGCGTTTAAGTTGTGGAGTGATCCTTTCGTCGGGAAACTCGTTTTCTTTCGAGTTTACAGTGGCAAGCTTTCAAAGGGTGATACGGTCTATAATCCACGCACAAACAAGCGCGAGCGTATCAGTCGGATCATTCAGATCCAGGCTGACAAGCGTGAGGATTTGGACACCTGCTACTCCGGTGATATTGCGGCAATCGTGGGCATCAAGAACATCACGACCGGTGACACTCTTTGCGACGAGGATCATGCTGTCTTGCTTGAGCCGCCGTCGTTCCCGGATCCGGTGATCTCGATGTCAATCGAACCCAAGACTAAGCAAGATCAGGAAAAAATGGGTAACGCGCTCGCGCGGTTGGCGGAGGAAGATCCTACTTTCCGTGTCTTTACCGATGAGGACACCGGCCAGACAATCATTGCTGGGATGGGTGAACTCCATTTGGAGATTATCCGCGACCGTCTCCTTCGTGAATTTAAGGTCGATGCGAACTCAGGAAAGCCGCAGATCGCTTACCGTGAGACTATCACGGCGGCCTCGATGGGTGAAGGAAAGCTCATTAAGCAGTCCGGTGGTCGCGGTCAGTACGGTCACGTCATTGTCAATGTTCAGCCTAACGAGCGCGGCAAGGGTTTGACTGTCGAGAACAAGGTGGTTGGCGGCACAATTCCCAAAGATTACATTCCCGCAGTAAAGAAGGGTATCGAAGAGGCTGTGTTGAACGGCATCGTCGGTGGTTACCCGGTGATTGATATCAACGTTGATATCATCGACGGCAGCTATCACGACGTCGATTCGAATGAAATGGCGTTCAAGATGGCGGCGATTTTCGCCGTCAAAGACGGTATGAAGAAAGCTAAGGCCATTCTGCTCGAACCAATCATGAGGGTTGAGAATTCAACTCCCGAAGAGTTCCAGGGCGACATCATGGGTGACTTAAATCGTCGTCGGGGTCGCATCGCGAGCATTGAGAACAAGATTGGTCTCTCGATCGTCACTGCTGAGGTGCCGCTAGCTGAGATGTTCGGGTACGCGACTGCAATCCGGTCGTTGTCCAAGGGGCGGTCGAGTTACTCGATGGAGCCATCACATTTCGAACAAGTCCCCGAGCAGGTCAAGGCCGCTGTGCTCGATCAAAAGGGAAAAGCATAAAAATTTAACGGCTGAATTTAGATAGGCCAACCAAATAATACCATGACCGGACAACGCATCCGCATCCGCCTAAAAGCTTTCGATTATCGCATGCTAGATCAGTCTGCGAGCGAGATCGTCGAGACTGCAAAACGCACTGGGGCCAAGGTGGCAGGTCCCATCCCTCTTCCCACCCGCGTAGAGCGCTTCACAGTTAATCGCTCTCCGCATGTGGACAAGAAATCAATGGATCAGTTTGAAATTCGGACTCACAAGCGTTTGCTTGATATCGTCGAGCCAACCGCAAAAACGGTGGATGAGCTTAAGAAACTCAACCTTCCCGCCGGAGTGGACATCACCATTAAAATCTGAGCTGACCGCTAACCGTTTCTAGCGCACATGAAGATTGGACTTTTAGGAAAAAAACTCGGAATGACACGCGTCTACGACCAGTCGGGTCGCGTCACTCCCGTAACCGTTATTGCCGCTGGTGGGAACACTGTCGTGCAGACCAAAACTCTTGAGAAGGATGGCTACGCTGCCATTCAAGTGGGTTTTGATGAACAGAAGCCACAGAGGGTCAACAAACCCGAGTTGGGGCACTTTAAAAAGGCGGGTGTCGGGGCGAAAAAGCGTCTCCGAGAATTCCGCTCGACTGGTGACGGCTCGGAATTCGTGGGCGTTGATCTTTCCGTTAAGCAGTTTGAGGTGGGTGACATCGTTGACGTAATCGGGCGCTCCAAGGGAAAGGGGTTTCAGGGAATCGTGCGCAAGCACAATGCTGCCGGTCAGCCGGCATCGCACGGTTCGATGATGCACCGCCGTCCAGGTGCGATCGGGATGCGTTCCACTCCAGGACGTGTTTGGAAGAATCAATCTATGCCTGGTCACATGGGGGACGAGCGTAAAACCGTTCAGAACTTGAGGGTTGTTCAAGTCCGCGAAGAGGAAGGCGTCATTCTGGTTTCAGGTGCTGTGCCGGGTGCAATCGGAAGCTACGTTGTCGTTCGTCCGGCCATAAAGGGAGTCTCATCAAAGTAATCACATGAGCGCATCTATTCTTACAATTGACGCCGCGAAGGCTGCAGGCATTCCGGTCGTGGAGAACGGTCGGTACACTCAGGCTCTGCATGATGTTGTGGTCGCTTACCGCGCCGCCCGTCGTAGCGGGACTGCAAACACGAAGTCAAAGGCCGATGTAAACTTATCTGGGGCTAAGCCTTGGAGGCAGAAGGGTACTGGTCGGGCACGCGCCGGGTACAAGTCCTCCCCCGTTTGGGTGGGTGGCGGCGTTGCCTTTGGGCCGAAGCCTAGGGATTACCGGAAGACCATTTCTAAGACGGTCAAGCGGGCTGCGCTGAAAAAAGCGATTTCCGAACGCATCAGGGCCGGTGAGGTGATCACGGTCGCGTCACTTGAGGTGTCGACACCCAAAACCAAGGATTTTTTGACCTTGATCGGTGCGGTTTCCGGGACGAACAGCGCCTTGATTGTTTCCAACACTTTTTCTGAGAACACTTATCTCGCAGCGAGAAATGTAAGTTATGTGCACCTAGTTCGCTCCGCTGACGTGAACGCTGAAGACCTGCTTCGCTACAAGAAGGTCGTGATCACCACCGCCGCTCTCGATGAGATCGCCAAGCGGATTAATAGTTAAGTTACTATGAACCTTTCTACGCAGATTATCCGCAAGGTACGTTTGACCGAGAAGTCGGCTGTCCAAGGCGACTCCCTCAGCAAGTATGTTTTTGAGGTCGCGCCGCACGCCAACAAAATCGAGATCCGTAAGGCGATCGAGGAGTTGTTCGGAAAGAAGGTTGTCTCTGTGAATACAAGCAATCACGCTGGTAAGGCGCGTCGTCAGAGGACAGCTGCAGCAGGACGCACGGCAGCCTGGAAGAAGGCTGTCGTCACGCTCGCCGCTGGTGAGAAAATCGAACTCGCTTAAGACGGGACAAGAAAAAGCTACTTTTTAGTATATGGCACTCAAAACTTTCAGGCCCCTGACGCCGACAAGCAGATTCAAGGCGCTTCCGTCCTTCGAAGAGATTACAAAGTCCAAGCCCGAGAAAAGTCTGGTTGTGACCCGCAAAAAGACCGGTGGACGTAACAATAACGGTCGTATTACTTGCAGGCACGTGGGCGGTGGAAATAAGCAGCGTCACCGTATCGTCGATTTCAAGCGCAAGAAGCGCGGAATTGTGGCCGAGGTAGTCGCAATCGAGTACGATCCGCTTCGTTCCTCGCGTCTTGCGCTCCTGAGTTATTCCGATGGTGAAAAGGCTTATATCCTCGCTCCTGTGGGTTTAGTCGTGGGTGCAAAGGTTTCCTCGGGGCCTGACTCTGAGCCGTCGGTCGGCAACGCCTTGCCCTTGGCTAAAATTCCTCTCGGCGCGGCTATTCATTGTGTTGAGTTGGTCCCAGGCCGCGGAGGGCAGATGGCCCGCAGTGCTGGGCAACAGGTCGTCCTTTCCAACCGCGAAGGCGGGTATGCGCTTCTGAAGTTGCCTTCCGGTGAAATTCGCAAAGTTCACGAGGATTGTTACGCGACTATGGGACAGGTCGGTAACGTTGAGCACATGAATGTTTCCAGCGGCAAGGCTGGTCGTAGCCGGTGGCGCGGTGTCCGCCCTACGGTTCGCGGTATGGTGATGAACCCGGTTGATCATCCTATGGGTGGTGGACAGGGCAAATCAAAGGGTGGTGGCGGACGTCAGCATCCGGTTAGCCCTTGGGGGCAGCTCGCTAAGGGTTTCAAGACCCGTCGCAAGCACAAGGGCAGTGATAAGTTCATTGTCGAACGGCGCAAGATCAGCAAGTAGGCTTTATTCAATTTTCTTATGGGTAGATCTCTAAAAAAAGGACCGTTCGTTGAGCAGCATTTGCTCGAAAAGATCGACAAGCTTAACGACTCCGGAGTCAAAAAGCCGGTGAAGACGTGGTCACGCCGTTCAACCATCACTCCAGAATTCGTTGGACACACATTCCTAGTCCACAATGGCAAGATCTTCAATTCGGTTTTCGTGACCGAAAATATGGTCGGCCACAAGCTTGGCGAGTTTTCACCGACTCGCGTGTTCAAGAAGCACGGATCGCACACCGCGAAGGTTACTAAGTAAGTTATTCTTGTTCAGTCCACGATTTCACAATGAAAAGCGTACGCTCATTTTATTTACGATTACAGCTTAGGCTGGTGTCGGGAGCGTTTTTCTTGCTCGTTGCGATCCGTGGTTTTGCTGGGATTCCTTCACCTGATAATATTATTTTTCAGACGCCATCTCAGGCAGACGCCGTGCCACGGGCTGCTGCAACGTTGGGCGGCTCAGGGCAGGCGGGTCTTGCTTTGATACGCGAATTGCAAGTCTGGCGTGGACGCGCTCTGGATGCTGAAGGTAAGATGTCAGCCCAGCAACAGGCGGGCTCAAGCCGTTCATCCGGGCAGGCGTCACAGGCTTCGGCTGTTAAGTTCAATGTCGTCGGATCTTTGGACGCTGAGCGGGTGGTTTTGGTCTCGTGCGGGAAGAGTTCAGGAGTCTTTGAGGGTGCGCTTATTTCGATTGGTGCCGGGGTGAAGGCAAAGGTAGTTGAATCTCGGTCAGGAGTCAGTGCCGCCGTGATTGAGAATGGGTTCCAAGGAAAGGTTTCGCTGCTCGAAGGTCAGCCTGCCCAACTTGTTCTGGTCCGCTGATTCGGACCGCAGAGAGTTTACGTATTAACATTTAATAAAAAAAGACCATGGAGATTCGTTCCGTCTATAAGGGAGCTCGCCTCTCAGCATTCAAGTGTCGCGAAGTGACTCGTGAGATCCAAGGGTTGAGCGTTTCGACTGCTCTAGACATCCTGACGCATACACCACGCAAGGCTGCTCGTTTGGTTGAAAAGACGCTTCGAAGCGCTGTGGCCAATGCAGAGCACAATGCAAATCTTCGCGCAGATCGGCTTCTCGTCAAGGAGGCTGTGGTTGGGGAAGGCACCACACTAAAGCGTTTTCAGGCAAAAGCTCGTGGGAGCGCTGGTCCGATTCGCAAGCGCACCAGCCACATTCGCATCATCCTCGTCGAGGCTCCTGCCAAGTAACCAAAACTTTCTATTTTATGGGCCAAAAAGTTAACCCGATCGGTTATCGTCTAGCAGTCAATCGCGATTGGCGCTCAAGATGGTACGCTTCTCCTCAAGATTTGCCAGGTTTCCTCCACGGGGACATTGCAATCAGACGCTATGTCAGACAGAAGTTGCGCCAAGCCGCTGTTTCAAAGGTGGTCATTGAGCGGGCTTGGAACAGCATCCGCGTGACGATCTGCACCGCGCGTCCCGGGGTAGTGATAGGGCGGAAGGGCTCGGAAATCGAGAAGATGACCGATGATATCAGCAGGATGAGCGAAGGTAAGTCGGTGAAGATCGACATCCAAGAGATCAAGACGCCTGAACTCGACGCTCAGCTCGTTGCAGAGAATGTTGCATTGCAGTTGGAGCGAAGGATTTCTTTCCGCCGCGCGATGAAGAAGACGATTCAGTCGAGCATGGATTTCGGAGCTTTGGGAATCAAGATTCGTTGCGCAGGTCGACTCGGGGGCGCCGAAATCTCTCGGGCTGAATGGTATCGTGAGGGAAAAATCCCTCTTCACACACTCAGGACACCGATTGATTACGGTTTTTATGAAGCCAGTACTGTGTACGGCATGATTGGAGTGAAGGTGTGGCTCTGCAAGCCGGCTGAAGCTCAGCAGGCAGAATCAACTCAGTCCGCGCAGCGTCCCGAGACCTCTCGCGCTTAACCTTAAATAGAAGACGTTTATGCCTTTGATGCCCAAAAGGGTAAAGTTCCGGAAAACACAGCGCGGGAGCCGCGCAGGAACTGCTACCCGTGCAACTAAAATTGATTTCGGATCTTTCGCACTCCAGACTTTGGAGCGCGCTTGGATCACCAACACTCAGATCGAGGCTGCTCGTGTTGCTTTAACCCGCAACATGAAGCGTAAAGGAAAGCTGTGGATCCGGATCTTCCCTGACAAGTCTGTAACTGCCCGTCCCCCGGAAACCCGAATGGGCAAGGGTAAGGGTGCACCCGAATATTGGGTTGCTGTAGTGCGTCCGGGTAATGTTCTTTTTGAATTGGACGGGATCCCTGAGTCTTTAGCGAGGGAGTCCTTGCGGTTGGCGGCTGACAAGCTACCAGTCCGTACCAAGTTTTTGGTTCGTCATTCATTTCATTCAACGGCTGCTTAAGGAGACCACTCATGAAACTTAAGGATATCAAAGCTCTTGGAGCAAATGAACTGCGCCAGCGTGAAGGGGAACTTCGTAAGGAGTCCTTCAATCTCAGGATTCAGAAGCAGGTCGGCCAGGTTGAAAACCCTGTTAGGGCTCGTTTAATACGCCGCGAGTTGGCTCGCGTTTTGACCATTTCAAAGCAGAACTCAGCCGCGAAATAATACATCACCATGGAACAATTAGTTGAATCTACAGACCACGCACGCGGAAACCGCAAGGAGCGCGTTGGGCAGGTGGTGTCGGTGAAGAATTCGAAGACAATCATTGTGGAGAGCGAAACGCGTGTTCCGCATCCACGCTTCCGTAAGATTGTTAAGCAGATTAAGCGCTTTCATGCGCACGATGAAGAGTCGATCGCGAAGCTTGGTGATACCGTGCTGATCATGGAGTCCCGTCCGTTGTCGAAGTTGAAGCGCTGGCGGTTGGTTGAAGTGATCGCCCACTAATTTTACACAGAGGAAATTCTTATGTTGCAGATCAGGTCCCGGCTCGATGTAGCCGACAATACTGGCGCCAAAATGGCCAAAATGATTGGTGTTATCGGCAAGCGTACGCTTAGCGCCTCAGTCGGCGATGTCATCACGGCTCATGTTCGCGAAGCAAGCACCGGCGGTTCAGTGAAGAAGGGAGATGTTGTTCGTGCCGTAATCGTACGGACCCGTCATGCAATCCGCCGCGAGGATGGCGGCTATCTTCGCTTCGACCGCAATGCGATCGTAATTATTGACAAGGACATGAATCCAAAGGGCACTCGTATCTTCGGCCCTGTCGCTCGTGAATTGCGCGAGAAAAATTTCATGAAGATTGTTTCTCTCGCGCCGGAGGTTCTCTAATGAGCAAGCTTTCTCACGTTAAAAAAGGTGACACTGTTCTCGTTGTGTCTGGTAATCACCGCGGTTCCCAAGGGAAGGTGCTAGGGGTGATCTCGAAAAATCAGCGTGTGCTTGTTGAAGGTGTGCACATGATTAAGAAACATGTCCGGCGCTCTCAGAACGCTTCAGAGGGCGGGATTGTTGAGCGTGAAGGCACGATCCACATCAGCAATTTGAAGGTGGTGTCTGAGGCAACCCAGAAATAAACTAGGCAAGACGTATGGCAGAAGGACTAAAAAGTTATTATAAGACCCACGTGGTCAAGGCGCTGATGGAGAAGCATGGGTTCTCCAACGTCCATGAAATTCCTAGGATCGAAAAGGTCGTGGTAAATACCTGTATTGGAAGCCAGACCGATGGAAAGCAGGCTCTGGAAGATGCGAAGGCCGAGCTAACCACTATCACCGGGCAGAAACCAGCCGAGACTCGCTCGAAGACCAGCATTGCAAATTTCAAGCTACGTGAAAACCAGGCGATTGGCGCTCGGGTAACATTGAGGGGTGAGCGGATGTACGAGTTCCTAGAACGGTTGATTCGTATGGCGCTTCCTCGCATTCGGGATTTTCGCGGTGTCTCCCCGAAAGCTTTTGACGGGGGTGGGAATTACACGCTCGGCGTGCCAGACCAGTCGATTTTTCCGGAAATCGAACTCGATAAGATCAAGCGGAATATCGGTTTTGACGTAACCATCGTTACGAGCACCCGCTCCGACGCTGAGGCCAAGTCACTTCTTTCTGAAATGGGGATGCCTTTCTCCGACAAGGCCAAGTTGGCCAAGGGCGCTGCAGCAAAAAACTAGTTAATTGGGTATCGTCGTTATGAGTAATGTGTCTGACCCTATCGCTGATTTTCTCACACGGATTCGCAATGCGACCCGTTCCGGAAAGGCTGAGATAGTAGCGCCGTTTTCGAAAATGAAGGGCGAAGTTGCCCGCGTTTTGAAGGAAGAGGGGTTTGTGAGTTCGGTGGAAATCGATAAATCCGATGCCATGCCGAAGATCAAGGTGGGTTTGAAATTTGTCGGGAGTCGTTCTGTAATCACCGATCTTCAGCGAGTGAGCCGCCCTGGATTGCGTCGCTATGTCGGCGCAGATGATATTCCCAAGGTTCTCAGTGGAGTTGGAATTTCTATTCTCTCGACCTCCTCAGGGGTAATGAGTTCACGCGAGGCTCGCCGAAAGAATGTCGGTGGGGAACTTTTGGCATTTGTTTGGTAATTAGAAAGGCTACTACTATGTCACGTATAGGAAAAAAGCCCATTGCTTTCCCAGCTTCAGTAAAATTGAAGGTCGCTTCGGATGGCTTAATCACCGTTGATGGCCCGAAGGGTTCGTTGAGTTGGCATTTGCCGAAGGGTATCACCGCGGTGGTTGAGGATTCGACTGTTGTTTTTAATCGCGAGTCTGAAAGTCGCGATCATCGTGCTAAGCACGGGCTGAGCAGGGCACTGATTGCTAACATGGTGACCGGTGTCTCAGCGGGTTTTGTGAAGGATCTAGAGATCCAAGGGGTGGGTTTCAAGGCTGCGGTAAAGGGTACTAATTTGGATCTTTCACTTGGATTTTCGCATCCCGTCCTATTCCCAATACCGGAGGGGATCAAAATTACCGTGGCTGATAACACCAAGGTGAAGGTTGAGGGGATCGACCGGCAATTGGTTGGTCAGGTTGCTGCCAACATCCGCGGGTATTACCCGCCTGAGCCGTACAAGGGCAAGGGCGTGCGCTACGCGGGCGAAGAAGTCCAGCGCAAGGAAGGCAAGACAGTTCAGTAAGCGATCAGCGGAAATCTACAAAGACTTATGGCTTCTACAAAAAACGTCTCTAGACAAAAGCTGCGTCACATTCGACTGCGCAAGCGGATTTCGGGTACTTCTGAGCGTCCGCGCCTTTCGGTACATTTTTCCGGCAGTCATATCTATGTTCAAGTAATTGATGACACCGCCGGTGTTACCTTGGCAGGGGTGTCAACAACAGAGAAGGGTTTCGCTGCAGGAACTAAGGTCGCTGCGAACGTCGAGACTGCGGCGCGTGTCGGCAAGGAAGTTGCCGCTCGGGCGATTGCTAAGAGTGTCGGCAAGGTTGTGTTTGATCGTGGCGGTTCTCGTTACCACGGGAAGGTGAAGGCGCTCGCTGATGCGGCCCGCGAAGCAGGGTTAAGTTTCTAAGGAGTTATTTATGGCTGAAAATCGTCCAAGTCGCGGTCGTCGTGAGCGCGCAGATAAACCCAAGGAGCAGAGTGACTTGGTTGAAAAAGTAGTTTTTATCAATCGATGCGCGAAGGTTGTGAAAGGCGGTCGTCGTTTTTCTTTCAGTGCTTTGATTGTTACTGGTGACAAGGCTGGCCGAGTCGGATGTGGTTTTGGAAAGGCGAACGAAGTTTCCGAGGCTATCCGCAAGGCGGGCGAGTCCGCTAAGAAGGCGATGGTGAAGGTCGCTTTGAGTGCGAACACGATCCCACATGAGGCTTACGGTGAGTTCGGGGGTGGGAAGGTTCTGTTGAAGCCTGCCAGTGCCGGAACGGGTGTAATTGCTGGTGGAGGAGTTCGCGCCGTAATCGAAGCTGCCGGAATCCGTGACGTTCTTGCGAAGTCCATGGGTTCCAGTAACCACGCCAATGTGGTTAAGGCAACATTGTCTGCGCTCGAGCAGTTGCGTTCCCGTGAGGACCGGCTTCGCGATCGCGGTTTCCAGATCAAACCAAAGGCCGTTGCTGCGGCAGTTTAACAGGATTTAGAGCATGAATCTCACTAACTTAAAGCCCCGTCCGGGCTCAAAGCATCGAGTAAAGCGTCTGGGCTGCGGCGAGAGCAGCGGACATGGGAAAACCTGCGGCAAGGGGCACAAGGGTCAGAAGGCACGCTCCGGTGGCTCTATTCGCCTCGGTTTCGAGGGCGGGCAGATGCCCTTGGCTCGTAAAATTCCAAAACGCGGGTTCAGCAATGACCGGTTTCGTACCGGTTTTCTACCTGTTAATGTTGGTAAAATTAGCGCACTCTTTGATAAAGGTGCGACCGTAGATGCTGCGTCTCTTGTCGCTCACGGGTTGGTGCCCAATCGCAAAGGGATCATTAAAGTCCTGAGCATGGGCGACCTGAAAAAGGCATTGAATTTCAAGGGACTAGCTTACAGCGCGGGAGCCAAGGCAAAAATTGAGGCTGCCGGCGGAACTGTAGCCTAATTAGTCTTCATGGGTTTGGTTTTAGAGGGGTGGCTTAGGTCACCCCTCTTTTTTCCCCAGTTCAAATGATCTCAGCATTCACTAACATCTTCCGCATTCCGGAGCTTCGCTCGCGGATTCTTTTTTCGTTTGCTTTGCTGGTTGTAGTGAGGATTGGGGCTTTTATTACCTGCCCCGGCGTGAATGCGTCGGTTCTCCAGCATTGGTTTGATACGCAGTTGAATTCGCAGGCTGGTGGCAGTGTGGCTGCGCTTTTTAATATTTTTAGCGGCGGCTCACTTGAGAATTGCGCAGTGTTTTCGCTCGGGGTGATGCCTTATATCAGCGCATCTATCATGATGCAGCTTCTCACAGCGGTTGTGCCTACTTTGGGCAAGCTCGCCCGAGAGGAAGGGGGCCGGCAAAAGATTTCGCAGTTGACCCGCTACGCGACAATCGGGCTTTGTCTTTTTCAGGGTTATCTGTTGGCGTTGTCTTTCGAGAATCCCGGGCAGAGTCCCATTCTGAACGGCATTGATCGGACGATTGCTGAATTGGGAATGCCTCTCGTCTCCGCGCCGGGCCTCGCGTTCCGTCTGATTGTTGTGATCACGTTGACTGCGGGAACGATGTTTCTGATGTGGCTGGGTGATCAGATCACAGATCGCGGGATTGGGAATGGCATGTCCTTGATCATTAGTGTAGGGATCCTTTCACGTTTCCCCGCAGGGTTGATCCAGGCGTGGAAAACTTTCGTTTCCTCTGACAAAGGCGCTGGACAGTTGAGTCCGATGATTCTCGTATTGTTGGTGGTGTTTTTATTCGCTGTAATTGCCGGCGTGATATGCCTCACGCAGGGGCAGCGGCGGATCAGCGTTCAGTACGCTAAAAGGGTCGTCGGGCGGAAGGTGTATGGCGGCCAGACTCAGTACATGCCGCTGAAAGTCAATTATGCGGGTGTGATGCCCATTATCTTTGCCCAAGCTTTGTTGGTTTTTCCATCGACGATAGCCCTCATGGCATTCCGTGAGTCCACAGCCGTTCAGAAGTTTGCGAATTTGTTGTCCCAAGGCTTCTGGCACTACGCACTGTATGCAGGGTTGATTTTCTTCTTCAGTTATTTCTGGGTGGCAACCCAGTTCCAGCCGCAGCAGATTGCGGACGATTTGAAGAAGTACGGTGGTTACGTTCCCGGGGTACGTCCAGGGCTTGATACTGCAAAATTTTTAGACACTGTTATGACACGGCTTACCTTTGCGGGCGCCGTGTTCCTGCTGGTGATCGCAATTTTGCCGCAAATGCTAACCAAGCAGTTGCACGTTCCTGATGTCACTGCTCAGTTTTTCGGTGGGACAAGTCTGTTGATCGTCGTTGGTGTGGTGCTTGACACCATGCGGCAGGTGGAGACCCATTTAATCCAGCGCAACTATGACGGCTTTCTCAAGAAGGGGCGCATCCGTGGCCGATCCGAGCGGACTCCTGAGGGCAGGGGAGAGGCCGTGCAGCAGAAGACTATTTTGGGTGTGTATTTGATCTTGGCCCTCGCCCTCCTTTTGGGTGTGGTTTTGTTCATCGCGAGACGCAGTTGATTTTGATGCGTTAATTCTTCGAGCGTTTTGCAAGTGATCCCTATTAAGACAGACCAGGAAATTGAGATGATGCGTGCCGCGGGGCGCGCGGCCCGAGTCGTTTTGAACAGGGTGTCAGCGCAAGTGAAGCCAGGTGTCTCAACCAAGGAACTCGATGATGCGGCGGCTGACTTTATGGCCGATGAAAACTGCAAAAGTGCGTTTCTCGGGTACCGTGGTTTTCCACGGCAGTGTTGTATTTCTGTAAACGAGGAGGTTGTTCACGGCATTGGTGGTCAGCGACGACTGCAAATTGGGGACGTAGTAAAGTTGGATGTCGGCGTTAACAAGGCAGGGTGGATTGGTGATAATGCTACAACTATCGCTGTCGGTGCCATTCATCCCGGGACTCTTAAGTTACTTCAGGTTACTGAAAGTGCTCTACAGGTTGCGATAAAGCATGCGTATAGCGGCAAGCGACTTGGTGATCTTTGCAGTGCTATTGAAGAAGAGGTCAAAGCTAGCGGTTTTTCTGTAGTCAGAGAATTCGTCGGACACGGGGTTGGGCGTAAGCTTCACGAGGAGCCTCAGGTACCAAACTTTGGCAAAAAAGGGGAGGGTCCTAAACTCAAACCTGGAATGACTCTTGCGATTGAGCCGATGGTGAATGTCGGCAACCCAAACGTGCGAGTGCTGCCAGACGGTTGGACAGTTGTTACTGTTGATGGGAAATGGTCAGCTCATTTCGAGCACACAGTGCTCATCACCAAGGGTGAACCAGAAATACTCACATGGAGCGAAACGACCTAGTTGAGGCGGAGGGAGAAATAATCGAATGTTTTCCGAAGTCTCTATGGACGGTAAGATTAGAAAACGGGCATTGTTTGGTTGGCCACTTGGATCCGAAAATGGAGGCCGATGCCAATCAGTTCTTGATCAGTTCGCGGGTGAGGGTACAGTTGCGGGTCTTCGATTTGTCAGTGGGACGCATCGTCGCGCATTTGCGAGACGATCGAGTTTCCGTTGTAGCCATCTGAGTTTTATAGCCTTCCGTTCTCTGTAAGGAGACACGAAGGACGGTTTTTTGTCCCCTAAAATAAGAGGAAATAAGATAATTATGAAAGTAAGAGCATCAGTGAAGCGTCTTTGCGAAGCATGCCGCATCGTAAAGCGACAGAATATCGTTCGCGTAATTTGCAAAAATGCGCGCCACAAACAACGGCAAGGCTAGCCTTTAGTACCGGTTACACACGAGCCATACAATATTAATTGGAGATCATATTATGCCACGACTGCTTGGAGTAGACATTCCCGGTGATAAGCGTATCGAAGCGTCCTTGCCGTACATTTACGGTATCGGCCCAGTGACTGCGAAGCGTATCCTCGAACAGGCCAACATCAGCCCGGACATCCGGGCCAAGAATTTGTCCTCTGAACAACTGAATCAAATCATCCAGGCGATCACTGCTAGCGGTCTTGCGATTGAGGGGGACTTGCGCCGAGAGTTGCAGTCAAATCTGAAGCGGCTGCAGGCAATTAACTGCTACCGCGGAATCCGTCACCGTCGTGGCTTGCCTGTGCGCGGTCAGCGAACTTCAACCAACGCCCGGACACGCAAGGGACCCCGTAAGACTGTGGGCGTCCAGCGCGCAAAAGACGGGAAGTAAGAAAACTTTTAGATCAATTAAGTTATGTCCGACGAGAATCAAAACCCCGAGGGCTCTGCGCCTGCGGAAATGCCTGTTGCTCCTGCTCCCGTTGCCGCTGTTGCCGCAGCGGAAGTCAAGGAGAAGGCACCAAAGGCTGTAAAAGCTAAGTCCAAGAAAGATGCCTCAGCGCCTGCATCTGAAGAAAAGAAGACCGAAAACCTCTCACTCGACCCTAACTCGGTTATCGAGCCAATTAAGGTAATTAAGGCGAAGGGTGCGAAGAACGTACATTCTGGTATTGCTCACATCCTTGCGACTTTCAACAATACGATTGTGAGCATCACCGACGCGACCGGAGCGGTCATTGGGTGGTCGAGCGCGGGTAAGGTTGGATTCAAGGGGTCCCGAAAGAGCACCGCTTATGCAGCTCAGATGGTTGCTCAGGATGCCTGCAGGCAGGCAATGGGGCACGGTCTCCGCGAAGTAGAGGTGCGGGTGAAGGGGCCTGGTTCGGGCCGTGAGTCAGCAGTACGCGCGATTCAGGCAGTCGGCTTGGATATCAGCATAATTAAAGACGTTACACCTGTTCCGCATAACGGGTGCCGTCCACCGAAGCAGCGCCGCGTTTGATGCTGCGTTCGTAGATTTTAACATTTAACACTTTATTGTCATGGCAAGGTATACGGGTCCAAAAGATAAAATAAGCCGTCGATTTGGGGTGCCGATCTTCGGCTCCAACAAAACGCTTGAACAGAAGAACTATCCTCCAGGGATGCATGGGCCCAAAGGCTCACGCCGCAAGCACAGTGAGTATTCTCTGGCGCTTGCGGAAAAGCAGAAGCTGCGCTACCAGTATGGTATCTTAGAGAGGCAATTTCGACGTTACTTCGGGATCGCTCAAGCCAAACGGGGTGTAACAGGGGAAATCCTTCTCCAATTACTGGAGACCCGCTTGGACAATGTCGTTTTTCGCTTGGGCTTTGCGAGTTCCCGCTCTGCCTCCCGTCAAATGGTTGGTCACGGACACGTGCAAGTGAATGGACGGAAGGTTGATATCTCCTCTTACAATGTGAAGCCCGGTGATAAGGTTTCCGTGAAAGACCATCCTCGCTCGCGTGGGATGGCGGCTCGCGGTCTCGAGTTGACTCAGATATCTCCGGTTCCTGACTGGTTGGTTGTGGACAAGGAAAATTTCTTTGGGAGCGTTACTCGCATTCCGAGCCGCGAAGAGATCGCGCCTATCGTGAACGAGCAGCTGATCGTTGAATTGTATTCGCGCTAAGTAATCGTTTGTTGACTTTGAAAAACGCAGGCGCTTCGGCTCCTGCGTTTTTTTTTGCTTGGTTAGTTGTTCAATCTTGCGATCCTTCGCTCGAGAGCTTCGTCATCCTAAATTGTGTTAGAGCTCCAAAATATCAGCTTAAATATTGGCACCGAAGACGAGCCGGTGCGTTTGTTGGATGGCGTCACTTTTCGATTGAAAGACGGGGGACAGCTGGTTGCAGTGCTCGGACCCTCTGGATGCGGAAAGAGCACGCTTATTAAGACCATCGCGGGTCTAAAGGAAGCAACCTCGGGGAGCGCGCTATGGAAAGGGCAGGACCTCTCGGATAAAGATTTTGAGCCCAGTGAAGTGGGATATGTTCCGCAGTTCAGCATTGCGCATGAGAAACTGGAGGTTTGGGAGTGCATTGAGGATGCCATTCGATTGAGGTGCGCGGGGTTGTCAGGAGAGGAATTGAATGCCCGCGTCGATGTTGTCCTTTCGGAGGTAGGGATGCTTGAGATTGCTGAAAAGCGTGTAGAGGTTCTCTCAGGGGGGCAGCGGAGGCGATTGGCTCTCGGGTTGGAGTTGGTTAGCTCCCCGGATCTTTTGCTGTGTGATGAGGTCACTAGTGGTCTTGATCCTCGTGCTGAGGATGAAATTACTGAGCTCATGCGGGCCGTCGCTCTCAAGGGCAGAATCGTGCTGAATATCACGCATAGCTTGAGGCACCTAGCCTCTCATACGTCGGTCATCGTGCTGATGCGCGGTCGATTGGTGTACCATGCAGCGCCCGAGCATCTGTTGTTTTACTTCGGCGTCGAACACGCCGAGGACTTGTATCCTAGACTTGCGACCCGTAAGCCAGAGGAGTGGGCGCAGTCGTGGGAGAAGCGGCGGGATTCGTATTACGGTTTAGAGAACGGGATGCCTTCACCGGAAACCCATCCTGTCGACGCCGAGTGTGAGCCTGCGGGGGCAGTTGGTTGGATTTCTCAGATGACGGTGCTTCTGGCGCGGCGATGGAGGTTGTTTTGGAGGGATGCGGGGCAGGTAAAGCTGCAAATGGCGTTGATGCTTGGGTTCCCTTGTCTTGTCGTGATTTTTGCGTTGCAGGGATTACCTGCGCTCCGCGCTGCAGCTGAGTTGCCTGAGGATCCGTTAAAGCAGATGGTCGCTGACTTCGCGGCAAAGCTCGAGTATCTGCGGGTTGGCGGAATGGTTTCCGGTTTGATCATGTTCCAGGTGGTGTTACTCACGCTCATGGGAGCCAACAATGCAGCCCGCGAGGTCGCCGGAGAGCGTTTGATTTTGGAGAAGGAAAAATTTTCGGGGCTTTCGCCCTCAGCATTTGTTGTTTCGCGAATGCTCTTTTTGGTGGCGCTTGTTTGTGTTCAGTCGGTTTGGATGTCGCTTTTTGTGAATGCTGTTGTTCGGATGCCTGGAGATTTGATCACACAGACGCTGCTATTGTTTTTGGTGAATGCGGCGATGACCTCGGTGTCTCTCGGGATTTCGGCGCTCATGAAAACAGCGGAGCAGAGTTCGCTTGTTTCTGTGTATCTCGTCGGCTTTCAACTTCCGCTTTCCGGTGCAGTGCTTGCGTTGCCGGAGTGGTTGGGAAAAGTTACGCGTCCACTGATTTCTTCATATTGGGGTTGGTCCGGCTATCTTCAGACCTTACAAGATACGCGTTTTTACAATGCGGTTGTGTCTATGACGCAAACACCTTTGATGTCGGTTAGCGCTGTGGTTTGGGTGCTTGGATTTCAAATTTTGCTGGGACTAACAATGGCTTATGTGGGCGTACGTGGGTCTAGATGGGAGTAAATTCCATGCGCGATAGTGTCCAGATCGCTAGTGCAGAGCAGTTGACCGCTGCGAGTGGAAGTAATCTTGCTCTTGCTCTCCGGGTTTTGCCTCAGTCACGTCGTCGGGACATGAGGGTTTTTTACGCATTCTGCCGCATAGTGGATGACCTTGCAGATGAGCCAGACTTGCCAATGGAGGCGCGACGTGAAGGTTTAAAAGCGTGGAGGGAAGCTCTCCAGAGAACGCATGTTCTGCCTAAGGAGCCGCCTCTGGCTGATACTATTCGCCGTGTTCTGCGCGATCATGACGTGCCGTTTGAATGGGCAGTTGAATTGGTTGTGGGTTGCGAGATGGACCTTGCGAACGAGCGGTTTTTAAACTGGGAGCAGTTGCGTAAATACTGCTTCAGAGTTGCCAGTGCGGTGGGGTTGGTGAGCGCTCGGATTTTTGGTGGTGTAGGGTGTGAGGCGTATGCTGAGGACCTTGGACTTGCGTTACAGTTGACCAACATCTTGCGGGATTCTGCGGAGGACTATCGCCGTGACCGCAGGGTTTACTTTCCTCTCGATGAGTTGAACCAATTTGGAGTGCAGGAAGGAGCGTGGTCTTTTGGGTGCCCTTCCGGATGGGATGCGTTTATGGCTCAGCAAGTCGTCCGGGCGCGTGGGTATTATTGCGCTGCAGTCGAAAAGCTTCCCAAAGCTCAGCGTCAAAAAATGGTGGCGGCTGAGATAATGCGCGAAGTGTACTTGGAATTGCTGGATGCCATGGTGGCTGACGGCTTCAGGGTGTGGGAGAGACGGTACCGACTCACCCGGCGCCGGAAGTTATGGTTGGCCGGCTCGGTGTTTGTCCGTAGCCTTGTTCATTAGGTTGTTTGATTTGTCGTTAATGGCCAGAGGCGCATCTTCGTTATTCGGTCTGTTGTCG
>JBILUQ010000503.1:0-2812 GCA_044370935.1 Chthoniobacteraceae bacterium
CACGACGGATTTCAGCAGCCAGGAGGCGCCGCCCCCTGCCGAAGAGGATGAGGAACTCTGCGTATAGTGCCCCGTAATCGCGAACAACGCGATACTCGATCTCCCATCACACCGCTTAGCGGAACGTCCCTTTACACGAAACATTCCAACGCTTCTCCACCTCATTTTCCAATGCCTGCCACACCCAAAAAAACGACAAGAAATCCTGCCCTCCCCAAAAGAGTGCTTCTGCGCGGTTTTGACTCAGAAGGCCGAGACGGCGCATGCGAATGGTTGAAGGAACACCAGATTGAAGTCATCAACATGCCCTCGCTCGCGGAACTGGTCGTGGCCGGACCCGAATCCGAACCGGCGCTGCTCGACAAAGCCCGCGTGAAAGGCGCAAGAGTGATCGCATGGGAGGAATTCCGCGCGCAGATCAAAGCCGCGAATGGAGCAGGCCGCAGATGTGAGACGTCATCGCACCTGGCGGCGGACGCTCTTTCTGAAGGGCAACCGGGTGAGCTTGTCGAATCGCAATCCGCCGAACCGGTCGTGGAAAGCAAGGCCGCCACGCCGATCGAGAACACGGGGGAACACCTGCGAATTCTTGACCTCCGCATCCCCCTCTCGCGCCAACCCCATCCCGACTCGGACCGCGTTCCAGACGCTGCGCAATTCGCGCACCTCTGCATGGACAAGGCTTTTCTTGAAACGCTCAGGGCGGTCGCGCTTGGGGTGATGTACGGCATGCCTGTGGCGCTGGAGGGCGAGACAGCAGCCTCAAAAACATCGGCAATCCTCTACTTGGCACACCTGCTCGGACAGCCCGTGGTGAGGCTCAACCTGAGCGGCCACACGGATGCCGCCGAACTGGTGGGCCGCTATGTTCCGGTCGACATCAACTCCGCAATCGACTGGCCACAGCTCAATTCACGCACCGCGTGGCTGGGCTTACAATCCCGCAAAATCTTTGCTGCCGCCGAAGCCGAGGGCAGGGCGTTGAGTGAGGTGGAAAAAATGTCTGTGGTCGGACGCGAAAAAATCGCGATGAGCACGTGGCGCTTCCAGGAGGGCTACCTCCCGCAAGCGATGCGCAGGGGCTGGTGGCTGCTTTTGGATGAAATGAACCTTGCGGAAACACAGGTCCTCGAACGTCTCAACTGCGCCTTGGAAAATCCGCCGGGCCTTGTTCTCACCGAGGGCGACGGTGCGGTGTTCGGAAAAGGCGGCTCTGTGGAAATCCACACCGCGTTCCGCATGCTTGCAACGATGAACCCCTCCGAATACGCAGGCCGCGCGGTGCTCAGTCAGGCGTTTGCAGACCGCTGGGGCGTGTGGCATCAAGCGGCGGGCCCGGGCGAGAAAGAGATCGAACAGATGCTGCACTTTCTCGTGTTCGGGGAGCATCCGCGCGTGCTCATTGGAGGCAGGGCCTACAGGGCCGCGCAGGGTACACCTATGTTCCCCGAGCTTCAGTCGCTTCCGAAGGCGCGCCCTCTTCTGCAGAGGCTCGCGGTCTTTCATCACGGAATCTTCCGCGCAGCGGGCGGGGGTGGAGCCACGCCGTCGATCGGGCGTCTTAACAAGGAACGCTACAGTTTCAGCCGCAGGATTCTTCTGAACTTGCTGCGATACGTCGCGGAGCGAATCCGCGCCGGAGCGCCGCCCGAGGATGTTTTGATCCCCGAGGCGATCCAGGCGCTCTATCTCGCGCGGGTCCGGGACGATGCCGACCGAAAAGCGGTAAACAACATTCTCCGAGCCGGAGGGCTGCTGTGAGCGGTATCACCGTGATCGAACACGAGCAGCGTTGGGGGGCGCAGCGCGCACTGACTCCCTGCGAGCTCGCTTCGCAGTTGCAGGAAGCGCTGGTGATGGCCGGCATGGTGTCTCTGCGCAACGACCTCGCGGTTGAGCTGGGTGACTGGTGGACTTTCAACTGGAAGACCAACGTGATTTCCCTTCCAAAAGCGGAGCTCGCAACACGCACTCGCGAGGAAATTTCGTGGATCATCCTGCACGAGGCCGCGCACGCCGCGCTGACGCGCCTGCACGACATTGTACCCCTCAACCTTCTTTCCAGACCAGAGATTCACACGCTGCTTAACTGCATTGAAGACGTGCGTATCGAGGCGTGGTTGGTGGAGCGTTTCCCCGGATCAAAAGCGTGGAAGGACTGCACCGACGCGCGCCCGTTGAATGAAAATGGCGAGCCTGCATGGGCAACTCCCGATGCTCATCCTGTGAGCGCATTTTTAAATGGCATTCTCGAACTCGGCATCTCGGGGAATATTCCGCGCGGCATGAACCCCGTGGCCCGGGTGGCGCTTGAGGAGACGCGGACATCGCTTGAGGCAGCTTTCGCCTGCCTGCCTCCGAGCGTTGCGGTGGGTTCGCTTTCGGTGGATGCGTTGTACAGAAACCACGTGGTCGCCCGCGCCTACTGCGACCCGGACCAGCACACGAACCCTTCGAGCATGGAAAAATGGGTGCGAATCATGCAGTCCACCATGTGGCTTCATGTGACCGATGGGGTGCTCCCAGCCTATCTGCGTTTGATCAAAGAACACGGCGCCGTGGAACTGCGCCACTCCAGGAGTGTGACCGTGGTGCGCGCCGGCGCTGGACATCGCGCCCCGCTTTCCGAGGACCAACTCCAAAGGGCGTTGCGCGCCGAGCTCGCAGGTAAAACGAACCATCCCTACCGGAACGCCGTGCACAAATACGCGGAGCAGGTCCGCTCCGTTACAGACATTCTGATGCAGATACTGCCAAACCACCGGGGGCTGCGGCATTCGCGCGGTTTCCGATCCGGAGACAGGCTGGATCT
>JBILUQ010000129.1:0-10382 GCA_044370935.1 Chthoniobacteraceae bacterium
CTTAAAAATTTGCTGATCGGCGCGCTGATCAGCGGCACTGGTGTTGTGGGGTTATGGGCCATTGGCGAATATGCGGTGGATTTGCAGAAGGTTGTTTTCAAGACGCACTTTGAGAAGCTTGTTGCCGAGAACGCTCTGGCCGCGGATCAGGTGAAGCCCTCGGTGGATTGGGCAATCACGATCGCTTATCTGCTTAACATGACAGGTGCGGCCCTCGGCATGACGCTGTTCACTCGGATCGCTGCCATCGGGCGCAAGCTTGCCTTCACTTTGGGTTTTTCGAGCGCGCTGATCATCACTTTCCTAGTTTATTGGAAGATGAGTTCGCCCTCTGATGCGTACTGGATGATGCCGCTCATGGGCATGGCGCAGTTGAGCGTGTTTGCTGGGTTTGCGATTTATTTGCCTGAGCTTTTTCCTAGCAAGCTGCGAAGCACCGGCACTTCATTCTGCTATAATCTGGGACGCTTTGCGGCTGCAGCGGGCAGCTTCTTTTCTGCAAAGCTAACCGTTGATGTGTACGGCGGGTACCAACAGGTGGACCCGTCTCTACCGCTGCGCTATGCAGCCATGACGATGTGTGTGATCTTTCTTCTGGCATTGATCACGCTGCCGTTTGCGCCTGAAACCAAGGGCAGACCGCTGCCTGATGATATTTAAAATCTCGCCTCGCGTTTTGCGGAGGTGTGGCGATCGAGTAGACTACCGTTATGGTTGATGATGATCTTTCCCTGCTTCTCGAGTTTTTGAGGTTCCCGAGTGTTTCCACCGACCCGTCGCGCAATGCTGCCGTGGCGCAATGCGCTGATTGGCTTGCGGGTCAAATCCGAGACGCCGGATTGAGTGTCGAAGTTATACCGACTCCAGGCCACCCCGTGGTTTTGGCGAAGAACTCGCATGTGCCGGGAAGACTCACGGTTCTCATTTATGGCCACTATGATGTGCAACCCGAGGATCCGGTGGGCCAGTGGGATTCACCCCCGTTCGAGCCGGTAATTCGCGATGGCGTGATCTACGCAAGGGGAGCGACGGACAACAAGGGCCAGATATTTGCTCACATCTGTGGAATGGCCGAGACAATCCGGGATGAGGGAGAATTGCCTGTGAACGTGATTGTTCTTGTTGAGGGCGAGGAGGAAATCGGCAGCTGCAATCTGGAGTCTTTCCTCTCGACGCACCGAGACTCTCTGAAATGCGACGTCATTGCCGTATCGGACACGGGAATGATCGCTCCCGAGGTTCCAACTTTGACGTACGGGTTGCGGGGTATCGCAGCACTGGAGTTCAAGGTCAAAGGTCCAGCCGTTGATTTGCATTCGGGTATTTACGGAGGCGCGGTGCGCAATCCAGCTGTCGTTGTCGCACAGTTGATTGCGACTCTGCATCGGCCCGATGGCAGTATTGCCGTTGAGGGCTTTTACGACGATGTGCAGCCGTTGGCAGAATGGGAGCGCGCTGCTTGGGCGCAGCTGCCTCTGGGTGACGCCGAATTGAAAGCCGTCACGGGTGTCTCGCAGCTCGCTGGCGAGCGCGGATATTCTGGCTTGGAGAGAATCTGGGGGCGCCCGACTGCGGAGGTGAACGGCATTGGGGGGGGATTTCAGGGAGAGGGAAGCAAAACGGTGATCCCCAAGGAGGCTTTTGCAAAGCTGACCTTTCGTTTGGTTCCAAACCAAGATCCCGCGCGTGTCCTCAAACTCATCGAGGCGCATCTCCGGATGCATTGTCCTGAAGGTGTGATCTTGGAGATTACGCCAGGGCACACCGGGGAATCGTATGTCTCCGATCCGCACTCAAAATATGGTCTGGCAGCGCAGGAGGCGCTTCGTGATGCTTTTCCCGAAAAACCTCTCGCGCTCATCCGCGAGGGCGGAAGCATCCCGATCATCAACACTTTCAAGCGGGTCTTGGGCGTAGAAACCATCTTGCTCGGTCTCGCTTTGCCAGATTGCCGGGCGCATGCACCGAATGAAAACTTTCCGGTCGAAAACTTCCGCGCTGGAATCGCGCTAAATCGCGCGTTGTTGAAGCAACTGGCTACTGCCAGCAAATCAAGGGAGGCTTCGTCTTTATGAGCGGTGTGATTGCCATTTGGAAAAAGCTTTTGAATGCGAGGTTTTGTTGGCTCCGACTCAGATCCACGGCGGTTAACGTGCTGGCTATCGCGCTTTCTGGATGCGGTGATTCGAACGGGGGACTCAGCAGCGAAGAAATGCAGAAGAAGGTGTCGGCAATCGAGCAAAACTTTCCAATGACTGCGCTGTCTTTTTCTCTGAAGGTGCACTCAGGAAAAGATGTCTCTGGATCTGCCCGGATCGAGGCCCTGCGGATTGGTTCCGTGAAAGGGCGCGGGTTTCCGAGCTCTCAGCGTCCTGCATTTTTATTGGAGGGGCTCACCGTTGATACTGACGGAGATGATTTACGGGTGCTCTCTGAAATTGCTCCAAACCTTAAGAATCATGGGCCGATGGATGATTTGATCATCAAAGGTCTTAGGGTTCGCAAGCTCGACGGCACGTCGTTAATTGAGTGCGCAGAGGCGCGCTCTACCAGCGCTACATCATGGGAGATGCGAGGTGTTAGAGTTGGGGGTGGAATGCTGATCCCCCTCGGGGAGCTCAACTGGGATGCCGCATCTTCAGAGTCGGTGCTTCTGAGACCGCTACAGGATCGCAGGCTCAAGAGCGTGTTTCGCTAGAAAAACGAAACACTGCGCCCGCTCAGGGAAGCGCATCGGATGCTCTACGGGACCGGTGAGCTGCTTGAGTTGCGGCATCGTAGATGGTTTGTATCGGAACCCCGTGTCTGTTTGCCGCCATTTTGCAGGTCTCAAACTCCGGTGACACGCGAATCAAATCAGTGCCTCTGAATCCGCGCTTGATGCGGATGTTTCCATATTCGGTTTCGACCTCGATAAAGTCTCGCCGGAGCTTCACTCGAGTTGCTGGATTGATCCGCACTCCAAACGCAGTGGTGTGACTGAGGATCAGGTCGGCAAACTCGGCAGAGCGGCTCGGTTCGCAAAGAACAGACAGGAGAACACCCTGGCGCTGTTTCTTCATCTGGATGGCTGTGGTCCAGACATCCAGAGCGCCCGCATCAAGTAAGATCCCTGTCGCATGGGCAAGAACCTCAGCGGTAATGTCGTCAAGGTTGGTGCTCAGCTCAACGACGGAATCGGTCTCGTACCCTGCATCGATCATTTACTGAAAGTTTTTAATTTAGCTCGCCGATGACCGCACGGAGAACGTTTGGTCTTGAAGCCAAATGGCGGGAGCCGACTCCGTAGCCGATTTTAAGCGGCTTGAGCTGAGGCATGAGTCCGAAGCTTTTTCCAAATTCCGCCACGATCGCAGCCCCTGTTGGTGTGATCAGTTCGTGTGACTCTTCCGTTTGACGTATTGGAATTCCTCCGAGGATTTCGAGAGTTGCAGGAGCGGGGAGTGGGAAGTTTCCGTGGTCGCATGTGATCCAGCCGCGGCCCTCTTGAAGTTCGGAGACGTAAACGGCTTCGATGCCAAGGGCCTCCATCCCGACGCATGCTCCTACGATGTCCGCGATTGAGTCCAGTGCGCCCACCTCGTGGAAACAGACTTCTTCCGGAGTGGAGCCGTGAATTTTTGCCTCCGCCACAGCGATCCTGTGGAAGATGGAAAGAGAGTGTGCTTTCACGTACGCGGAGAGCTCACTGTCCTCGATGAGCTTTCGAATTACAGCATGACTCCGCTCGGGGTGATGCGTGTGCCCGTGTTCATGCCCGTGTTCATGTGGATGCGCATGCGTGTGGCTGTGAGCGTGGGAATGTCCAGCATGATCATCATGAGCGTGATCGTCATGACTATGATCATGGCCGCAGCCCTGGGAATGAGTGTGTTCGTGCGCATGCGTGTGGCTATGGCTGTGATTGTGGGCATGGCTGTGATCGTGAGCATGGCTGTGATCGTGAGCATGGCTGTGATCGTGAGCATCATCGCATTCGTGCGAGTGGGTCGCGCCCGCATGTATGCTGAACTTTACGCCTTCAATATCACCGCGCTTTTGGCGTTCGAAATGCATGTGAAAGTCCCCTAGGTTCAGCTTGGAGAGTTCCCACTCAAGTGTGGATGGCTTTAGTCCGAGGTCACACAACGCACCGATGGTCATGTCGCCGCTGATGCCGGAAAAACAATCTAGGAATAATACTTTCATGAGGGGAAGTTAGTTGAGTGTGCGGGATGAGGAGACCAAGTGGAGGCGAATTGCGTTGTCGTACAGCGCTTTTCCGATAATAGCCCCGTGAATGCGCGGGTGCTGCGAAAGTCTCTGAACATCTGCGAAGCTTGAAACTCCTCCGCTTGCGATCAGTTTGCAGCGGATAGTTCCGAGCATTTTTTCAAGTTCTGGAAAGTTTGGCCCCTGCATCATGCCGTCTGTCGCTATGTCGGTGTAGATGATTGTTTCAACTCCCACGTCTTCAACTTTTTTGGCAAGGTCAATTGCGGTTAGCTCCGAAAGCTCTGTCCAGCCCTTTACAGAAACAATCCCGTCCTTTGCATCGATTCCAACGGCAATTTTGTCCCCACCGAACTCCTTCACCATGTCCGCAACGAAACTCAAGGATTCAGCTGCACGAGTCCCGATCACCACGCGACTGACGCCTGCGTCGAGCGCGCTTTTGACAGCCTCCGGCGTTCGCATTCCTCCCCCGAGTTGCACGGGAATAATCAGCGATTTTGCGATCGACTGCACGATCTCCAGATTCTTGTGTACTCCGCTGAAGGCAGCATCGAGGTCGACGATATGGAGCCAGTCGCCTCCCTCATCCTGCCATTTCCTCGCGTATGCAATCGGGGGAGCCGGGTACACGGTTTTTTGATCTGCCTTGCCTTGTTTGAGACGGACCACTTGGCCGTCCATTAGGTCAATTGCGGGAAATAGAAGCATAAAGGTGCGTGAAGACTCAGTTTGATTCGGCCAGTTTGGTGATGAAATTTTTCAAGATACCGAGGCCGATGTGCTGGCTTTTCTCTGGATGAAACTGCACGCCGGCGACGCGTCCGATGCCGCAGGCAGCAGCAAAGGAGTCACCGTAGGTGCATTTAGCGGTGATAATGTGTTCGCTGGTTTCTTCCGGGTGGAAGGAATGCACAAAATACACATGTGGACTGGGGGGCAGGCCGTACCAGAGCGGGTGCTCTGGCTTGGTCAAATCAAGCGCGTTCCATCCAATCTGTGGAACCTTGAGTCCTGCAGCTTTAAAGCGCTTTACCTGGCCTTTGAAAAAACCAAACCCGGGCACCTCGGGTGCTTCCTCGCTGCCCTCAAACATCATCTGATATCCCACGCAGATTCCCAAGAATGGACGGTCTTGCGCGATCCATCGCTGCACAGGTTCCCAAAATCCGCGTTCACGGATTTGCTGAGCGCAATCGCCAAAAGCACCGACGCCGGGGAGAACAACTGCTGATGCCTCGGCAAGGCGTTCCGGGTCTTCAAGGATCTGTACGTCTTCTCCCTGAGAGACCAGTGCGTTGTGAACGCTCCGAAGGTTTCCTGAGCCGTAGTTTATCAGTGCGATCATGGCCTAGAGTGTCCCCTTGGTGCTGGGAATTCCCTCCACACGCGGATCGATTTGGCACGCAAGATCCACTGCCTTCGCTAGGCTTTTGAAGGCGGCTTCAGCTAGATGATGTGCATCCCGTCCATACAACAGCTCTAGGTGCAGGTTGCACGCGGCTTTGGTGGAAAACGCACGCATGAACTCCTCCACCAGGCTGAACGGAAACAAGCCTGCTGCCCCGATTCCTTCAGGTGCGCGGAAGTCGAGGAATGGTCGTCCACTAAAATCAACAACTGCACGCGACAAGGTTTCGTCCATCGGCACGTAAGCCCATCCGTAGCGGCGGATGCCTTTTTTGTCGCCGAGTGCCTGAGCAAAGGCCTGCCCCAGGGCTATGCCCGTATCCTCAACCGTGTGATGAAAATCCACATCTATATCGCCGTCGGTTTGAACATCCAGATTTACCAAGCTGTGCCGCGCAAAAAGGGTGAGCATGTGATCAAAGAACGGAATCTTGGTTTGCACATGTGATTCGCCTCGACCGTCGATGGTCAATTGAAGGCGGATCTTGGTTTCGGAAGTATCCCGTTGGATAAGGGCGGTGCGGTTGCTCATCGGGTGCGGTTTGAAACTTTGAGTGAACCAGACGCGAGCCATTCTGAGAAGCGCGAACGCGCGGATCCGCTGTTCATTAACTGGCGTAAAATCGCTTCGAAACCGCCCTGCTCAAAGGCCAGAATGCGAGCAGAACCAGCCCGCACGCGGGACCGATGCTTTGTGAAGCGCCGAACCAGCATGCCCCGGCTTGAAGCGGCAGTAGTAACCTGATGTGCGCTCCAATCAACGGAGGAAGGGGAGCCTGTCCTTGCGCAAGAAGCTTGTAGAGCAGGCAGAGGCCGCCGAGTGCCGCCAACCCGAAGGTCACTGCGCCCGGCGCCTTGTCGGGGGAGAACAGGCAGTTGGAGACCCCGAAAAGTGCCCCCGCCATTAGCGGCAAGATCGGTAGAAGGCGGGCAATGAGTGGCCGCGCGGGCCGGGTTTCAAAGCGGGCCAGATTCGTAACCGCCGCGATATAGAGACCCATAACGACGGCAAATGCCGCGGCGATCGGTTTGGCGTGCGCGGCGGGGCCGGCCATCGCGCCGATCATCACGCTGAGCGAGCGGCAGAGTCCCATGTTGAGCGCGCCGAGTACCGGAATTTTTTTCGTGAGAAAATTGTACGACCAGACTGCCGCCACCGTGCAAGCGCCAGTTACGAGAGCCGCTCTGCTGCCGGTTGCGCTCAAAAGAAAGAGGCCGCATGCGTTAAGAAGCCAAAGCGTGTTCCTAACACTGCGCACCGTCGCATTTCCCGCAGGCAGAGGACGGGATGGCCGGTCGGCTAGATCCTCTTTTAAGTCCACCACGTCGTTCATCAACAAGCCGGCCCCGTAGAAACACAGACTTGCCGCCGCGGTCAGAACAATGGTGTGGTCTAGAAATCCTGCGTTCGAGACAAGGTATCCAGTCAATGGATCGCCCGGGACCGTGAAAAGATTCGGCGCGCGAAAAAGTTGAAGCCAGATCTTGAACTTGGACTTGGTGCCGAAAGGAGGTTGCGGGCACTCGGATGTTGAGGGCTCTTGAACGGCGTTTGATGGCATGTGGATTGGACGTCCCTAGAACCCCGAGGAAGCAGGCCGAGGGCTTTGCGTCGCTAACAATAACGCCGGCGCTTTCAAATCTATGCTCAGAAGAATAGAATCAAGCTTTGTGCTGGGCAAAACGAGATGCCACAAAGTCCCAATTCAAAATCTGCTGCACGGCTTTGACGTAATCCGCGCGGCGATTTTGGTATTTGAGATAGTAAGCATGTTCCCACACGTCGATGCCAATCAATGGCAGCCCGCCAGTAGAGAGAGGGCAGTCCTGATTCGGCGTGGATTCGATCACAAGTTTTTTATCGCGGGCCACTAGCCAGGTCCAGCCGCTGCCAAAAACTTTCATCGCCGCGGCGTGCATTTGTTCCTCGAATGCCGTGAAACTGCCGAAATTCTTATCGATGGCCTTCGCGAGTTCGCCTGAGGGCGCGTTGCCTTCCTTTCTCCTCAGGGATTGCCAGAAAAGGGTGTGGTTGTAGTGTCCGCCGCCATGGTTGCGAATGTCGTTTTTCACGGAATCCGGCACGGAATTAAAGTCGCGCACTAAATCCTCCAAGGAACGTGAAGCAATCGATGGCTCCTTTTCGAGCGCTTGGTTGAGCTTTGCGACGTAGGCCGCGTGATGTTTATCGTGATGTAATTTCATCGTTTCCGCATCGATGAAAGGTTCCAGAGCGTCGTAGTCGTAACCGAGAGCAGGAAGTTTGTGGACCTCCTTGGGGGCAGCTGCAGGAGCTTGGCCATTGGAGGAAACCGCTGAAACGGCGAGGGCGCCGGTGGAGAGTGCAAGTGATTTTAGAGCATCACGACGGGTGATCATATTCCGAGAGTTGTAGGTTTGAACCAAGATGGGAGGGAAGGGGACTTGATGTTTGAAATGTCCGATGCGCGAGGGCGGACCCTAACTGACATTGAACCTAGCATGATGCCGCCACAGCGGCAGGTAAAAGGCGAGCAATATCACATCCTCGATCAGACGTTCGCGCACTCGGGCGCCAACCCCGCCAGTTCCAAAACACCCGCAGCTGATGTCCAAATCTCTAATCCACGCGCTCACTAGTGCGGCAATGAAAAGCGAAAGGAGCGCCGACCCCAGAAAGATAGCCCCGAGGCGGACCCTGCGCGCCCAAAGGCCCAGAGCCGCGGCCGCCTCCACCCAGGGCAGTGCGCAGGCAAGCCAGTCGGAGGCTTCCCATGAAAGTATTTTGTACTGATAAATCGCTGTGAGGGTGTTGTTTGGGTCCTGAAGCTTAAACCAGGCGGCCGCTAGGAAGACCGAGGAAAGAAGGCACTGTATAAGGTAAATCCAGATTGGGGCTCGGGAAGCCTCCCGGATGCGCACAGTCGGATCTTCATCGCCACCTGGTATTGCGCAAGCGTTGGGGGTCAGTTTCGAGGCCATGCAGCCCACCCTCCCTCCAGTAGAAAAACTTGATTTGACCCTAGGTCTTTGCGCAACCGCCGAGCGATTTGCTGCGCGCGTTCGCTTCCTGTGCCTTCTCCATAGACGATGATCCGCTTCTCTCCTCGAGAGGCGGTCCGAACGGAGTCCAGCATGGAATCATAGGTCTCAAGCGTGATGGGTAGCGCGTCCGGCGCGTGTCCAGATTCGAAACGTTCAGTGTTCCGAACGTCCACAAGGATCAGATTGGAGGCAGCGGCAAATGCCGCACTAGCTGGGAATTCATCGAATTCCCGCGGCGCTTTCCATTGTAAGTTCCAGCGAGCAGTCAGAACGGTTGGCACGGCCGCACACAGCAAAAGAGCCGCCGCCTGCAAGAGCGCTGAGCACCACGCCGCAGACTTGTGTGGTTCCGCTGGAGGCTCCTGATAATGCTGCATGCGAAAACTTTAAATCTCGCGCCTGCTGAGATTTTGACGCGGACAGAGCTGAATGGCCGCCGTTTTTTAAAGTTCGAGGATCTGTCCGGTTCGAGCGCTTTGGTAGCAAGCCAGAATCAGCTTCACAGCGCGCCTCGCCTCTTCTCCGGGGATCATGGGGGGACGATTATCGCGGATGGCGAGCGCGAGGTCCTCCACCAACCGGCGGTGCCCCTCGACGCTAATCGCCTTCGGATCCGCAGTGCCTCCGCCAATTTTGCCTCCGCCGTCGTTTTTGAGCACATCCTCGTCGCCTGGTGCGGGCTCTGCAAAATCCCACCGGGTGATTCGATCGTTGACGATCGCCGCCGAACCCTTGTTGCCCGTGATTTCAATTCGAAGATCGGAACCGGGGTAACTGGACGTGGCAGCCTCTATGACGCCAAGCGCGCCGTTTGGAAACTTGAGTGTCGCAGAAAGCGTATCCTCGGTTTGTATCATGGGATGGGCAAGGGTTCCTGCGAAAGCGCCGACTTTCTCGGGAAGCCCGACAAGCCATTGTAAAAGGTCCACGGCGTGAATGCCCTGGTTCATCAAGGCGCCTCCGCCGTCCATGCGCCAAGTGCCCTTCCAGCTCGACGAAGTGTAATATTCGTCCGAGCGCCACCATTTGATGTAGGCGCTGCACAGGCTGAGTTTTCCAAAGCGGCCTGCGTCGATCGCGGCCTTTAGGATCTGCGCACCGCGCCCCAGCCGGTTCTGGAATACTCCGGCAATGATTGCACCGCCTTGCTTTGCCGCCTCTAAGATGTTGTCGACGGCCTCGAGAGTGACGTCCATTGGCTTTTCGCAAAGAACAGATTTACCGGCTTTTAGTAGCGGAACCGCGGCCTCTGCGTGCGCGCCGCTTGGAGTAGTGATGCAGACAGCTTGGACGGCCGGATCGTTGGCGATTTCCTCTAAACTTTTGGCCGCCTGGCATCCGTTCTTACTGGCGAATGCAGCACAAGCGTCCTGAGAACGGGAGTAGGCTGAAATAAGACGAGCCTCAGGCACGAGCGAGATGGCTTTGGAATGGAACTCGGCGATCATACCGGTTCCGATGATGGCGAATCCGATGGGCTTATTACTCATAAAAGGACTTGAGGTTAGCCGGAGTTGGCGGCGGGAAAAGTCCTAAAGGGCAAATGAAAGATCCGTTCTTTTCATGGGTTTTCAAATTCAACGCGGCCGTTCATACTGTTCGGCCATCCCTATGCAACTTGACCCCGCCCGCCTCCTGTCTCTTTCAAAAACGGTTGGAACTCCCTTCTGGCTGTACTGCGCCAAAACCCTCCGCAAACGCATTGCGGAGATTAAGCACCTCACTGGGGACGGGAT
>JBILUQ010000416.1:0-2802 GCA_044370935.1 Chthoniobacteraceae bacterium
AGCGGCCTTGGCTTTGCTGGAAGAAGACCTCCGTTCGCCATGCACGGAGGAGATTGCCGTTTTTCGTGCGTTTGCGCGCGAGGTGGCAGTGGGGGAGCGTGGGTTCGTGGTATTGGATACTGCACCTACGGGTCATACCCTGCTGCTGCTTGATGCAAGCGCATCGTTCCAGCGGCAGTTGAAAATGCAGGCCCGCTCGACACAACCCAGGGAGGTTGCGGATCTATTCAAGCGTTTGAGCGATCCCTTGTTCACCCGGATGCTGCTTGTGACTCTGCCGGAGGCCACGCCGGTTCATGAGGCTGCGTTGTTGCAGGAGGATCTTCGTCGTGCGGGGATTGAGCCGTTCGCGTGGGTGATTAACCAGAGTCTTTTGTTCAGCGGTTCGCGTGATCCGCTACTGCTCAACCGCGAGGCAGCGGAACACCGTTACGTAACGGAGGTGGTGGAGAAACACGCGAAACGTACTGCGTGGCTACCTTGGATGATCGAAGAGCCTGTGGGCCCGGCGGCTCTTTTGCAGCTGTCGGAGGCCAATGGAATGGTTCCATCGCCCGATGCAATTCTGAGCGCGTAGAGATCTGTCGCCGAGCGTCTGTGATCAGTCCGCTTGCGGGAACACCATCTTTTGTGAATCGCAGCAATGTTGCGTTCGGCGTTTGGCAGAAAAAGTTCGCGAACGCAGTATGCGTATTTTCTCCGCAAAAAAGCCCCGGGGAGGGAAGACAATGAGGTGCCTTCCCTTTCCCCGGGTTATGAGAATGCCTGAAAGAATCCCTACTTCTTTTTCGCAGGAGCCGCCGACTTAGGTGCGGCGGCCTGTTTCTTCTGATTGGCGGCGCCTGCCTGCTTTTGCTTCTGTCCTTTTTGTTTATTTACGGCTTTCGGGGATTTGTCGCCCATAGTTTGATTTTGTGTTCGGAGGTTGACTGACGTGTCTCTGGAGGACTTCTGTCCCTCAGTGCTGGTTTCACCTTAGAGCAAAAAGACTTACTTTGTAACGGTGAGTTATTCATGAATTGTGGGGCTCACGTTGCATGCCTGCTTGATCGCGAATAAAGTAAGCGCCTCTTTAGGAGATGGTTGGATGGCAGGTTTAGGTGGGCGGGACGCACAGGGTTGGACTGGACTATGCACGGTCCAGTTTTTCCCCGGATGGGGGGCGTTCGGCCGGCATCCTGAAAGCGCCGCGCTAACACCCTGCATGGATGCCACCCTGGGGAGGTAATCTCGTGCCCCCTGCCCAATTTTTTGAGGGGTTGAACTTTCTTGTCTCGCTGCACTGAGGGATCTCGAAATTTGACTTCTGTAGACAGCGGTGGACGGCTTATCCCGGGCGGATTGTGCTAGCGAGATGGTCGTGGGGCTCGCTAGGTTTAGCAGAAGGCCGCACAATCTGGAGTGTGATTGGAAGGGTAGGAGGTTTGTTGCCTGCCGCCCTCGTTACGATGAATTTGATGATCACACTGTCGCTTTTGCTTAACATCGCTGTCCTAGTCCCGGTTTGCGCCGGCCTCGTGATGAACGCGAAATGGGCGATCGAATGTTACGGCGCTGCCACTCAGGCCCGCGGTATTTTACTATCAGTCTATCTCGCCGTAGGCGCAGCGTCGGTGCTGCTGCTTGTCGCTTGTGATCCAAAGCTGGTGGCGGCGCTTTTGTGTGTACAAGTCGCATACAAATTGACCACCCCATTCACTGTGGGGACGCTAGCCAATCCTGTGGTTGTTAGTAACCTCGGAATTGCCGCGTTTCATGCAATTACCTTGATGCTAATGTGGCAGGAGGTACTCGTGAATCCGACCAATTGACAATGGTTTGGATTGTGGGCGTTGTTCCCTGATGCGCAGGTTGAACGAGTACTTATCCAAGAACGCATGAATAGTTTTCCCAGAACTGGTCGTGCGCCCTCTGCCCAAACGGTATAATCTGCGGCACCCTTATGAACCGTTTATTGCTCTCCGCGCTGTTGGCCATCTCCATTCAAAGCGCGGCTGCGCCCCGAGCGATTGCTCAGACCAGTCAAACAAAAGAGGACTTGCCTCTGCGTTCGCGGGACTCGGAGGCCGTCGGCTCGAAGGAGGGCGGACGGTCGGTGACTCCGGTGAATCAGCTTGTCACTCCTCACGGCAAGCAGATCGAGCTCACTGGGCTGCGCCCGCAAGTGCTGGCTATGTCCCCCGACGGTAAACGGGTTTTGGTTTCGGGCAAAACGAGCGAGATTCTCGCGCTGGATGCAGTCACTGGCGAGATTTTGCAAAGGGTCGGATTGCCATCCGAAAAGCAGAACGAGCCCGTTCCACCACAGGCTTCCAGTAATATTCTGGAACCTGACAAGAAGGGTTTGGCGAGTTACACGGGCTTAAAATATTCCCCGGACGGAAAGTGGGTTTTTCTGAGCAACGTTAATGGAAGCCTCAAGGTCTTTGCTGTCGCTGCGGACGGAAGCTTGAGAGCCTCCCACTCACTAGGCCTGCCTTTGGCCAACGCTCCACGTCGCAAGGAGGAGATTCCAGCGGGCATCGCATTTAGTGAAAAGGGGCGACGCCTTTTGGTGTGCGGTAATCTTAGCAACCAACTTCTGGAATTGGACGCTCACACCGGAGCATTACTGCGCTCTTTCTCCGTAGGGGTCGCTCCTACGGATGTGGTCGTGGCCGGAGACAAAGCTTACGTCACTAACTGGGGCGGTGGCCGACCGAAGCCTGGTGAATTAACAGGCCCTGCGGGTCGTGGAACCGAAGTCCGGGTGGATCCCGTGCGGCACATTGCGATGGAGGGATCCGTGAGCGTCGTGGACCT
>JBILUQ010000130.1:0-10377 GCA_044370935.1 Chthoniobacteraceae bacterium
TCCAAAACGCATGAGCTTTCCGAGGATGCTGTGTTTGGTGAGCAGTCCGTAGAGTTCGCCGGTCATGTAGGTGCGGAAGCGGCCGATGGATCCATCGGCTTCGACCCACGCCCATTTGCTATGAGTACCGGGCAGAACGCAGAGAGTGCCCGGTGTGATATCTGCTCCCCAGACCTGGGTCTCCTCCCCGCGTATCACATCGAACTGTCCGTTGGGTTCAATGCATCGCAAACCGGGAGCGATGTGGAGTTGGCGTGCGGTTGCGGCCTTTTGTGGGGGATCAATCGCGACTGAGGTGAGGCTCATCGCGGCCTGCGCGAGTGTGGCTGGGCAGTCCAGATAGGGCGCCTCTTTCCAGCCTTGGCGGCTGCCGATCATTCCGCTGGCGATCAGCGGGCACGGATGCTTCTCGATCCAGTCGCCGATGAGTGAAAGCAGAGCTCCGCTGAAAAGACCGTCCTGTACAGCCATGATCCCGCCCGGGGCGCTGCGGCGGTCGAGTTCATTTGCGTGTTGGTCCAGCAGACTGGCGCGCAGGTTGGAGGTGCCCCAGTCGAGCGTGATTAAAGCGGGGGTGTTCATGTGCGGAGCGTTTCAAGGAATGTAGTGCGGGGGCTTTAGCCTGAATTTGGAATTTGAACCAGCTGGTTGCGATGGTAATTGCTGGCGATGAGTTAAATAAACACACAGGTTCCGGGTTTTTGTGCAATTAATTTTTGATTAAGTGCATGCCGTCATGGTTTTTATCATCGATTCAATGCCTCTGACTTTGGAATTCGGGTGTGGTTCAGCGTAATGTGGTGTTCACGGGGCAGCCCAGAGCCAAATGCATGTGCGCTCGTGGTGCCAGTTTGTATGCATCTGTCGTAATGGGGCGGGCTCTGTTGCATGACCGGTCGCCTCATGCTGATCAGAGGTGGTGGATATTTTTGAGTAGCAAAAGCATTGATTGTCAGTTGAATGGGCATGTGAATCGTTTCAAAAAAACAGTGTCGCGTTTAGTGGCGTTCTGTATTGGGGTTGCAGGCGCTTTCGCTCAGGATAACGGGGCGGCCAAATCTGAAGCCGACCCAGTGGTTGGAAGGTGGAAGGTTGCAGGCGTTTGGTTTTGGGACTTTCATCCAGACGGAATTGTTCAGCTTTTTGAAAACAACGGTGAAGCTCCGCGTAAGAAGGGAAATTGGAAGCTGATTTTGCCTCCGCAAACCAACCGGCGTTATGAGGTACTGTGGGAGAAAGGCGCGCCTCCAGAAACTGCGTTGCTCACTAAAAATCCGGAGGCGCTGATTATCGAATCGCAAAAAGGGTTCAAGGGCTCACGCGTCCAATTGCTTGTCAGCACACCCGCCGATCAGGCCAAGCAGGCAAACGAACCGATCATTGGATCTTGGAGCTTCAAAGATGCGGGGCAGGGCCCCGAAGACTGGAGGATTGACGCCGATGGCACTGCAATTCATCGGTGGGGCGCAGTGAAAGCAGCATGGAAACGGGGCACTTGGCGTCTGGTGAGCGCAACTGCGGTTCCCCGTCGTTATGAAGTCAGCTGGGGTGGCGACGCCGCTGTGTCTTTTGTTTTTACCTCTTCGCCAGAAAAGCTGTTGGTGAAAAAGGCAAAGGGCGGAGCCGATTGGATCGGGACACGGGCCCCTGGTTTGGAGTGGAAGTAAATTCGAAAGCCGGGAGTTTGCGGCCCCAGCTGCGCCGGAGTCCGATTGCAAACCGGGTGAACCTCAAGCAGTGGACAGCAGTGGACAGCAGTGGACAGGAATTGCTGCCAATGCCGCCCGATAGCAGCTGCACGAAATGAGCAGGAGGATAGCTGTCACAGTGGCGGTGGGACCGATGTTCGCGGACTGGATGCCCCCGATCGGGAACTACAGTGGACTGGGTAGCCAAAAAACGCCAGAGGGAGGCGGGGAACGAAAGGAGCGCGATCTTGTTGTCTCGGCGCGTGTCAAAAGATGGGTCTCCTTAATCTTTTTTCGTGCAGGACCATACATACAGATTCTCGACCTTTTTTCGCGCCCACGGCGTCTTTCTCAGGAATGTGAGGCTCGACTTGATGCTTGGGTCTGAAGTGAAGCAGCGGATATCAATCTGCCGCCCCAGCTGCTCCCAGCCATGCGTCTGGACAAGAGCGACGAGGATTTGTTCGAGGGTGACGCCGTGCAAGGGGTCTGCGGATTTGAAGCCTTTCATTTGAGACGGAAGATTTGAACTCGAATAACCTCGACGCGCCCGCCTTGGAGATAGATAAGAGGATAGTTATGGCTAAGGGAAACAACAGTCAGAAAAAAGAGGTTAAGAAACCGAAGAAAGAGAAGCCGAAACAAACGGCGACCCGCAATACCAGGGCTTAGTTTTAGTCCTCTGCCGCTGATCGCAGCGGGCTTGGCGCCTTGGCGGAACAAGGGCGCGTGGGCGAACCATCGATGTTTCATCGATGGGCCTATTTATCTCTAGTGATATTTGGTTTCGATGCGCTGTCCTGTGGAGCTTGCGTATCAACTTTTTTCGTGGCGGGTGCCGGTAGATTGGCGGCATTTATCTGCTGTTGCTGAACAGCAAGTAAACAAAACTTGGCTCATTAGCCCAGGCTTCACCTGCGACTTTCGACGGCTGAAAATCATTTAATGACGATCATCACTTTGTCTCGCACCGCTGCACTTCCGGAAGCGATTTCAAGGTAGTAGGAAAATTTGGTTACGTCAGGGTTTGGCTCAATTGACTTTGGAATGATGATCTTGTGACTTTTCTTATTAGCCGCGACATCCTTCGCGAGTGAGGCGATTTTTTTGTTTCCTTTGCTGATATAGATATTCACTTCGCCAACTTGTTGGGATGTCCAGCTTACCTCAATTCCTGCTCCAGGTGCGAAGATGGTGCCGGCTTTCGGCGATACGATATAAATACTCTGGGTTGCTTTTCCACCGTTGATTACTTTTGAGTCGGCGAAAGCGTAATTGCTGAATCCAGTTATGATCAATCCAAGCAAAAGGCGGAGACTGGCTTTTTGAAGTGCGGTAGACATAAAAGTAATGATGTCTTGCATGTATGCCTAGCATCCTCGGTGTGGGCAATCGGAAAGTCATGGGGTGAAACAAACAAACGCCATGCCGTGCGCATCCGCCAGTCGTGAGTTTTATGCGGGTTTGGCGTGGTGCCCCGGGGCGCGCGGGATCGGTAGTAAAACTATTTATTCACTCCTCCTACGAAGCGATCCGCGGCCGACCGGGTGGTATATACCAACCTTATGGGCATAGGGGGAAGTCCCTCGAGGGCTGCTAGTAAAATAATTCCCCTGTGCGCTCCGCAAGTTGGACGCGATACGGGAAATACCGCGCCGACTCCATAGCTTTTAGATCATCGCCTTGCCGATGCGCCATGCGGCTCTCACATCGCTTCCTTGAGCAAGTCGTCTGATAAAAGTAGGGAACCCTTTATTCTTTTGGAGATGGGCAAAGAACAAATCGCCTGCCGGTATTCGAATTGCTTAAAGCTGCACCGTGATTGTGAGGGAGCAGGTAGCGACTGAAGAAGTGCGCTCTGCTTTGTTGCTCGCACACAGCAAACCTGACAGCTCCTGGAGGGCGAGTATCGCTCGATTTATGAAAACGTAAAAAGCAGCTACAGCAACACCTCTCGGATCACATTGCCCTCGACGTTTGTGAGGCGGCGCCGGACTCCGTTGTGTTCGAAGGTCAGCTTTTCGTGATCAAACCCGAGCAGGTGTAGGATTGTCGCGTTGAAGTCGTACAGAGGGTGGATGTCTTTGACCGCCTTGCTTCCGAATTCATCTGTTTCGCCATGGCTCACGCCCGGGCGCACCCCGGCCCCCGTCATCCAGCAGGTGAATCCATCCGGATTGTGGTCCCGGCCCTTCGAGCCCTTTTGGAAAAAGGGCATCCGGCCGAACTCCGTACACCACACCACGAGCGTTTCCTCCAAAAGGCCGCGCTCCCTCAGGTCGCGGATCAGCGCTGCCGCGGGTTGATCGAGGATGTTCGCGTGCACGTCGTACTGCTCCTTGAGGGCGTTGTGTCCGTCCCAATTCAGCTTGCCGCCCGACGCGTATGCTCCGTTGAAGAGCTGGACGAAGCGAACGCCCTTTTCCACAAGCCGCCTTGCGAGGATGCAATTCCGCGCAAAGGCCGCCTTATCCTTGTCGGTTGAATCCGCCCCGTAGGCCCGCAGCACGTGCTCCGGCTCGGTTCCTAGGTCCGTTACTCCCGGCACGCTCAGCTGCATGCGTGCCGCAAGCTCGTAGCTTGCAATGCGCGCTGCAAGCTTCGTGTTTTCGGGGTTCTGCGCCAGATGCCGCGCGTTCATGCGCTGCAGGAGCATTTTTGCCGAGCGGTCTTTCTCATTTGTAACCCCCGGCGCGGTAAGGTGGCGGATCGGGGCGAGCGCACTCATGGTGGTACCCTGGAATGCCGCGGGCAGAAAACCCGTGCCCCAGTTGTTCGCCCCGTTTTGCGGTACGCCCCGAGGGTCTGGAATAGCCACATACGCTGGAAGATCAGCATTCTCGCTGCCAAGCGCGTAAGTGGTCCATGCACCTAGACTGGGAAACCCGTCCAAAGGCGATCCTGTGGAAAGAAAGTTCTCGGCTGGCCCATGCGTGTTGCTCTTGCTCGTGAGCGAATGGATGTATGCGATCTCGTCGGTTAATTCGGCGAGATGCGGTAGCATGTTTGAGACCCACTTGCCGGTTTTGCCCCGCTGACTGAATTCATACTGCGGCCGCGCAAGTTCGCCGGCCGGTCCCTGGAAGGTCGTTGCGGGTCCGTCTGGCAGCGGCTTGCCGTCCCACTCAATAAGCTTCGGTTTGTAGTCCCAGGTTTCAAGCTGGCTGACCGCGCCCGCGCAGAAAATGACCACGACATTTTTCGCCTTTGCAGGAAAATGCCCTGCCCGCGGCGCGTAAGGGCGTGCGGGATCAATTTGCACGCTGCCTGCGTTCGCTGCTAGGAGCCGGTTTGAATCAAGTAGGCTTGAAAAAGCGATTGAGCCGAGCGCGGTCGCGGTGCTCGAAAGAAAGCGGCGGCGGTCTAGGAGAAGATGGCCAGCGGCTGAAAGGTTTTCTGGATTCATGGCATTTACGATCAGTCAGCGTTGTGTGTCCTAAAGTTTGTCCCGTCCGGTTTTGTTGCGAGGCGGCGTGAGGAGTATTTTCTACGGCAGGAACAAAAACTCGTTGCTGTTTAAAAGTGCGCGGCAGAAGGCATCGGCGCCGTGTTCACGCAAAACCTCCGAGGCATCGCGGAGCTCGTCGGATTCAACAGCGCGTCCGAGCGCTAGTTGGTAGGCTATCCGTACCTGCTGGTCGGGATCATCGCCGCATTCGTTGTGCAGCCGCTTCGCAAACGCCTCAGCTTGATCCAAAGCAAAACGGCTGTTGAGCAAATTGAGCGCCTGAATGGGTGTCATCGATTCGCGCCTGCGCGCCGTGCTCAATCCCGCGTCGGGGCAGTCGAACGCACCAAAAACAGCGTCAGGCTCGCGCCGAACCTTGTGCGCATAGATCATGCGCCGGAGGCCATCGCCGGAGAAAGATTCGACCGGATTGAAGCCGCTCAGCCCGCCGCGCTTGTCAAAGAGGTCGAAACCGCGTCCGTACATCGCTGTATTCAGCCGTCCGCTAACCGAGAGGATTGCGTCACGAATGGATTCGGCTTCGAGTCTTCGCTTGGGAAAGTGCCAGAGCAGCTTTGCATCAGCGTCTATTTTTGCAGCGGCTGCGTTGAATTCTGACGACTGGCGGTAAGTGGAGGAGAGTACGATCAGCTTGTGCAGCTTCTTTAATGACCAGCCGCAGCGAATGAACTCGTCAGCCAGCCAATCCAGCAGTTCCGGATGCGTCGGCAATGTTCCCATGACGCCGAAGTCACTGGGAGTTTCAACAATGCCATTTCCAAAATGCCACTGCCATACGCGGTTCACCATTACCCGAGCGGTCAGCGGGTTTTTTGGATGAGCAACCCAGTTGGCCAGCGCCATGCGGCGTTTCGATTCAGTGAGCGACTGGTCCAGCTTCAGGTCGCCGAAGATCGCCGGAATTGCAGCGCTCACAGGTTCCTTGGGTTGCTCTGGATTGCCGCGGTTGAGAACGCTGATGCGGTCCGGTTCGCGGAAAGCCCCGGCGAAAACCTTTGATGCGGTTTCTGCGGCGGCAAGTTCGCGTTCCATCGCCCTCTTTTCAGAGAAAATCTTTGCGCCTTCCTTCTGTTCTTCGGGCGTCAGCCCGGTGCCGTCAAACGCGTTGCCCTTGGCCGCCTCCTTGTCCTTTGAAGTCGGACGCGTGCGGTCGCTCGAATCACAAATATGCCGCCAATCATTGCTCTCATCGGCGACCTCAATGCGGTACCTCTGCGCGAGGCGGTCTTTGAATTGGCCTGTGCGATCTCTGCCCCAAACCACACGCTCGATTTTTTCCTCATTCGCAAACTCGATGGTCACCCAGCCTGTGCCTGTGGTGTTGGACATCCAGCTTCGCGCGTTGCCGTAGTTGCCGTCGTTGACGTAAAGCAGGTCGTGTGTGTCGGCGACGATTTTCTGTCCGGAAGCGGTTGCGATTGCGCCGGCGTTCGCAAGCGCGACATTTCTACCTTCGGTATTGAAAACCTCCAGCTCATCTAAACAGGGCTCAAGATTGTTGGTGGATTCGATGGTGAACCGGAGTTTTTTCGCGTTCACCGGTGCAAACCGATCTACGTTCACTTCGGGCTTAGTCTGGACACGAGCGGTGCCGTTGTTTGCCAGAGGTTCGAAGGAGAGAAGCTTTTGCTGCGCTTTGGCGATCTGGGCACGGAGCTGAACCGCTTTGGCGCGCGCCTGGTCGCCCTTTTCGTTTCGCAGTTCGCGCTCCTTGTATTCCACGCCTGCGAAGAAAGACTGCATCGAATAATAGTCGGCGGCGGTGATGGGATCAAATTTGTGGTTATGGCAGCGGGCGCAGCCGATGCTCACGGCGAGAAAAGTGTTTGCGGTGTTCACCACGATTTCATCAAGCGCGTCCTGCCGCGCGAGCCGCTTGGAAGGCTCATCTTTGCCGATCTGTCCGGGTAAGAGCACCGACGCAGTCACCAGAAAGCCGGTGGCAGCGTCTTTGCCCAATAAGTCGCCCGCGAGTTGCTCGCGAATAAACTGATCGTAAGGCGTGTCCGAATTGAAGGCGTCGATGACGTAATCCCTATAAGGCCAGGCATTGGGCCGCTCCGTGTTGACTTCGAATCCATGCGTATCCGCGTAACGCACTAGATCGAGCCAATGCATTGCCCATTGCTCGCCATAGCGTGGTGAATTGAGCATCGCATCGATCACGTGCTCGTGGGCCTGCGGTGAGTTGTCATTCTCAAATTCCGCCGCCTGCTGCAAAGTGGGCGGGAGGCCGGTGAGATCAAAACACACACGCCGAAGCCATGCGGCGCGCGACGCGTCGCGTGCGGGATGCAGACCCTCTTTTTCAAGCCTCGCCAGGATAAAACGATCCGCATCGTTGCGCGGCCATGCGCGGTCTGCTGTCTGCGGTGGGGTGTGTTTCAAGACCGGCTGAAAGCACCAGTGGGCCCGGTTGTCAGCAATCCGCGCGGCATCGATGCCGTCGGGCCACTGGGCGCCTTCCTGAATCCAACGCGAAATGATTTCAATCTCGAGGGCTGAAAGACGCTCACCTTTGGGTGGCATCTTCAAGTCCTCGTCGGTTCCGGCCACGGCCGTGAGTAGGGAACTTTGCTTTGGATTTCCGGGAAGAATGTTTGGTGCATGTTCTTCGCCACCCTTTAGCGCAGCAGATTTCACATCCAGCCGGAGCCCGCCCTTCTGCTTTTCGGCCCCGTGGCAAGAGTAGCAGTGTTTCTCAAAAATTGGCCGCACTTGATGCACAAAGTCGATCTGTGCGCCCCGGAGTTCGATACACCAAAGAGCGAGCGCGGCGCTCAGGAGGGGGAGTGTGTTTTTCATTCGATAGGATATTCCAGCAAGGATGTGCAGTTGCGTGATGCTTTGCGGCGGATGAAATCAGCGGTAGGGGTTGCCCGCATCGTGCAATAGCCGGATTTCTTCGTCGCTCAGCGTGCGTCCGATCAGGAGCAGTTCGTCAAGGCGGCCGCTTAATTTGCGGTCTTCGCGGTTCCAGTTGCCGATTTGTGCGCGACCCAGGCGTGCGGGCCACGCTGTTTGCTGCCGCGTCTCCTTGTCGAAAGCGCCGTTCAGGTAGAAGCGCACAGTACCGGCCTGCGAGTCATAGACTGCGGCGAGGTGGATCCAGCGGCCCCGCTCTGGAAGAACAGGAGTCTTTGAGTCGGGGAATCCGTGTTTTTCGTCGGAGCCCGCCGCGAGTGTGTTGCCGCGAAGGGCCAGCCGCATGGTGGCGGCCTTTGTGAGCATCCAGTGGACCTGTCCCGGAGCGTTTGCTGTCCAGCCGTCGGTGTGATACAGCGACTGGTAGGGCTCGCCAAGATCGTCGATTCGGACCCATGCAGCCAGAGTCAGTTGCGCAAACTCGCGGTCTCCTCCGAAATCGACCCGGAGGTGATCACCCACCTGCACAAATTCCGGAGCACGCGAACCAGGCCAGCGTCCTTGTGCGATGCGGTGCGTTCCCTCGAATGACTGGGTACCTTCGAAGTCGAGTGCCGCAATCAATGCGGGGTCTTTTTGGATAGTCTGCCAGTGTGTGTTGGCGCGGTCGCGCTGGCCTGCGGCGAGACCTGCAGCAAGTGAAGGCAGTTCGTCGGCTTGTATGAACGATGCCGAGCGCAACCCGCGGGCAGCGCTTGCTCCTGCGCTCAAACTGGTCGCCTCACCGGTGCGCAGGCTGTGTTTCTCGTTTTCTCCGTGCGCCTGGGCAATGACCTCTCCCTGAAACACGTGGACCTCGGACCCGCCCGTCTCTTGCACGTCGACGCCAAAGCGCGTGCCCAAATCCACCGCGCCGCCGTCGGGTGTTAACACGGTGAAGCCGCGGGCGGCTGGGGGCACGTCCGCCGCGACTTTGCCACGGAAAACCCTCAGGCATTGTTCGGATTCGAAGCGCACGTCTGCGGGCGCTTCAACCACGACGCGGGCTCCTTTGGCGGTCACAAACTCGATGGCGCCGATCTCGAAGCGGAAGCTTTCCGAACGCACTGCCTGGCCAGCTTGGAGGCCGGTGGCAGTGGCGGCACAAACTGTTGCGTAGGGATTGCGGCTTATGGTCCACCAAACCCACGAAAAAGCCAGCAAGCCGACTGCTGCGGCGACTTTGCCCCACTTGGCTCCGATGGTCAAATGCCGCCCGCGCGTGAGTTGAGGTGGCTTTGAAATCGAGATGAACTTTTTTGGTTCCCCGTTGGAATGAATCTCAGAAGAGCAGACCGCGTCTGCGGAGAGCGCGAGGTCGATGTTGAGGTATTCCAAAAAATATGTCCGCAGAGACGCGTCGTTTTGGAGGGCGTGCTCGAGCGAGTTCACGACTTCGGGAGAAGCTGTGCCGCTGATGTAGTCGGCTATCCAGGATTCCTGCAGTGGGTCGGGCTTTTTCATCGTGGGTTCTTAGATGTCAGCGCCGCGCGTGTGCAATCCATGAGCAGCGCTCGGATCCGGTGCAGTTTTTTGTAGAGCGACATGGCCGTGACCCCGATTTGGGCCGCCAGTGCGTCGATGCGCGCGTGCGGCGCATAGGCGCTGTCCACCAAATCGCGCTGCGGGGCGGGGAGCCTGCCGAGGCAGTCCCGCAGCGCCTCTCTCTGGGCCTCGAGAATTTCCGTTTGGCCCTCGGATTCCTCGGCCAAAAGTTCGAGCGTTTCTTCTCCGAAAACATGGCGGTCTCGCATCTTGTCCCGCTGCCAGGAGAGCACCTTCCATTTGGCGACGCTGAAGGACCAGCGGCGGAAATCATCTGTGGTTTTGTACTCCGCGAACTTCTGCCAGAGCACCACCGCCACCTCCTGCATCACATCGTTGGAGTCGGCCACCGTCGGCACCAGCGAGCGCACGAAGGCCCGGATCGCTGGCTCGCACGCCATGAAAAGCCGCAGAAAACTCTGCTGCCTTTGGTCACTGGATTGGTCGGGGGCGTCCATTTCTTGAATATTCCGTGAGACCGGCCCGTTTGCCGCGGGGCAGGCGAAAAAGGACAACATAAGGCTGCAGTCTACCGTTGGAAGGCCATGCTGAAATTTCCAGATTTGGCCCTATTGCTGGAGACGCAATGACGCGCAAAGACAACCGGCGCTGCTTGGATCGATACAAAACCAGTGGTAGCACCCCAATCGGGAGGCACGCACAATGGCCTTGCTCAGGTGGGCAGGTTAAGTTTGAACAAATGCCCGCCATTTTGCGCTCCCTCCGTGCGCGCGCCGTGTCCGCCGCCCCCCCCCCCGGGGGGGTGTGGGG
>JBILUQ010000417.1:0-2787 GCA_044370935.1 Chthoniobacteraceae bacterium
TGGGCGGCAAAAGCCCTCGAACTGCACTACTGCAATTTTCTCGGGAGGCGGAGGCGGTGGTGGTGCGTCCGGAGCGCGAGGCGGAGGCGGGGGTTGAACGGGATTTTTTGAAGGCTGCGGCAGCAAAAGAATGCCACCGAGCAACGCCACCCACATCAACAGTGCAGAAAAGCGTCTCATCATCGTTGACGCAGCATTCCGGCTGGAACTGATTGATCGATCGTTGCGCAGGAGAGCTACTGCGAAAGGCAGCAGCAAACACGCAATCAAGACCCAGAATTTCTCAGGACTAAGATCTGCCTCGAGCACTCGCTCGACGATCCAATATGGTCGCTCCAGATGGCCCCGGGTGCTGGGCTCGAGCATCCGCACGCATCCAAAAAGAAACAGCGCAACGGCCAATAACCTCCAAAATAATCCGCTTTTTCTCAGCCATTCGATGCTGGCACTGAATCCAACGGATGCAACAAACCACGCCACGCCTTGCGCGAGCCCTGATCCTGCGAATGATGAAAGATTTCTCCAAGCTGCAATCACCCCGAGTGGCAACGAACCCCTGCGCACAGAGAGTTTGTGATAGGCCCACTCACCCAGCCAGCACCCGAAAGACACCCCTGCGCCGATGCCGCCGACCATCGGCCAATCCCACACGCCTGTAAAAAACGCAGCGCACAAGGCGATTCCCCAGGCCAGCGCACGCGGCACAGCCCATGATATAGTGGAACTCCAGCTCATCTCTGAATCAGCTCCCACTCTACAAACTTTTGATCGGAGCTTCTAACCACCTGCAAATACTGGCAGGCGGAATCCAGACCCTCATCCGGAAAAGGTTGACCCTTTCCCATCAAAACAATCACGGATGTCACTCCAGGGCCGCAATCCTTGACGAATGCATTGATTCTTAGCCTCAGCTCAGAAGCGGAAAGTTCAGAGATCTCTGCGCCGGATGAAAGAATGAGATCACGACTGCGTTGCCATTCAGCGGAGCTTACAGGCGCCGTTTTTTCAATCTGCGCCGCATAATTGGCCGAGGTTCCAAAGAGCCAGTTCTCGCCGAAAAAATCCTGCGACCTTTCCGCGTGCTTGTTGGTCACGTACCACGACAGTTCCGCAGCCGGTTCGTCGTTCTGGGAACAAACCAAAAAAATTCCCAAAAGCGCTGATCCAGTTTTTTCGGGTTTGCGTACGAACAAGTTTCCGGTGCGTGCAAAAAGCTTCCACATGACCCGGTTGGCAGCATCACCCTGCTGGTAGGTTCTGAACTCGACGAGGTCACCATCTGCCGATCCCTCCCCCTCCTCGCCCTGTCCATTCTGATGATGAATCTTGGGAGGGTGCCCGCTCGGCACACAAGTCGATGGCTCAATGATCAAGTCGACATCATCCGTTGTTTCAAAACCCCAGGTCCAGATCCCAAGCCAATCCTCAAACCGCACTTGTCGAGTCAGCGAGGTCGATTTCAATCGCCGAGCGAAAACCACTCTCTCAAAAACCCCCTCCTTCACACTGGAAAACTCACAGGCCGCCTTGGGAGAAATCCACTCCACAGTGACTGTAATCAACGGCTGCCAAAACACCCACTTGGGCCATTGAATTGCGAGGATCGCCTCCCCAACGCGTCCCTGTAAAAATCCGCTGCTAAGAGACAATTTGCGGGTGACAGCCACAATCACCAGCATGAGGAACCCGTTGGCGACAACTAATGCCAAGACCCCGACCAGCACGGGGAATAAAACGTAGTCCTTCCGGTGAATAAAACCCCACCATGCAAGTACTGATGTACAAATCAGACTCGCAATCCCGAAGACGATTCGGGGCAACTCGTTGCGAAGAATTGAAGTCATCTAGAGCCCTGAGGGTTGCCCGCCGATATCTCGGATCCTATTGCTCCACGGATGGCAGCTTGAGGTTCTTTAATTTTTCCAATGCCTCTTTTGATTTCCGAAGCAACTCGTCATCCTTCAGCAGCGCTTGGACCTCTGGATTGGCCTTCGCTTTCTCAACCTTCGCTTTTATCTGCGCCACCATCCCTTCGACTTTTCTGCGCAAGTCCGAAAGATCCTCCTCGCGGCCCTTCATGGTCTTCAGTTCCGACTGATAAAATGCGCTGACTGTCGCGCTTGAACTGCCAGACGCTTTTTTCTCGAAATCCAAACGGATCGAAGCAATTTTTTCCTCGGATCCCTTCAGCAGCGACGCCATGGACTCCATCAAAGGAACCATTCGAGTAGCTTCATTCACCGCATCCTTCGCATCCAATGGATCCTCGGACGACAGCGCTTTGGCAAGGATTTCGGCCTTCCCAAGCGCCTGCCGAGCCCCTCCGGGGGAAGCATCCTCAGCGAAGCTGAGGGAGCCAACCGAAAGGCAGAGAATCGGTAAAACCTGGGCGCACAGTCGCACCATTGGTCGGATCAGAGAGCCGTTCATGGGAGTTCTCCAGACTTACTGCGCTTTCTCGGCAACCCCCGCGGACGTGATATTCTTAAGTAATCCGTCGAACGACTGGTTGACTGCCCCCATGTTCTTCACGACATCCAAAACAGCCTTGTTCGCCTCTTCGAGATCGTTTGCCGCGAGCATATCAGCAACAAGTTCCTTGTTTTCGTTGACATCCCTGAGCCTCTTCTCGAGGTCGATTCTCTGGGCATCCAAAGCCATCATGCTTTTATACAATCCTTCTTTTGCACCCGACAGCCGGTTCTCAAGATTGCGGTACTTGAGTTGCGTTTCAGCGCTGATGTTCGGATCGATCGACTTGTCATGGTAAGACTTCGCCCGAGCTTC
>JBILUQ010000131.1:0-10315 GCA_044370935.1 Chthoniobacteraceae bacterium
CCCGGAATTTGTATACCGCATACTCGACTGCCCCCCTCCTCCTCTCCCCCACCTCATGCGATGCCAACGCGTAAACTCCGTCCTCGCTGGACTTCTGTTGAGCGCCGCCCTCCCAAGCCCTCAACACGGGGATGCTCTGGCTGCAACCGCTTTTGACCCCGGCGCAGCGCGCCCCGTCACTTTCGAGCGCGACATCCGACCAATCCTCAAACAGCACTGCGTTCATTGCCACGGCGAGGGCGACAAACTTAAGGGCGGTATTGATGTCAGACTCCGGCGTTTTCTTGTTTCGGCTCACGGCGACACTGGCGATCCGGCGGTCATTCCCGGCAAACCAGACAAGAGCCTGCTTCTTGAATTGGTGAAGTCCGGAGAGATGCCGGAGAAGGGCAAAAAACTCAATCAGGACGAGGTTCAATTAATCGAGCGCTGGATTGCCGAAGGCGCCATCACCGCACGAACAGAACCCGAGCAGGTGCCAAGGGTGTGGATCACCGAGGAGGAACGCGAGTTCTGGGCTTTTCAGCCCATCATCCGTCCGGATGTTCCTAAAACGAAGAGCGTCTCGGATTCATCACCAGTGATCGACCGCTTCATTGCCGCCAAGCTTGAAGCAAAAAAATTGTCGCTAAACCCGGAGGCATCCAAATCGACACTGCTGCGACGGGTCGCACTCGATCTTACTGGCCTACCGCCAACACCAGAAGAAACGGCGGTATTCATGGCGGACTCCGATTCAGGCGCCTACGGGCGGATGGTGGACCGATACCTCGCTTCGCCCCACTACGGGGAGCGCTGGGCAAGACACTGGCTCGATCTGGCCGGGTACGCCGACAGTGACGGGTACAGCGACGCCGACCCGGTTCGGCCTTGGGCTTTCCAGTATCGGGACTATGTGATCCGCGCACTCAACTCGGACAAGCCGCTCGACCGGTTTATCCAAGAGCAACTCGCCGGCGATGAGATCAACTCGGCGCCTCTCAAAGACATGGCCCCGGAGACCATCGACAAAATAGCGGCCACGGGTTTTTTGCGGATGGTGCCCGATGGCACAGCGGGGGCGGCAAGCGCCGAACAGTTGACGGCACGGAATGCAGTGGTGGCGGAAACCATTAAAGTCGTATCCACGTCCCTGCTGGGCTTGAGCGTCGGATGCGCGCAATGCCACGACCACAAACACGACCCGATCCCGCAGTCCGACTACTACCAGCTCCGCGCTGTCTTTGAGCCGGGGTTTGATCTTGAACATTGGCGCGTGCCAGGAAGTCGACTCGTGTCACTCATGACAACCGAGGAGCGCAAGCGATCAGAGGTCATCGAAGCAGATGCAAAAGCTGTCGATACGCAGCGCAAAGCACGTGAGGACGAGCTCATCGAACTGGTGCTTGGCTGGGAACTTCAGAAAAGGCCCGAGGAGCTTCGTGATGCGCTCAGGGCCGCATATCGCACCGAGGCAAAACAGCGCACTCCAGAGCAGCTAAAATTATTGAAGGAACACCCGACGATCAACCAGCTCTCCCCAGGCTCGCTCTACCTTTACGACCGCGGCTACAACACAAAGCACGAGGCAGAACTCAAGGTGTTCACTGAAAAAGCAGCCGCAATCCGCAAGGCAAAGCCCGTTGAGCCTTTTTTACCCGTCTTTAATGAATTGCCAGCCGCAGCGAAAGCCCCACCCAAAACTTTAATTTTCCACCGCGGCGACCCGATGAATCCCAAGGATGAGGTCGAGCCAAAAGAACTCACCATCCTCGCAAGCCCCGGAACTCACGCGTTCGGAACCAAACCTACTGCGGCAAAAGCAAACCCGGCAACCAGCGGCCGCAGGTTGGATTTCGCTCAACACATCACCAGCGGGACTCATCCCTTGCTCACACGCGTACTGGTCAATCGCGTTTGGCACCATCACTTCGGACGCGGCATTGTCGGCACGCCCTCCGATTTTGGTCGCCTTGGCGACCGGCCCTCGCATCCGGAGCTGCTTGACTGGCTGGCTACGGAACTGGTGGCGCGCAAATGGAGCCTCAAGGAACTGCACCGGACCATCCTGAACTCTGCAACCTACAAGCAGACCTCGGAGCGTTCGCAGGAAAAAGACGCGCTCGATCCGGACAACTTGTTGCTCTCAAGAACGTCCATTCGCCGGCTCGATGCTGAAACCCTCCGGGACTCGATGCTCGTGGCGAGCGGAAAACTAAACCGCAAAATGTTCGGCGCACCGGTGCCGGTGACGATCGATTTGGACGGGCAGGTCATCGTGGGGGTCGATACCACCGACACAGCGGGACGGCCCTCCGGCAAGATTGTCCCGCTGAATGGAGAAGAATTCAGACGCAGCGTGTACGTGCAGATGCGGCGAAACAGGCCCCTCGGAATGCTGGAAACCTTCGATCTTCCAAAGATGGAACCGAACTGCGAGGCGCGGGCAGCCTCAACCGTGGCCCCGCAGTCACTGGCTCTGATGAACAGCGCATTCTGCCTGCAACAGGCCGAACTTTTTGCGGATCGAATCCTAAGCGAGGCGGGATCGGATCCATCGGCACAAATCCGCCGAGCATGGCTCATCGCACTGCAGACCGAGCCAACAACGGAGCAGCTTGAAAATGCTTCGCAGTTTTTAAAAACACAAACCGCAACGCTGCAAGCCTCCACCGGAATCACTGCCACAGCACCGACTGCAAATCAGAATGCCGCTTCAGCGAATCCTCCCACACCTTCAGCGTCGGGCTCAACTGCACCAAAACCCGCTGCCTCCACGACACTCGCAACCTCGCCGCCAATCATTCCCGCGCGCGCCGCGCTCGCCACCCTTTGTCAGGCGCTTCTGAATTCCAACGCATTTCTCTACATCGATTAGACCCCATATCGACTAGCATCAAACTCAGCACGTCGACGAATCGTCGATTTATTTCCGGACCGAACAACACTGTCTACTATGGCTTCACACGGATGCTATTCACGCCGCCATTTTTTAGGGAGAAGCGGCTTCTGCCTCGGTTCGCTCGGTGCTCTTTGGCTACTCAAGCATGACAACCTGCTCGGAAAGCCTGTCGACGTGAAGAGCCAGCATTTTGACACCCTTCCGAAGACGCCTTCGCTTCGCCCAAAGGCGCGTGCCATGATTTCGATGTTCATGCAGGGCGGGCCCAGTCAGATCGATTTGTTCGATCCAAAGCCTGAACTCGACAAGCGTGACGGCCAGAAGTTTGTAGGCGACATCAAGTATGACGACTCGGCTAATGCGAGCACCAAGCTGATGGCGAGTCCGTGGAAATTTCAAAAGCACGGTCAATCCGGGATCGAGGTAAGCGAACTACTTCCGAACTTCGCACAAATCGTGGATGACGTGACGCTAATCCGAGGGATGCAGACCGGCGTGAGCAACCACGGCCAGGGAATTTATGCGATGCAAACCGGCGGGATTCTCGCGGGCCGCCCGACTATTGGGAGCTGGCTCACGTATGCGCTCGGATCAGAATCAAGCGAACTGCCGGCTTACGTTGCGCTCACGGATCCACGCGGACTTCCGGTACTGGGCGTGAGCAACTGGACGCAGGGTTGGCTGCCATCGCAGTACCAAGGCACTGCGGTCCGCTCTCAGGAACCTCGCATGCCAAATCTGGATCCGGCACCGCATCTGCGCGGGCAAGCCCAGAAGCAGTACTTGGATTTTCTCGCGCAGCTCAACGCGGGTCACCTCGCCAAACACGCGGGTGAAACCGACTTGGAAGCGCGAATCTCAAGCTACGAGCTTGCGGGCAAGCTGCAGACTGCGGCCAAGGAGGCGCTGGACATCAGCTCCGAATCCGAGGCCACCAAGGAACTCTACGGCATCAACGATCCGCAAACCGCGGAATTCGGTACCCGCTGCCTGATTGCACGAAGACTCGTCGAGCGCGGTGTCCGCTTTGTGCAGCTGTTCACCGGCAACCAGACCTGGGATCACCATAAGGGGATCATCGCCGGACTGCCCGCCGCCTGCAAATACGTGGACCGCGGCTCAGCGGCACTGGTGATCGATCTGAAGGCGCGCGGGCTGCTGGATTCAACCGTGGTGCACTGGGGCGGCGAGATGGGACGTCTGCCAGTCATCCAGTTCGACGGCGGCCGAGACGTGGTCGGACGCGACCACAATACCTTCGGCTTCTCGATGTGGATGGCAGGCGGCGGGTTCAAGTCGGGGCTTGCCTACGGCGAGACGGATGAGCTCGGGCACAAGGCGGTGAAGGATATCGTTAGCCACCATGATTATCATGCGACGCTCATGCACCTCTTCGGACTCGACCATGAGAAAGTCACGTTTCCACGCAATGGATCAGCGATGAAGCTCACCGACAACAAGGGCGGCCGTATCGTCACGGACCTGCTGGTTTAGCACAAATTTCGAGACTTATTGCACTCGATTCGAGCGGACATCAAAGCCCCAGAACCAGCGACAGGGAGCTGCACTGAGACGGGAAAAAGGGGCTCCTGCGTAAAACATCGCACCGGCCAGAGTATCCTTGCGGCCGGCGCGCCAGCCCCTGCATCATGGCCAATGCCCAAAACCACCGTCATCATCCCGGCCCGCTGGGCCTCCACACGTTTTCCCGGAAAACCCCTCTTTCCGCTCCTTGGCAAACCGCTGATCCAGCACGTGTGGGAGAGGTCCATGCGGGCTAAAGGCATCGACTCGGTTGTGATCGCAACCGACGACATGCGGATTGCGGAAACAGCCTTCGGATTCGGGGCCGAAGTGGCTCTGACCTCGCCAAAATGCGTTTCTGGAACGGACCGCTGCGCCGAGGTCGCAGCCCGTTTGAAAAACACGCGCCACGTCATCAACGTCCAGGGCGACGAACCGCTGGTGGATCCGCTTCTGATCGCAAAACTGGCGAGCAGCCTGCGCGCAGACCCATCCCTTCCGATGGTCACCGCCGCGGTCCCCTTCGAGAACGGCGAATCCACCTCCAACCCGAACGCGGTGAAGGTCGTCCTCGACCGCCTTGGGAACGCTCTTTATTTCTCCCGCAGTCCCATCCCCTTCCTGCGCGACGGGGACGCCTACCCGTACCTGCGCCACATCGGCATTTACGGATACAGCACCAAGTTCCTGCTGCAGTTCGTGCGCTGGCCCAAGGGAAAACTCGAGGGGGCTGAGTCCCTGGAACAACTAAGGGCGCTAGAAAACGGGGCAAGAATCAGGGTCCTCAGGACGCGAAAGTCTTCGGTAGGGGTGGATACCCCTGAGGATGCTCGGGTTGCGGAAAAGCTCATGAGGGGGGCGAATCGGGTTCTCAAGAAAAAGTAGTTTGTAAAGCCGGAAGCTCACAAAAAAAAGCGTCCCGTGGCAGCCTAAAACCGGTTCGCGCTTGCAGGCGCAGGCGCGCCTAGACTTCTTTTAAGCGGTGGCCTAGGGACGCTCTAGGCATTAGGATGACCCGAGTGGAGCCACCCAATGGGCTGTGCTTCCCCCGTGCGCAGCCTGCATTCGATCCTTTTTCCAATTTTTCACACATGAAGTACATTTTTGTTACAGGCGGCGTTGTGTCCTCACTCGGGAAGGGACTCGCAGCGGCTTCGCTCGGAACCCTGCTGGAGCAACGGGGCCTCAAGGTGGTGCTTCAAAAGTTTGACCCCTATCTCAACGTCGATCCGGGCACGATGAACCCCTTCCAGCACGGCGAGGTGTATGTCCTTGATGACGGCGCCGAGACCGACTTGGATTTGGGGCACTACGAGCGCTTCACGAACTGCGTGCTCACGCGCTCAAACAGCACCTCATCGGGACAAGTCTACGAAACGGTTCTAGCACGCGAGCGCCGTGGCGATTACCTGGGCAACACAGTGCAGGTTATTCCGCACGTGACCGATGAAATCAAGGGACGCATCCGCACACTAGCCAAGGAGCAGCCCTGCGACGTACTCATCACTGAAATCGGCGGAACCACCGGAGACATCGAGGGGCTGCCATTTTTGGAAGCCATCCGGCAATTCGTGCTCGAGGCGGGCCCGGGCAACGTCGTGGTGATGCACGTGACTTTGGTTCCGTACATCAAAGCCGCCGGCGAGCTCAAAACCAAACCTTCCCAGCAATCCATCGCGAAGCTGCGCGAAATCGGGCTGCATCCCCAAGTGCTTGTTTGCAGGACCGAACATCCCATTGAAGACGACGTACGGCAAAAGCTCTCGATGTTCTGCAACGTTCCACTCGAAGCGGTCATCGAGGCGCGTGATGTAGACCATTCAATTTACGAAATGCCGCTGATGCTTCAGCGCGAGAAGCTCGATCAGATCGTGTGCGATCTACTGCACATAAACGTACCCAAAGCGGACATGCGCGAATGGACCCGTTTCGTAAAGCGCGTCGTCCAACCCAAGAAGCGCGTGAAAATCGCAGTCGTGGGCAAATACATCGAACTGCAGGACGCCTACAAGTCCATCTACGAATCCCTCACGCACGCCGCCGCCGCCAACGACTGCGGTATCGACCTTGTGCGCGTGGATGCCGAGGAGCTCGAAAATCAGGATCCATCTGAAATCCTGCATGACGTTGCCGGCGTGCTGGTACCGGGCGGATTCGGTGAGCGCGGCGTGGAAGGAAAAATCAGCGCGACCAAATTTGCGCGCGAAAACGAAGTGCCGTTCTTGGGGCTTTGTCTGGGAATGCAGGTCGCAACGATCGAGTTTGCACGAAACGTTTGTGGTCTGAAGGACGCGAATTCCGCCGAGTTCGACCCCAAGGGCAAACACTGCGTCATCCATCTTTTAGAGGAACAGAAGGGCGTCACGGACAAGGGTGCGTCGATGCGTTTGGGCACGTGGCCCACGCTGATCAAGAAGGGCACTCTTGCCGCGAAGGTCTACGGAACCGACACGATCCGGGAACGACACCGGCACCGCTACGAGTTCAACCAGTCTTACCGTGAGCAAATGGAGGAAAAGGGGTTTGTGATCGCGGGCACTTCCCCCGACGGGCAGCTTGTGGAGCTGATCGAGCTTCAGAATCATCCGTATTTCATCGCCTGCCAGTACCATCCCGAATTTCAGTCCAAGCCCAACCACCCGCACCCCCTTTTCACCGGGTTCATCAAGGCTTGCCTACAGAACTGCTAGCCAATGCCCGACAAGCGCCCCGAAAACGTAGTTCTAGTAGGCTTCATGGGAAGCGGCAAAACCGCGATCGGCAAGCTTGCATCCCGACTCCTAGGCTTCCAGTTTTTAGACACCGACCAAATCATCGTGGACCGCGCCGGGCGGCAGATTGCGGATATCTTCGCAACCGATGGAGAGCCGGCGTTTCGAAAACTTGAAACCAACGTGCTGGAGTCGCTTTCGCACATCAACCGCTGTATTATTTCGACCGGCGGCGGAGCGGTTTTGCTCGAGTCTAATCGAGAGATCCTGCGCTCGCTTGGCTTCGTGGTCCTGCTTACCGCTTCCGAGGAGACGCTCTACGAGAGAATTTCCCGCAATACAAAGCGGCCCCTGCTCCAGACAGAGAACCCCCGTGCGACGCTTTCAAAACTGCTGGCAGAGCGCAGTGAAGCCTATGCTTCGGCGGCGGATTTCACGCTGGATACCACCAATCTCTCACACAACGCCGCAGCGGAGTCCCTCGAGGCCGCGGCTCGGACAGCATTCGCGTGGACGCGCAAGGCATAGTCCAGTCCGGCACCAAAGCGCGCATCAAAGAACGGGCTTTTGCTTTGGGCTTTGACGCATGCGGCGTGGCTGAGGCCTGTCCCCCTCCCCACGCCGCCGCCTTCAGATCCTGGATCGAGGCGGGCTGCGCCGGCGAAATGCATTGGCTGGAGAAAAACGCGGATCGCAGAACCGATCCGCAGCTTGTTCTGGAGGGCGCCCGCTCCGTGATTGTGGTGGCCCGCAATTACGCGCCGGCCGATCACTCCCGCACGCCGAGCACAGCCAGGGCTGACCACCAAATCGCGCGCTACGCCTGGGGTGAGGACTATCACGAAGTGCTCACCCCGAGACTGCGTGAATTGGACAAATTTCTTGAATCTCTCGGCGGCCGGCAGCGCAGCTATGTCGACACTGGGCCGATGCTGGAGCGCGATTACGCCGCGCTGGCTGGCATCGGATGGCAAGGCAAGAGCACCATGCTCATCTCCCGGCAGCTGGGCGCGTTCTTTTTTCTGGGCGTAATCCTCACCTCCCTCGCGCTCGAGCCGGACGAACCGGCGAGGGATCGCTGCGGCAAGTGTACCCGATGCATCGACGTTTGCCCGACCGCAGCCATCACCGGTCCGCATCATTTGGATGCGCGCCGATGCATCGCGTACCTCACGATCGAGCTCAAGGGGGCGATTCCCGAGGAATTCCGGCCGCTCATCGGCGACCGGATCTACGGGTGCGACGACTGCGCAGCGGTGTGCCCATGGAACCGTTTCGCCACGGATTCCGCCGAAGCGCGCTTCGGGGCACGGGAGTTTGTCCACCATTGGACTCTGCGCGATTTTCTCACGCTGGATGAGAATGCTTTTCGGCAACTCTTCAAAGGCTCGCCCATCAAACGAATCAAGCGAAGGGGTTTTTTGCGGAACGTATGCGTGGCGTTGGGAAACACAGGAAAAACTGAGGATCTACCCGCACTCAAAGCGGCGGCACAGGATCCGGAACCGCTTGTGGCGGAGCATGCGCAATGGGCGATTGGACGGATTCAAGAGCGGCTTGGGTGCGGCTGAAAACCCCCGCGCTCGGAATGGGTCCCCAAAACCGCATCAAATCTATTCTTTAAGTCACTCCGCAGGAACCACTGATAGTTTTCCCGTTGACTCCGAACGGCGCAGGGTTCGTAATGAGCCCCGTTCTTGAAAGGGTGAGGTGGCTGAGTGGTCGAAAGCAGCGCTTTGCTAAAGCGCCGTACTCCAAAAGGGTACCGAGGGTTCGAATCCCTCCCTCACCGCTCTTCTCAGGACCTGACGATATCCGCCTTCCCCATCGGCGCCTCTCAAACGATGCATCATACATCGGTCCAAGAGATGTGCTCCATGAGATCCGTCACTCCAGCGCGGGGTAAACACAATGCCAAGGTGCTACATATCGCGGCGGTTCACCCTCGGTGCTTCAGCGACGTGGACGGTGCCTCCAAAAAGCAGAACATGGGCTTTTCACAGTTACGAAAATTAAGTATTTTAGACGAGTAAGTCTGTTGGTTGCCATGGGTGAATGCCTTCGCGCATCTACGAGGCACCCAGCGGGCTGATACATTTTAGTGATCACGGGCTGTGGCTCAGCTTGGTAGAGCGCTTCGTTCGGGACGAAGAGGCCGCGGGTTCAAATCCCGCCAGCCCGACCACTTTAAATCTATATAGATAAGACAGTTGCAGGCCAGATCGCAGCGGCCACGGTATCGATGATCGAAGAACTCGGCGACAAGCCTTGGTTCATAGGTTGCGGCTTCATGAAACCGCATGCCCCCTTCATCGCACCCAAACAACTGGCCCAATATATTCTGCGTCACCCGTTTTCGGTTGCCAAAATGACGCTCCACTCCGGAGGCGAGAAGGTCATCTGCGGCTCCAAATTGAATCCAACGATCAACTGCAAATTCCAGATTTTTACGGGGCCGGACTCTCTGGCAATGATCACACAGCACATTCCCGAAAAGGGCGCGCAGATGATCCGTTACTACCATTGGTACTCCAACCAAATGCGCGGTCAACGGCATCGCGTCCCCAAACGGGGGGTGTTCCGGCGGATCCGTTGTGTCCGCCGTGCACGCCGCCACCGCCTGCGAAGCTGCCTTCCAAAAAATGGCGGGATGTCATTCTCAAAGTCTGGCACACCGACCTGCCGATTTGCCCGCATTGCCAGCACCGGATGCGAGTGCTTGCGGTGATTGATCAAAGGACGGTGATCTAAAAGATCCTGCTTCATCTCAACTTGTGGAGCGGACTAGCAGCGTTCATGCCGCCTCGGGCACCGCCCCCTGCCCTTCCCAAGCACTGGGAGGCAGACGCGTTTTCTTATCATTTTGAAAGCTGAGTCAACGAAAGAATCAGTCTTCGCGGTGTCTTGCAGTGATTCCCGTTACCCCTGATGCCGCATGCGGAACTGTTTCGGCGTTAGTCCGATGCGTTTTCGGAAGTGTTGAGTGAAAGCACTTTGATCGCAGAAGGCGTGGGCTTGGGCGATGTCGATGACTTTGTCGGCGGTTTGAATGAGGGCTTCGGCGGCGGACTCGATGCGGATGCGGAGCATGAGTTCATAGGGCGTTACGCCGAGGGCTTGGTGGATTTTGCGATACAGGGTGCGCTCAGAGAGGCCGCATTCGCGGGCCAGTTCGGCGGTACTGAGGATGCGGTTCGTG
>JBILUQ010000491.1:0-2770 GCA_044370935.1 Chthoniobacteraceae bacterium
AACACACCACCCGCGGGGACTCACCGCCACGCGACCTTTCATTCTGAGAAATGTACAGCCTGCCGCCTGCAACCGCGGGTCCAGCCCAGGTTTCCGCTGCGTCAAAAAGCGAAGTGTTTTTCAAAACCACACATTTGGCGTCGACATCGTTTACGAAGACGAGTCCCCCGGATTCACCCAGCGCCATCAGTCCCGCAGAGCCGAGGTTCACAAATGACCCCCTCCCGAACGTCCCGCCAAGGTCATCGCGCCATCTCTCGCTGCCTGTCACGGCGTCCAGACAAACTAACTCAGCAAGACGGGTGTTTTGTCCATCGAATCCAAAAATCAACCCATCCCGATAGACGGGCGTCCCAAATTGGCTGCCAAGCTTCGTTGTTCTCCAGACTTCAGACAACGACCCATCGTCACTCACCTCCACAAGCAAAGTCCCCGCGCCGTAGCCTTCGGTAACAAGCACCCGACGCTCTCCCACTAAGATCGGGCTGGCCGCATTAACTGACTCAGCGATACGGGCGCGATGCGGCACCTCCCCCAAAACAGCTCCACTCAGAGCGTCCATACAAACGACGCCACCAGTCGGAGGGCGTGTTTCGCCGCCAAGAAACGCCACAATAAATCGGCGAACTCCATCCTTGGTGCGGACTGAAATGGGCAGCGCAGAGGCATATCCTGCACCCCATTCATGTTTTGCGAGCCATCTCTCCGCGCCCGTATTCTTGTCAAAAGCACCAACACACTCCCCAGATGCACCACCGAGCGGAAGAATCACTTTCTCATCCACAACTAGAGGGGAAGAACCGTGTCCGAAGAAGTTATCTTTAAGTCGATAGTCCCGCTTCAAATCACGCATCCATTGCTTTTTACCTGTCAGAAGGTCAACGCAGTGCAACTGGCCGGTGACTCCGAATAAAAACACTCTCCCAGCATCAACAACCGGGCTTGAGCGCACTCCATCGCTGGCACCGAACCGGTCACGATACGGCGCGCTGTACTCGTAGTGCCATTTAACCTTTCCAGTCTTCGCATCCAAACAATCGAGCACCTCGTCAGATCCAACCCGGTGAAAAACAAGGACGGAGTCGCCTGCGACGATCGGAGTCGCCCAACCCTTTCCCTTGTTAAAACTCCAGTCTTCTACAAGAGAGGACGTAGCAACCAACTCCTTGCCTGCCTCGTCCAAGGGCTTCAAGTCGTTTGACGGCCCGAGGAAACGGGGCCATTCAGCTGCTTGAACAAATGAAACAAATGAAGCGCACGCAACCACAACCGCCCATGCTCCACACCGTGCTCCTCTCACTAGCTTATTGAACTTCCCATGAGTCTTCATGCTGAATCCGCAGGAATCAAAGACGGATGCATTCGAAACAGCGTGTTGAGGGGGCATTTTTAGCATGAGTTTCAGCATGAGTTACGCGTGCGACGTTAAAGAAGGCAGCACTTCGACAATCCTCGCTAAAACCACACCGTCGGTACGCTTCAAAATGTTACAGCGCCCGAAGAGTTCAGACACACCTGAAGAGCCGAAGATCTCTCGCATCCATTCATTCGGATACAGCCCAAAAAAACAATATGGCTCACTGAAATATCCAAGTCCGTCGCGATTTAACAGCCCCCCGAGGGGAACTTTTCCTTGCGCGATCTGCTCCCGGAGATTCTGAGAAAACCCACTAAGCACTATTTCGATTACCCCGTATTCAACCGCGCGCAAATCAGTGGCTTTTCTCAGAACCACCTCACGGAAATAGCCGTCGCCCTCAGCGACCAAGCTATTGACGACGTCAAGGCAGATTTCGTCAGCGTGCAATGCTTCAAGCCGTGAAGTCATATCCCCGTTGTGGACGAGCATCGTCGCAGCAACCTCGGGAAGCTCTCCGCCACCAAGCACCCTTATTTCACCGACACCAAGAGGACGGAAACGATGCAGCAGACTCGAAAATTCACATGGAAGATTTCTCATGTGTAACGCGAGTTCTGATGTTGCGGCAGAAAAAAAGGATGCAGAAGAGTGTCAACCTTGAGAAGGGCAGCGCGCGTGAGGATAAAGCAATCGTCACTCCAGACGCCCAGATTCCGAGACACCAAGTCAGCCCATTGTGCAGCGAAACGCACGCGGATATCGTCACCGAACTTTTTTAGAAAATAAGGCGCGTCCACGCTGCCGAGTTTCATTTGCAAGATCAGTTCCCGGATCATGCGCTCTTCCGGTGTGGTGGCCATTGCTCTCGACGCGGGTAACGCCCCGGCCTCTACGGTTTCGATGTACTGTCCAATTTCAGCCACATTCTGAAAATGCACACCGCCGATGTGAGAGAAAGAGGCAACTCCGGCGCCGATCAGGTCAGCACCTTTCCAGAGCGAATCACGATAAACAAACTTGGTCTTTGCAGGATCGCGAACCGCCGTGTAACCGCTGGTCACGGTGTATCCGGCGCGCTCCAACTCGGTGAACGCGAAATCCACCCATCCCCTCTTCGTGGTCCAGTCAGCCACCGGAGCCACCAACTTGCCGTCCACCTTCATCTGCTTGTAGATGCCGGTGTTATAGGGCACTTCCATTTGATAAATCGTCACGCAGTCCGGCGCCATATCCACAAGCTTGCGTATGTTCTCCCTCCAGTTTTCATCGGTCTCCTCCACCATACCGGAAATGAGATCGACGTTGATCTGAGGAAAGCCCGCCGATCGCGCAGCGGTGTAGGCGCGCTGAATTTCATCCGCCCTATGGGCTCGTCCGTTGATTTCCAAAATGCGCGAGTCGAAATTCTCA
>JBILUQ010000132.1:0-10275 GCA_044370935.1 Chthoniobacteraceae bacterium
GACGACGCCGGAGAGTGCTTACCGACAGCCCGCAACATTACTGAGTGCTGTGTTTTTAGGAGGAGCGATTCTGGGACGCGCAACGCACAAATCGGCGTTGTTGATTTCTCATGCATGGGGAGGAATTGAAAAGCACATTCACCTGCTTGAACGGATATTAGCGTGGAAAATCCAAACTTCGCCGAAGTTGGAAGAATTCCCATTGGATGTACCAGAAGCCTGCGCAAATTGAGGCTTTCCTAAAGCCCTATTTCAGAGTTCGGGTTCAAACAGGCTTCAAACGGCAGTCAAAAACTCCAGTCGTATTGTTTTCGCACGCTGACATTCCGTTGGTTCTGCGATAGCATTCGGAACTAGAATCCAACCATGATTTACCTCGACGCCAATGCCACGACCCCGCTCGCTCCCGAGGTTCTCAAGGCGATGCTTCCCTTCCTTTCGGAAGTGTACGGCAACCCCTCCTCCGGCCACCACGCAGGACGGCTCTCCCGCGCCGCAATCGATGAGTCTAGAGACACCCTCGCCTCGCTGCTCAAATGCCGTCCGCACGAAGTCATCTTCACGGGCAGCGGCACAGAGTCCGACAATCTTGCGATCCTTGGACTTGCCCGTGCACACAGCCGCAAGGGCAGGCATCTCGTCACTTGCGCAACCGAACACCATGCGGTGCTGCACGCTTTCGACTACCTCGAACAAAAAGAAGGCTTCGCCGTCACGAAACTCGGTGTCGGAGCGGACGGGCGGTTGAATCCGTCAGACCTGGCCGCTGCAATCCGTACGGACACCACGCTTGTGTCCGTCATGACTGCAAACAACGAAACCGGAGTGACTCATCCGATTCCTGAAATCAGCGCGGTATGCCGAGAAAAGAACGTCCTCTTCCACAGCGACGTAGTGCAGTCCTTCGGCAAGGAGACGCTCGACATCGGCTTGTTCGACGCGCTCTCGCTCGCCGCGCACAAATTTTATGGGCCCAAAGGCGCAGGCGCGCTGTTTCTGCGGGGCGGGATTGCGATTGATTCCATCCAACTGGGAGGCGCGCAGGAAGCGCAACGCCGCCCGGGAACGGAGAACACCGCGTCCATTGTAGGGCTCGCGACATCGGCTCGACTGGCGATGGAGCGGATGGCGGATGACGCCGCGAAGGTCGCCCCCCTACGAGACCGCTTCGAGGAGGGGCTAGCTTCGGAGTGCCGAGGATTAGAATTTAACGGCCACCGAGAGCACCGACTTTTCAACACCGCCAACGTGACCTTTCCTGCATCGGACGCGGAGAGCCTTCTGATGGCGCTTGATCTGGAGGGGGTCTGCGCATCCAGCGGATCAGCTTGCATGGTGGGGTCGCTCCAACCCTCCCACGTTCTACAAGCGATGGGGGTTCCCGCCACGCGGGCGGCGAGTTCGCTGCGATTCTCATTTGGACGATCCGCCACATTGGAAGAAGTCGATACCGCCGTTGCTAAAATACGACGGGTGTGGGAGCGGCTCAGCCGGTAGCGCGGACTAAACCTTTAAATCCTTCAATCCATTCACTCTCACAGCGCCTTGCAAATTCTGGTTCAAAGCACAAAAACCGGCAAAGGAACGCCCGCACCGGAACTCACCCTCTTCGCCTCCGATCGCCTCAGCACCTTGGGTCTCGGCCCGCTTTCCGAGAAAATCTCGGTCCTTTGGAACGCCCGCATGCGCAGCACCGCGGGCCTCGCCTATCCCGCAAGTAATCTCATTGTGCTCAATCCAAAGCTGAGCTCTTTCGGATGGCGCGAAGTGGAACGCACGCTTCTGCATGAACTAGCGCATCTGGTCGCAAGCCACCGCGCAGGGCGGCGCCGCATCGCACCGCACGGTCCGGAATGGCGGAAGGCCTGCGTCGAACTCGGCCTTTCAAACGAGGCCCGCTGCCACGATCTCCCACTACCTCGCCGAGAACTTCCGCGCGCGTACGTTTACCGCTGTCCAAACTGCCAGTCCAAGATCGAACGCGTCCGCCCCTTTCGCAGAGCCGCCGCCTGCCTCACCTGCTGCCGACAATTCAACCAAGGCAACTACGACGAACGCTTCAAGCTGGCACGGATCGCGCAGCCTAAGAAAAACGCAGCTTGATCTTTAGCTGGAGGACCAGTCCTGCAAGCCTCTCTCAGAGGCCCCGTAGGCCACGCGCGTTCGAAGCACAGACGGAAGGGTGAGCCAACCACCCGATCCCCCGCAGCAAACCGGCGTCAGATCTGAAATTTCTTCAAAGAAGAAGACTCACTTACGAGCGCTCTTTTTGCGCACTGCAGCCGCCGCCCCACCCCTTTTTCCACGCGCCGCGACCGCCGTCGCTGCATCGCGCCTCCTCACGCTTGGCGCCGCGTCCGAGTCTGATCCTCCAGCGTCCATACGAGGGATTTCAAATTCCGGCTTCTTACGCCGGCTGCCTGTGCCCGGCGTCCGAGGACCGCGCTCACGAAAGAAAATCTTGATGGGCAGCCCTTCCCAAGGCTCAACCTCACGGATACGTGCTTCCAGAAACCTCCGGTAAGAATCGTCCAAGAGCGCTTTTTCGTTACAAAAAAGTACCAACTCCGGCACCGCGATGGCGGCGTTTCCTCGCGGCTCAGGCTGGGTCGCGTAAAGCACCTTAAAACGGCGTCCTGACTTCAGCGAAACCGGATGATTGGTCATGGCTGTAGTCATCAAACGGTTGAGGACACCTGTCCCAATCCGCCGACTAGCCGCCTCGCGCACGCCCTCCACGCGCTTGAAAAGGCGGTCCATCGACAAACCCGTCTTGGCTGAAAGCAACACCAGCGGGGCGTAGGAAAGGAAAAACAGGTCGTCACGAAATCCATTCAGCACCTCGCGCAACCCCTCCTTATCCTGCGTGCGCTCCTCGATGAGATCCCACTTGTTGATCACCACAATGCACGGCTTACCGGCTTCCTGTATCTTCCCCCCGATCCGCTTGTCCTGGCTGCTTACGCCTTGGGATGCATCGATCACCAGCATGCAAAGATCCGCGCGCTCGAGGCTTTTTTCAGAGCGCATGACTGAAAACACCTCCACCGAGTCCGACCGCTTCGCCTTTGGCCGGATCCCCGCTGTGTCAATCAGGGTGTAAAGCTGGTCACCGCGTCTGTAGGGAATATCAACCGAATCACGGGTGGTTCCCGAAATTGGGGAAACGAGAGTACGCTCATCCTGAAGAATGGCGTTTGTCAGGGAAGATTTACCCACATTGGGCCTTCCAAGAATTGCAATCTGCAGCGGCTTCCCCGAGCGGGCCTCCTCGGAAACATCATCCCCCGGCAGAAGGGCATCAATCCGATCCACCAGCATCCCGATTCCCAGACCGTGCTCAGCACTGACAGCCATCACCGGACTAAATCCAAGCCGGGTGAATTCCGCGGGCAGCGACACGTGCTTGTCATGGTCGATCTTGTTGACGACAAGAATGAGCGGCTTGGAAACCTTGCGCATCAACCGGGCCAGGTCCATGTCGGTCGGCGTCAACCCGCTTTGACCGTCCACCACAAAGACCAGCAGATCGCTACTTTCCAGAGCGATCTGCACCTCGGCCCTGACTTGATCGGTGAATTCGATGTCCACGTCGGCCCCGATTCCACCGGTATCAACGATTTGAAAGGGCGCGCGCCCCAGAGAGCATTTGGCGACAATTCGGTCGCGGGTGACCCCGGGCATGTCATGCACAATCGATATCTTCCTTCCAGCAAGCCTGTTAAAAAGCGCTGACTTCCCCACGTTCGGTCTTCCAACTATGGCCACTGTTCGCATCTCCCATACATACCATCCCGGGGACTCCACAGCGCCATTTATTTGCACCCCCCTCCCAAGTCCCTTACCGCCCCGAAGAGCTAAATTCGGCCCTTTTGAACCCGATTCTGAAGAGCCAGGCTCCGGAGCCCACAGTTCCAGAGCCATGACTTTGCGCCTCTAACTCTTGGGCCACTGCGTCGGATCCCCCAATCCCCCAGCATGCATCTGGGCGATCCCACGGGCGGAGTAGCCGACACCAGAGATGAGCGTGAACATCGCCGCAGCCAGCACTGGAAGATCCAACCATACGATCGGAAACTCCCTCCCAAAAAAAGAGATGCGCCCTCTCAATGCCTCGTGCTGAAGCATCACCAGCACCAGGGCAACCATCTGCAGGGCCGTGGCCGCTTTACCCGTCCAAGTCGTGCGGACAGCGGCGCGCCCGTGCATGAGAATCAGCGCCAACCCGCCCGCGAGCACAATCAAATCCCGCGCAACCACCAGGACGGCGAACCACACGGGCAGTTCGTACCCCCAGTTCGAAAAACTCAAAGCCACGATCGCGGCAAGCAACAAACCCTTGTCCGCGATCGGATCCAGGATAACGCCCAACTCGGTCCGCTGATTAAAACGCCGCGCAATGAAGCCGTCCAACCCGTCGCTTGCGGCCGCAAAACCAAAAACCGTCACAGCCATCCATCGCAACCACTCCTGCGCACTTCCCGCGCTCACGCTGCGGCCGTAATAAATCGCAAAGGTCACGAACACCGGAATCAGTCCGATCCTTGCGAGGGTGATTTTGTTTGCTGTTGTCATTTTTAAAACTGGCTGATTTACGTCCTCAAGGAACGTGACGGGAGCGCTCGACCGCACTCACGCCTATCGGAACTCACGTGCGATCAGGGCTTATTACAGTTGCCAAAGTTTCTTTTTTTTTCTACGGCAATTAACATGCCACAGTTTCAGATCGGTGACCCTGCCCCAGATTTCTCCTCAATTGCAGTCGGAGGCATCTACGGCGAAGGAACTTCCATTTCAGCGACAGACTTCCTCGGAAAAAACGTGGTGCTCTACTTTTACCCCAAAGACGACACTCCGGGCTGCACAACACAGGCCTGCGGATTGCGAGACGCGTGGAATGTTTTCAAGGATAAAGCGGTCATCTTCGGCGTCAGCATCGACCCTCCTAAAAGCCACCGCAAGTTTATCGATAAGTTCAGCCTGCCTTTTCCCATCTTAAGCGACACCTCCCAAGCATTGGTTCAGGCTTACCAAGTGTGGGTGGAAAAAAGCATGTACGGAAAAACCTACATGGGCACCGAGCGTTCAACCTTCGTGATCGGTCCCGATGGAAAAATCAAAGCGATTTTCCGAAAGGTGAAGCCAGCTGAGCACGTCGAGCTTCTACTCGGCGCACTCACCTAATCCCGTCCCAGTACCGCACCGCGCGCCATGCACCCCAAAAACCTCCTACTCCTCACGCTGACGCTTTGCATCAGCGCTTGCTCCACCCCGAAGCCTCTGCCGCCTTACGAAAAGCCACTTGCGCGGGCACGCTTCCAAACCGTACGAACGACCGCTTACACCCACACAGAGTCCGATCACATCGCCTACGGCAACAAGTCCGCCCTGGGCACTCCTCTGCGGTGCGGCCCCACCATTCACAGCGCGGCAGCCGACTGGGCGCGCTGGCCCGCTGGAACCATCTTCCGTCTTTGCTCCACTGGCGAAACCTACTTTGTAGACGACTACGGATGGGCCCTGACCGGTCGCAACACCATCGACCTCTATAAGCCGACCAAATCGGCAATGAACGCATGGGGGCTTCGTCGAGAACAGATTGAGATCCTCAAATGGGGCGACCCCTGGGTAAGCTACAGAAAGATGAAGCCCGCGGCGAAGTACCGGCATATCGCCCAGATGATGCGCGATATTAACCGGTTCTATTCACCGGGCTCGGGCTCACCTCGCCCAGCCTCATCCTCTTCCACAGATCTCGTGGCATTGAGCCTCCAGCAGCCCAACCGTTAGAGCCCTGCCACGCCCGCCCGCCCATTGTCAAATCGGGGCGGTCGCAAAGGAAGACATCCGCCGCCTGCCTCCCAGCCTAAACGCAAACAGGGCTTCCCCGATTAGCCACCCTCCCACCGCCATGCGAAGATATTCGTATGAGGGAGGAGGGAGGTGAGTGTGGCAATCAAGGGGCGGCAACCGCGCCATCTTCTGCTGCGCGCGATGAGCGACGTGAACACCTCGCTCCGCAACAGGCCGTCGACTCGCGGCCTGCACGGAGGCATTACCCCCCGCCCCTCCCACCGTCAGCCTCTAGCAGCAGAACTTGGGCAGCTCCTTGGACGACTACACACTCGCCAATCAATCGATCGCGGCGCGCCCTTCGCATCGCATGCGTTTGGATAGGATTGTCGGAAGCCCTCGGATTTCGAGCACCACCGGCTGTTCGAGCGCAGGAACCCCAAGGCACAACGCAGCAAGAATTCTGGCGCAGCACGGGAACAAAAAACCGGAGCCCGGAAGAACTCCTGACCGCAGCACCGCCTCCGGAGCCGAGTTTCCGATTCTCAGCCGCGCGAGCGGGGCGCTACGCCGCACCACCAAACAGCCAGCTGCGTGATCAGAACCAAACTAAATCCGGGGATTCACCAGCCGATTCACGCCTGCCGCCGGAGTCGCCAATTCTGCCGTTTCAGCAGGCGCCCGAATATCTGAATCCTGAGGGACCGGGCAAAGCCCTTCGGTTGGAGGTAAAGCCCACAGCGCATGCATCCGACTTGCCACCTGTGCAGGAGCGAGGCCTTTTTCGCGAAGCCACAATCCGCCCCGCCCCATCCGCAGCGATTGCCAACCCGGCGCTCACCGAAATCACACGCTACTCGGACGCCCGCCGCTCGGGCCCTCTGACCTACATCCTGAGGCTCACGCAGTCGGCGATTCTGGACAGCAACGTCAATGCCTCCGAGCTAAACCGGCGACGAGACCTTCAAATAAGCGTCGGGCCGGCAATTCTCACGCAACTCGGCAACGAAGAAACTCAATGGCGAGTGGGCGGCGTCTACATCGGGGCATTCAACGACTTTGTGAACCGCTCAGCTCAGCAAACGTTCGACCAGATCGGATCGCTATCAATCAACTCAAACACCAACCGGATCCGATTCAGTCTACAGACGAGTGCGCAAAAGCTGACATCAAGCTTTCCTGATCTAGGCGAACGGGTCACGCGCACCACCCTTTATGGAGCTGGCACGATGGTTTGCAAATGGGGCGAAAAACTATCCTCCGAGATGAACGCGGACTTCACGGATTCCTCGTTCGACCGGTTTTTGCGCTCGAAGGAGTACAGGATCCAAAGTCTCCATCTCTATCAGTTCAGCCCAAAAACCCTTTTCGGGCTGGGCTCCGCCATTGGTGTACTGAGTCCGAGCGCTGGCTTTGAGCAACGCTACTTCCAAGGACTCACTCGGATCGAATATCAACCGACAGAAAAACTCCGATTCAATGCACTTGGCGGGATGGAGCGCCGTGAGTTTCAAGACACGAACAGCCACAGCCTGAATCCCGTCTGGTTGGCCACTGCAATTTGGGCGATCACACCGAAAACCTCACTCGCACTCGATGTTGGAAGGCGCGCTTTTGCTTCTGCCAGCCTCGCCTTCCAAAACTACGCGGTCACTTCGACCTCACTCAGCCTTAGCCACCAACTCACCGACTCCCTATCGGTTTCAGTTACCGGCCGACACGAAACATCCAAGTACACTTCTGCATCACAGGCAGTGCAGGCAGGTCGCACCGACCATTATTTCCTCGGCAGACTCGAGCTCGCGTGGGCCATCAAACGCTGGATGTCAGCAGGCTCATTCCTCGAGTTTAGCGAGAACAACTCTGAGGGCGAGGGCGCACAGCCATTCACTCGCACGCGCGTTGGACTCAGCCTGAACCTGTCGTTCTAGAGGCATCTTTTTTAACACCAAAACCTCAAGCCATGAGTATGCCCACACAATTTAGAGCGTATCCCACTAGCGCACCCGAGCCTACGCCATTAACCAAACCAGACACCGCATATCATCCGCACTGCCATCGATCGCGCGCATTCGTTCCTTGGGTGCACGCATCAGGAGTGTTTGCCGCAATCATTGCAACCGTTTCCCCTATCGCGGCTGCGGCTCCGGGCGCCTCCGGACTGCCGATTCTCAACCCCGCAATCAGGCAGGGAACGGTTACTCCGCGGCCGCAGCCCAATAGCGGAGCGGCGAACACCTCCTACCGGCTGTGCGCCAATGACACCCTACACATAAGAGTGTTTCAGGAAGAGGAACTTGAAACAACCGTGAAGATCGGAAAAGACGGCACGATAAGCTTTCCTCTAGTCGGTAGCGTTTCGCTCGGGAACAAAACCCTTTCCGAGGCAGCGCAAACTTTGGAGGGTGCGCTACGGAGGTTCTGCAAGTCACCGCAGGTCGCCATCCGAATCGTGGAATACAACAAGCGGCGCTTTACTGTGCTCGGGCAAGTGAACCGTCCGGGAACTTTTGAAATGCCGGACGAAAACCAACTGTCGCTGCTCGAAGCCATCGGAATGGCTGGGGGATATTCAAGAATCGCCAACCCCTCCAAGGTAACCTTAAAGCGGACCAACCCAGACGGACACGAACAGATATTCCATCTGGACGCCAAGCGCATGGCGCGAGACAGCGCCGCCGCTCCATTCCTGCTCAAAACCGGTGACACGATCGTTGTTGAAGAAAGCCTTTTCTAAAAATGGATACCTCGCATCAAACCTTAGACTCCGAATCCATCCCTTCAGCCCCGGATACAAAGCAGTTGTTTTTGCTGCTACGGGAGCGCCTCTGGATCGTTTGCCTCTGCTGCGTGAGCGGCTGCATCGCATCGGTCGCATACCTGCAAAACTCACCAAAACTCTACCGCACCAGCGCGGTAGTAAAACTCGAACCACGCCCCCACCTTGCGGGACTGGAAAGTGATCCGGGGCCGCGGGGAGGAGCGGACTCGAGCGCGGCAACACTCGTTGAGTCGTTTTACAGCAGGCTGATGGCAGATACCGCCATGCATCACATGAGCCTCGAAGGGGATCCCACATTCGCGCAACAACCGCTGTCTCCAGATCAGAACCGGCAACTTCTCCGGAGCGCGATCTCACTCACCCCGAGGAAAAGCACGGCTTTTCTGGACATCCACGCACAACACACCAACCCGGCAATGGCACAGAAACTGGCGAACGGAACGGCAGAAGCGTTTCTTCGCCTTGAGTTGGACCAGCGTACACTCGGCGCACGCAATCTGCTTGAGTTCCTCACCTCAGAAGGCGAGCGGCTCAAGGATCGGCTGCAGAAAAGTGAAAACGCCCTTCAACTCTACAAGGAGACGAACCGAGCCACTTCACTTGAAGACAGGCAGGACACGGTGACCGCAGCGCTCAAAACCCAGGGCAATAATCTGGCCGACGCACGGACAACGCGGATCCGCCTCGATGGCGACGTCGCAAACATGGAGCGCTTCGCAAACAACCCGCAGGCGCTGCTCACTCTGCAAAGCATCGCTCAACACCCAACCATCGTCACCACTCGGGCCCAGATCACGGAGCTTGAATCCGCGGTCTCCACCCTCCGTATCCGCTACACCGACCAGCACCCGAAGCTCATTCAGGCCCTCACCCAGCTCGAGGACGCCCGCGCCGCACTTGAGCGCGAGGTACTGAATGTGCAGTCGGTGCTTCGCTCAGATCTAGAGCGCGCCAGAGCGAACGAGCGCAATTTTGAGGAGGCGCTCAAAGAACAAGAGCGGCAGGCGCTACTGCTGAACCGGCAGTCCATCGAATACAAGGTGCTCGCGCGTGATGTGGAAACCGACAGGGCGATGTACGAGGCGGTAGTAAGGAGGGTGAAGGAAACCGATATCGCAAAAGGGCTACAGCTTGGTGACCTGACCATTTTTGAACGTGCCCCCCTGCCTTTTGCGCCTTCAAGCCCGCAACCCCTGAGAATCCTGGTGCTGGGAATCGCATCTGGACTGATCGTGGGGCTGGGGATCGTCATGGCAGGCGCTCTAATGGATCAAACTTGGAGAAGCTCAGACCAGCTAGAAGCTGCTTCCGGCATGCCGCTTCTTGCGGTCATCCCGAGCCAACCGAGGAGGCTTTGCTCCAGCGCAGGCCTGCCCGTGTTTCACAACAGTTTCCCACCATTGCTTGCGGGTTTCAGGGCACTCCGCACCGCCTTGCACTTAAGTGCCAGAAGACATGGCAAAAGGAGCTTCCTTTTCACGAGCGCATGCGCCGGGGATGGTAAAAGCTTTTGCGCGATGGGCTATGCAATGACCCTCGCCCAGCAGGGCATCAAAACCCTGCTGATTGACGCGGACATCTACTCGCCCAGCCTAGAACGGGCGCTGCTGGGTACGGTAAACCTGAGCGGCCTGGCTCAAGTTTTGGAGGGCACGGAACGCATGGAGTCTGCTGTCGTACGCACATCGATCCATAATCTG
>JBILUQ010000133.1:0-10261 GCA_044370935.1 Chthoniobacteraceae bacterium
GAATTTCGAAATCTACGCACACGGGCTTCGCAATCCGCAGGAGCCCGCGTTCAATGAATTTGGCGACCTCATCGCTGTTGACAATGACGCTGATTTCAAAGGAGAGAAGGAACGTCTCGTTTACATTCCCGAAGCGAGTGATAGTGGCTGGCGCTGCAACTACCAGTACATGGGTTCGCGTACGCTGTGGACAGCGGAGAAACTTTGGATGCCCGCATGGGAAGGCCAGGCGGCGTATCATCTGCCACCGATCTGTCTCTCATCAGACGGCCCGTCGGGGTTCAAGCGAGACCCAGGCACGGCTCTCGGACCCGATCAACGAGGCATGTTTTTTCTGACCGAATTCCCCTCTGGGATTCTACGGGCGTTTTCGCTCGCGCCCGCAGGCGCCTCCTACTCTCAGGGGCCTGTGTTCTTGTGCAACAAGGGTCTCGCGGGAATCGGCATGAGCTGGCATCCGGACGGCTCGCTAATGGTTGCAGATTGGTCTGGCGGCTATGCGCTAGACGGAGAAGGCGCCATCTGGCGCATCGACGCGCCTGCTGGCAACGACGCACAAGTTCGCGCACAAACCTTTCAACTCCTGAAACTCGGGGTTGGAGGCAAGACAGCAGCAGAACTGGCTTCACTTCTAGGACACCCTGATCAACGGGTTCGCCTCGAGGCGCAGTTTGAGCTGGTTGCTCGGAATGACGCCGCTGCGCTAATCAAAGCCGCTAATGACAAAACAGCGTCCCTGCTTTCGCGCATCCACGGGATCTGGGGCTACGGACAATTACTGCGCAAGTCGGCTGCACCAGTACGCCTCATCGCGGATCTAATGGAATCAAATGAACCGGAAATACGCGCGCAGAGCGCAACCGTGCTCAGCGAATCTACGGTTAGCCCCTCGGAAGCCGCTGGCCTCGTCAAACTGCTCAAAGATGAATCCCCTCGCGTCCGGTTGCGAGCGTCCCTTGCTCTGGGGCGCATCAAAACCCCAAGCGCGGTGGAGCCGCTGTTGGCCGTCGCCGCAACTGAGATTGGCGATGCGGTGATACGCCACGGTATCGTCACCGCACTGGCAAACTGCGCGACCAGTGCTGAACTTTTAGGAGATCACAATCACCCATCCAAGGCCGTTCGCCTCGCCTGCGTACTCGCGCTGCGTCGCCAATCGGCTCAGGGCATCGAAGTTTTCCTAAAGGATCCAGAACCTGCGATTCAATCCGAAGCTGCCCGGGCGATTCATGATAACGCCGGAATACCCGAAGCACTTGGACCACTTTCCGAGTTTGCGATCAAGGAAACCACGGAGGATGCAACCGCATTCCGCGCGATTAATGCAAATTTGCGCATTGGAAAAACAAGCAATGCAGCCCGTTTGCTTACAGTAGCGCTACACAAGAACGCAAAGATCACGCATCGAGCAGAGGCACTCGGAGGCCTGCTCGCGTGGAAACAGCCATCGACTCTTGACCGCGTCGACGGCTATTCACGTTCAATCCGGACCGAACCGATCAAGTCGCTGCTCAGCGGCAAACTGGATGAACTTCTTTCGCTTAGCGAACCCGAGCTTCGGGCCGTAATAATCGAAATCGTAATCGCACACGGGTTGACGCCTCGGCCAGAACAGGTGGCCGCGATCATCGCACAACACGATGCACCGGCGACACTGCGGGCGGAAGCGATGCGCCTGATGGCTGGCGCGTACAAGGACTCGGGACCTTGGAATGAAACGCTCCGAAACGCGCTTGCCGACACATCACCGCCGGAACTCCAGCAGGAGGCGCTTGCAGCACTGCTTCCAGAAGCGCCACAGATCATTGCCGAGCGCTCAGAGGCAATCCTCAAGAAAGGTAAAACCCAACAGCGCCAGCATGTGATCGGCCTGCTCGCACAAGCCTCCCATCCATCTTGCGACGCTGTGTTGGAGCGGCTTGGTAAAATGCTTCTTGAAGACAAATGCGAAGCGGCTCTGCAGCTTGATTTGATCAGCGCGCTGGAAAAGCGACGCTCATCCAACCAGGCGCTGAGTGAATTCGTACGCATGTATTCTGCGTCATCCTCTGGAAGCGCGCACTCAGAACTGCTTGAAGGGGGCGATGCCATTCGAGGAAAGGACCTGGCGCAGAATCATCTTGGAGCAAACTGTCTCGCTTGCCACTCTTTCAGCGACGGCGGGAGCAACGTCGGCCCCAATTTGTCAGGAGTTGGATCACAAAAGGACCGCTCCTACTTACTCGAATCACTGCTAATTCCTTCCGCGCAGCTTGCACCTGGATTCGGTCTGAGCACGATATCGCTTCGCGACGGCACCCAGATCAGTGGAACCATTGATTCTGAAACCAGAGAGTCGCTGGCGTTGAAGCTGCCTGACGGATCAAATAAGGTCATCGCTATCAGCCAAATTTTGGGCAGAACGCCGCCGATCTCAATGATGCCGCCCATGCTTGGAATTCTTTCTCCCGCAGAGATCCGCGATGTGGTCGCATTCCTCTCAAGCCTTAAAACACCCAAGAAAAAATGAATCTCCCACTTGCCTGGACAAAGGTCCGTGGGATTCCACGCATGCTTTGTTCGGTTTTAATCACGTTGCTAATCATTGGGTGCGACGAGAATTCGGAGAAGCTGGAATGGTCGCCGGATGGAACTCATGCTGCGGTTTTATTAAGAGGTGAACTGCGCTTGAGCGATGCCGCGGGCGTGCTTTCTTCGCCGCTTGCCCGCGAGGTGAGTCATGCTACATGGCTCCCCGACGGCAACGGGCTGGTTTGCATCAGATCGCTCTATCCGGAAACTTGGAAGGAGGCCTCCTCACTACTTTCCAGCGATGAGGTTACTACACTCGAGCAACTGGCGTTCGCTCTCATGGGTTTTCTCGAAAGTGCGATTGAGGCCACCGATGGGAGCTTTGACGAAATTGGGGACAAGTTTTTTACGCCGCTGAAAATTGATTCCTCAGAAAAGCTCGCCGCAGTGCTGGCGTGCCTCAGTCACACGCAGGCTAAACCGCTGAAGAAACTCATTGGGAAGGCAAATAAGAAGCAGAGAGAACAGATTGAGAAGGAATTCGCTGAAATCCGAAAGATAAGGCTGCAAGAACTATTCACCCTGCGCTTGGATGCGAACCACTTCGCGGACATCCGAAGCCTGTTATGCACCGCAGACTCCCTCTCGGAGGCTCGTCCAAGCCCCAACGCAAGATCGGTGGCGTTTGTACGCGAGTCCGTCCTTCACCTCACTACCCTCGACGACAAGACAACTCCATTCAACACGTCCAACTCGGTCGTCGGGAGCATCGTGTGGAGCCCAAACAGCGGCTCAGTACTGTTTGCATCGCCAATATCAAAATGGGATGCCGGCAAAAACAACCTATCGGCGATCACGCGCCTTGATGTGAGTTGGGACGCAGCCGAATGGAAGATGGGCGAAACCGTAACTATCGCACAAATTTGCTCGGGGTACCCTCCCCGAGTTCGGGTTTTACCGGACGGCAGGGTCCTTTTTTCGAGCCTTGAAATCGGGTTCCCGTTTTCCGAGCGGACTCCACCTCTCAGCAGCTTTTTTATTGCGCCGACGAGTCCTGAGGACAAAGAGCCTGTCAAGAAACTCGCCTGCCGTGCAGATTTGCTGCCTGCGGATCTTTCTGCCTACGCGCTGAGCCCGGACGGCAAGCGGCTAGCTCTCGTGGCCAGTGAGACGGACGCCGTGCGCATAGTAACTCTTGACTCAGGTGAAGTCACAACCATCTGGCCCAAGAACCGAGGCAAGTCCCGCACGCTGCCCGCGTGGCGCGGTTCCGCGGAGTTGTTTTTTGTCGCCCTTCCCAACGCCGGCACCGTCCGTCCCGAGTGGATGCAATGGAGCGCAGACAGCGGGGCAAAGATATTCAGCGGTCACTGGGAGGCGGAGGATCTTGCACCCCTCTTAAGCGTGCCAGCTCAAGAGTAACATCCGGGCGGCCCGAGCGGCCCTCTGATTCCGGAAGTTTCCGGTAACAAAAGCGGGAAAAAAGAGGCATCTCGGCTGAGGTGGCGCGCTTCATGCTGCGTGTGCTGCATCTCTGATTTTCCAACGCAATGAAACTCATTAGTCATACCGGTAAACTACGCGGCCTCTGGGGGCTTATCTTGGTACCCTCGAACTTAGCGTTCGGAACATTTCTTTCCTACCACATCGTGACCCGGGAAGCCGTTCACGGGACGTTTTACTGGCTCATGATCGGGGTAATGGCCATGGATTTCCTCTTGGATCTCTTCAGCACTCGGAAGTACAAGATGGAAGTTTTGACCGAGTTTAAGGACGTGGTGCCTCACTACGCGAAGGAGTGGATGATCCCTGACATTCTTGCGGCAATCCCTTTTGATTACTTTGCTGACGTGTACAGCTGGGACAGCGGTTGGGCGTTCGCCTTGCGCCTCCTTCCTTTAAGCAAGACATTTAAGGTGTCGGGAGTTCTTCACGACCTGCAGCACATTCTGCAGATGCCCCGAGCCATCGTTCAGATGAAGGGTTTGCTGTACTGGGGTGTTCAAGCCGTGCATGCCATCGCATTGGGATGGTGGGCCGTCGGTGCGGCCCAGACCGAGATTGAAACATCCCCCGCCAAAAAAGCATGGGTTTGGAAGGACAACCAGCTCGTGGAGGAGGTGGTCGCGGAAGCCGAGGTAAGAAAGCTTTCGGACTGGGACACTTATTTGCGTTCTGTTTACTGGACGGTGACCACAGTCACCACCATCGGATACGGGGACTACAGTCCGAGCAAGGACAGCAATCCTCAAATTTACTTCACCATTCTGGCGCAGGTTCTGGGCGTTGCCTTCTACGCGTACGTAGTCGGTAACATTCCAGTTTTGATCGCCAACAGCAACGCAGCCCGAGCCGCCTTTGACAGCCGAAACGAGGTCATTGGCGAATTCATGCGGATCAAGCAACTCCCGCTGGACATGCAAGACCGGGTCCGGGATTACTACGCATACCTCTGGGAATCGCGCAAAAACGTATCGGATGCCGAAGTGCTCGGCACCCTCCCCAACGCCCTTTCGATCGATGTGTTGGTGTACCTGAACAAGGACATCCTCGAGAAGGTTGAGTTTTTCCAAGGGGTCAAAGAAATCTTCATCCGCGAGGTCGTTGGAATGCTCACAACCGAGGCATTTACTCCCGGGGATTATATCATCCGAGAAGGAGAGTTCGGCACCTGCATGTATTTTCTCACCAACGGCACCGCGGAAGTCTACGTGGGAGACAACAAGGTGGCCACGCTACCGACAGGGTCACCGTTTGGTGAAATGGCTCTCGTGTCTGGTGACAAAAGGAATGCAAGCATCCGAGCAGCAACCTACTGCGACGTGTATGTGCTCCAAAAATCTTCCTTCGACATACTGCGTTCCCGGTACGAAGACTTCGACCAGCGCGCCGTTGAGATCACGGAAAAACGCGCCGCGGCGAACCGCAAGGCCAAGGCTGATCGGGAGGCGGCAGCCGCAGCAAAGCTTGCAGCAGAGGCAGCGGCCAACTCGGACAACTCTCCAACACAAAACGCCTAATCGGCGATCAAGGACGAGGCGGGCCACCCCCGCCCGTCCTCTGTGGTCAAGAGGCATAGGGGGGTCGGCCAAGATAGACCCAGACTAGTAATCGGTTGCCATCCGAACTTGCAGAAACCATGCAAGCGTCGTCTTGAAAGTATGCATGCAAGTTGCAGCCCAGTGTCATCGAGCCGTCCGCGGTTCGGCCAGGGCGATCGTCCACACGAGGCAAACTCCCGGCAGGCAACACGACAAACCATTGCCCATGGAAACGGGAGCTTCTGGACTCACTGTCATCGAGTGACAAAGGTACGAGACAATCGTGTGCGAGGCGAAGGGCGACGACCGGAGCGAGTTTCTAGACGTCTGATTTGAGTTGCGCCTTTGCGTTCGGCCTCGACTATCCATTCACCGAAGAACGCGCCCGTAGAATTCCAGCCATCATCGATCAGAAATCGATCAGGCACCGCAAGCTAATCAATTTCCATGCCCATGGTCATTCCAGCGTGCGAGGCTTTCCTCGTGGAAATGACGACTTTTCATCAACTGCGGAATGTAGCCGTAGCGAGGGCTAAAAAGATAGGCGAGACAGAAGAACGCACCCAGCACTAGCACGATACATGCCCCAGACGGGACCCCTATCCAATAGCTCAACCACAGGCCAGTGACTGCGCCGATCATCCCCAGCACGCCGCCACCCCAGAGCATCACAGGAAAGGAATCACACAGCAAATAGACGGTAGCGGCCGGTGAAATCAGAAGTCCAAGGAGAAGAATAACGCCGACAGCCTGCAGCGAACTGACCATCGTCAACACCAACGCCACCACAAGGACTACATTCAACAGCCCGGTCCTTATGCCCTGACTTCGTGCGACCGCTGGATCAAACAAAAGCAATTGCAGCGGCCGCTCCAGCGCCACCAGCAATGGCAGCACCGCAAGCGCGACGCCGTATCCAACCCAGAGGTCTTGGTTGGACACCCCTAAAATGTTTCCGAAGAGATAGTGCATTAGGGAAACGCGCACTTTTACAAAGTGTAATAGGACGACCCCGGCGGAAAAAGCCACCGTGTAAAGAATCCCCAACGCAGTGTCCTCCTTCACTCGAGAACCTCTTGCAAGGATCTGCGCCCCGAGCGCGACCATCAGCGCGGCGCTCAGAGCGCCCACGAATAATCCGAGCGGCGCGAGATTAAACAGCAGCACTCCGACAGCTAACCCCGGCAATAGCGAATGCGAGAGTGAATCGGCCATCAATGCCATTCGACGCAGCACTACAAATGCTCCCAGAAATCCATTAAGAAATCCAATCACGACACAGGCCACCAATGCGCGCTGCATGAACGCGTGTTGAAAAGGTTCAAATAGGAAGTCCATGGCTGAGTCCCGAAAAAACACGCATTCCGTAAGTGCGCTCCAAATTCTGGCGAGTAAAGGTTTCCTTCACCGGCCCGTCGGCTATCAACTCGCCATTGAGCAGAATGACGCGATCAAACGTGTCCTGCACGTTGGAAAGGTCATGGTGCGAAATGAGCAGTAGTTTTCCCTGGCCGCGGAGCGTGCGAAGCACTTCCCTGAGCGACTCCATGCTTGGCTGATCGAGGCCGGTGAAAGGTTCGTCCAACAGCAATACATGCGCTTCCTGCGCGAGGGCCCGTGCCAGAAAAACGCGCTGCTGTTGTCCGCCAGAAAGCGCGGAAATCTGCCGGTCCTGCAGCGGAGTCAGCTGCATTGACTCCAAAGCGGACTCGACCGCCGCTTCATCGCTTTTTGAAAATTGTTTCCACCAACGCAAACTCAAATACCTTCCCATCTCCACAACGCCGCGCACCGTGGTTGGAAAATCCCAGTCCACCATTTCACGCTGCGGCAAGTACGCAAACTCTTGCGACGCCCCGCTCATGCGCCTGCCATGGAATAGAACGTTTCCGCTTTCGAGATCAACAAGGCCCGCAATCGCCTTCAACAGGGTTGATTTGCCCGCGCCATTTGGCCCGAGCACAGCGACGCTCTGGCCGCATGGCACTGAAAAATCAAGGTGATGAATCGCCGGTATTCTCCGGTAACTCACCGTCAAATCACGAACCTCAAGCGAATGATGACTCATGGAAAAGGTACGATGACCTGAAGTGTTTGCCTCGCCCAGACACTGCGGTCAATTTCGTCGCCCTGGGGAGAGGTGAGCTGCAAGCGAAGAGCAGACTGATCTTCGTCCTCCCACTGCGCGCGCGCCTCTAATTCAATCCCCTCTTGCGGAAACGGAACATCCAGAGTCACAGAAACGCTGACCGGCGGACGCTCCGCAAACCAGATGCGTTTACCGGAGTACAACAGCTCCGCGTTTTTCGCCGGGCGAGAAAACGTGAGTTTTAACGGAAGCTGCGATCCTGCGCTTGCAACCGATGCGGACGGGGCCACCGGCGCCGGCGTAGCAACATCCTCCGCGGGGCGCGTGATGACCTGCAATGGCCAGCTCAACGCCAACAAAACGCAAAGCGTGAGAGCAGCGCGCAACAGCGGTGAGCCTTTCATAAACTACTTCAGCGCCTCCACCAATGTGTTCACGTTGTGACGGAACATTCCGTCATAGGTTGCAGCATCGCCGGCACCGAGTCCGTCGGCCCACAATTGTCCACCGAGTTTCGCGCCCGTGCTCGAGGTGATTTCCCTAAGCACCTTCGGGTTCACGGAGTCCTGGGCGAAAACGGCCTTCACCTTCTGGGTCTGAATGGTCTCTAGCAACTCCGCGACTTTTTTTGAAGCCGGCTGATCCGATGCAGTGAGTCCTTCAACGTAAAACACCTTGAATCCAAAATCTCTCGCGAAATATTCAAAAGCCTCGTGGGATGTCACTAGCTTGCGGCGATCCCGGGGCAATTCCGCAATTCGTCGCTTAGCCCACTGTTGTAAGTCCACCAACTCCCTGTCATAGGCGGCGGCATTGGCAACGAACACCGCCTTGGACTCTGGCCGCAGTTTTGAGAACTCGTCCCGAATGACCCCGACTGCTTTCCGCATGTTCTCCACACTGTGCCACCAGTGGGGATCCTCGATTTTTTCATGCTTGTGTGGCTCAGCCTTACCCCCCTCGCCATGGGTGTGTGCCTCCCGCGTGACCCAAACAGACGAAATCTGCGCCCCCACCTCTACGACTCGCGCCTTGCCGGAAACCTCACGCAGCTTCCCTACATATCCCTCCATGTGTTTTGCAGAGAGCAGAATCACATCTGCGCTGGAAACAACTTTTAGATCCGAGGGACGCGGCTCAAACTCATGCGGGTCCGCTCCAACGGGAACATGACCCGTGGATTTTACCGCGTCACCGCCGACCCTTTGCGCAATCTCGTTGAGGATCGTTGAGAAAACCGAAACTTTTAAAGGCTCCGCCGCCTTCAGGCAAACGCCGCTTAAGAAACTCAGCACAAGGCCGAAAAGCATGCTTTTCATAGCTCCTTTTAAATTCAGGCAAATCCAGCCTTGTTGCAACTTAAATGCATAAAGCACCCCCTAGGGACCTTCCCCTCTGCGGCGAGGGCGACCCGTCCAGATTGGACTTTTGACGTGTCTCTGCACAAGGTGCAGGTGTGTTCGACCACTTGAAACTCCCCTCACTTGCACTGAGCCTGCTATGGCTTCTCTGCTGTAATCAAAGTTCGCAAGCCCAGTTTTTCGGGCTTCCGGCAAAAGCCGAGGCGGCCCTGATTGCGGACACAACAGCGGTAAGCCCCGGGAAGCCCTTCACCGTTGGAATCCGGTTCAAGGTCGCAAAAGGGTGGCATTTGTACTGGAGGTTCGCAGGAGATTCCGGAGCAGCGCCGGAGGTCCAGTGGACGCTGCCCAAAGGCATTCACGCGGGAGCAATCCAGTGGCCGCTGCCGCACCTTCTAAAATCAGAAGGCGATTTATTCACGAACGTCTACGAAGGAGACCTTCTTTTGCCAGTTGAATTCACTACCGAGCAGTCTCTGGATGTGAAATCCATTGAGCTACAAGCGACTCTGAAATGGTACGTATGCGCAGAGACCTGTCTCCCCGGTGATGCGCAGGTTTCGCTCTCGCTCCCATTATCCAGTGGCGAATCACAACCCGCCAATCAAGACGTCTTCGCAGAATGGCGCACCAAACTCCCTCGAAAAGACCCGCCACCATTCCAAAGCGATTGGAGCAGCACGGATGCAGCCATTTTTCTCACCCTTCAGGGCATCAGCGATGCGGAGTCTGTGGAAGTTTTCCCAATTCCTCCGCAGGGAATCACGGCCGAGCATGCGGAGGTCGAACCACACGCTGCGCAGGGTGTGAAGCGTTACAAAATTCCATTCAAAACAGAATTATCGTCCCACGAACCTTGGTCCCTGCTAGTCGTCGTTGAATCTGCGGACGGGAAGAGGAGCGGATGGGATATCTTGTTGCCGAACAAAGATTCGCCCACCAAAAGCCAGGATCAACCCACGGCGAAAGGCATCAATGCAACGAAACCCCCGCGTCCACTATCCGGGGTGCTGTGGGCGGCGTTCCTTGGCGGACTGCTGCTGAATCTAATGCCGTGCGTACTGCCGGTGATCGCGCTCAAAATTTTCAACTTCACGCAGCAGGCGGGGCAGGATCCGCGAAAAGTGTTCCGTCTGGGCTTGTCGTTTTGCGCGGGTGTTGTCGTGTTTTTTATGGGACTGGCCGCAGCCGTAATCGTGCTGCAACAAGCGGGCCAGACTTTGAACTGGGGGTTTCAATTTCAAAATCCCTGGATTCTT
>JBILUQ010000482.1:0-2761 GCA_044370935.1 Chthoniobacteraceae bacterium
AATACGTTCGCCGGCCCGATGACCGTGAACGCGGGAATGCTGACGTTGAGCGGCGGCAGCGCGCTGGCAAACAGCATGGCGGTGACGGTTGGCGCGGGCGGGTCGTTGAAGCTCGCGAGCAGCGAGGAAATCGCGAGCCTTGCCGGAGCGGGTGATGTGAACCTGCAGTCAAACGTGCTCAGCCTTAGCGGCGGAGTGGACACGACCTACAGTGGCTTGATGAGCGGTGCGGGCAGCCTTGTGAAGACGGGCAGCGCGGTGTTCACGATGACTGGTTCGAACAGCTTCAGCGGCGGGGTGACCTTGAGCGAGGGAGCGATCCAAGTGGGCGACAACGCGGCGCTGGGGACCGGGACGGTGACCTTCAGTGCTGGTCGGATCTCGAGCAATTCTGCGACGGCGCGCAGCCTCGCGAACGAGTTTGCGATGAGCGGCACGCTTGGCTTTGGTGACTCGACCAATAGCGGAACGCTGACTCTGAGCGGGAACGTGGTGCTTGGAGCGGCGACAACGCTGACGGTGGCGAGCGCGGCGACTTTGAGCGGAGTGGTGAGCGGTGCATACAGCCTGACGAAGGCGGGAGTGGACGAGTTGACCTTGAGCGGGGTGAACACCTTCAGCGGATCGACGAACGTGGATGCGGGAGTGCTGACGCTGAGCGGCGGCAGTGCATTGATCAACAGCATGGCGGTGACGGTGTCTGCGGGCGGAACGTTGAAGCTGGCGAGCAACGAAGAGATCGGGTCGCTTGCGGGAGCGGGAGCGGTGAACCTGCAGGGGAACGTGCTGAGCGTGAGCGGTGGGGTGGACACGACCTACAGCGGATTGATGAGCGGAGCGGGCAGCCTGGTGAAGACGGGCAGCGCGGTGTTCACGATGAGCGGTGCGAACACGTTCGGCGGCGGGGTGACCTTGAGCGAAGGAGCGATCCAAGTGGGCGACAACGCGGCGCTGGGGACCGGGACGGTGACCTTCAGCGCGGGCCGGATCTCGAGCAATTCTGCGACGGCGCGGAGTTTGGCGAACGAGTTTGCGATGAGCGGGACGCTTGGTTTGGGTGACGCGACCAACAATGGAGCGTTGACCTTGAGCGGGAATGTGGCGCTGGGTGCTGACACGACGCTGACGGTGGCGAGCGCGGCGACGATCAGCGGAGTGATGAGCGGTGCGTACAGTTTGACGAAGGCGGGAGTGGAAGAGTTGACCTTGAGCGGAGTGAACACCTTCAGCGGATCGACGAACGTGGATGCGGGAGTGCTGACGCTGAGCGGCGGCAGTGCGCTGATTAACAGCATGGCGGTGACGGTGTCGGCCGGCGGTACGTTGAAGCTTGCGAGCAACGAGGAGATCGGATCGCTTGCCGGAGCGGGTGCAGTGAACCTGCAGGGGAACGTGCTGAGCGTGCTTGGCGGTGTTGACACGACCTACAGCGGGTTGATGAGCGGTGCGGGCAGCCTGGTGAAGACGGGTAGCGCGGTGTTCACGATGAGTGGAGCGAACACCTTCAGCGGCGGGGTGACCCTGAGCGAAGGAGCGATCCAAGTGGGAGACAACGCGGCGCTTGGGACCGGGACGGTGACCTTCAGTGCGGGTCGGATCTCGAGCAATTCTGCGACGGCGCGCACGCTGGCAAACGAGTTTGTGATGAGCGGAACGCTGGGCTTGGGAGAGGCGACCAATAATGGGGCACTGACTCTGAGCGGGAACGTGGCGCTGGGAGCGGCAACGACGCTGACGGTGGCGAGTGCGGCGACGATCAGCGGAGTGGTGAGCGGAGCGTACAGTCTTGCGAAGGCGGGAGCGGACGAGTTGACCTTGAGCGGAGTGAACACCTTCAGCGGATCGACCAACGTGGATGCAGGAGTGCTGACGCTGAGCGGCGGCAGTGCGCTCATCAACAGCATGGCGGTGACGGTGTCTGCGGGCGGAACGTTGAAGCTGGCGAGCAACGAAGAAATTGGGTCGCTTGCCGGAGCAGGAGCGGTGAATCTGCAGGGGAACGTGCTGAGTGTGAGCGGCGGAGTGGACACGATCTACAGCGGGTTGATGAGCGGAGCGGGCAGCCTGGTGAAGACGGGCAGCGCGGTGTTCACGATGAGCGGAGCGAACAGCTTCAGCGGCGGGGTGACCTTGAGTGACGGAGCGATCCAAGTGGGCGACAACGCGGCGCTGGGGACCGGGACGGTGACCTTCAGTGCTGGCCGGATCTCGAGCAATTCTGCGACGGCGCGCACGCTGGCAAACGAATTTGCGATGAGTGGAACGCTGGGCTTGGGAGACGCGACCAATAGCGGGACGCTGACCTTGAGCGGGAACGTGGTGCTTGGAGCGGCGACGACGCTGACGGTGGCGAGCGCGGCGACGCTGAGCGGAGTGGTGAGCGGAGCGTACAGCCTGACGAAGGCGGGAGCGGACGAGCTGACCTTGAGCGGAGTGAACACCTTTAGCGGCCCGACCAACGTCGACGCTGGAATCCTGACGCTGAGCGGCGGCAGCGCGCTCATCAACAGCATGGCAGTGACGGTGTCCTCCGGTGGTACGTTGAAGCTTGCGAGCAGCGAAGAGATCGCGTCGTTGGCTGGGGCTGGAGCTGTGAACCTGCAGGGGAACGTGTTGAGCGTGAGCGGCGGGGTGGACACGACCTACAGCGGGTTGATGAGCGGCGCGGGCAGCCTGGTGAAGACTGGCAGCGCGGTGTTCACGATGAGTGGAGCGAACACCTTCAGCGGCGGGGTGACCCTGAGCGAGGGAGCGATTCAGG
>JBILUQ010000418.1:0-2761 GCA_044370935.1 Chthoniobacteraceae bacterium
CCCCAAGCCACGAGCCACAATAGCAGCCACCTCCTCTGGCACAACTCCTTCAGCTTTAGCATGCGCTGGCTCCTTCTGACCCTCCTCAAAAAGCAACGCCTCCATCCGAACCAAAGCATTTCCGACCGTGGTGCGGACGCCGACCGGCAACGTGCAGTCCCCAGAGAGCAGTCGTTGCAGTTCGCGTTCCGCCCGTATCGCCATCCAGGTCGGCTCATGCGTGATTGCTCGCAGCGTCTCAAGCACCGGCACGCGCTCCTTTTCACACTGCAGCGCTATCGCTCCTTGTCCGATTGCAGGAAACATACAGTCCTCGAGCGAGGCGACGTAGAACTGCGCGGACTCGAATTCGAGACGCCCGCCGGCAAGCGAAAACCCGAGCCGATCAAGGCCCGCCTGAGCAAGCAGAATCGCACTGAAAACGCCCTGCTGGCCGAGTTTACGAAGGCGGGTCTGCACGTTGCCCCGCCACTCGTTGACTTTCAAATCGGGCCTGAGCCAATTCAACTGCCGCGCGCGCCTCACGCTGCTGGTCCCAACCGATGAACCGTGCGGCAACCCGTCCAATCCACCCGGATACTTTGAAATGAGCATATCCGCCGTAGCCGCCCGCTCCAAAACCCCGCCAAGCACAAGCCCAGGAGGCATGTTTCCGGGAAGATCCTTCAAACTGTGCACCGCCACCTCGATCCTGCGCTCAAACAGCGCGTCCTCAAGTTCCTTGGTGAAAAGCCCCTTTCCTCCCGAAGGCTGACGAAGCAGCTCGAGGTCGAGCTTCTTGTCCCCCTGCGTGATAAAGGTCTCCATCGAAACCGAAAGGGAGGGAAAGGTCCGTTTAAGCGCGGCCTTTGTGAGTTCAGTCTGCGCAAGCGCCAGAGCCGAGCCGCGCGTTCCAAGAATCAAGCTGTTCAACATAAAAAGATGCTCTCTCTACTCTCTCTACTCTCTCTAAAGTCCACGCGCCCAGAGCACACTAAACGCTCTGCGGCGCAGTTCCTCCGGGCGCTGCTCCACCCGGGACCGAGACCCCGCCGTTGTTGCGCAAGGGCAATCCCCCCGGATTCCCCATGGGATGCGGTTTTGCGAACCATTCGGTAAATTCCCCCACATGCCGCTCGATGAGTTTTTGGCACACCCCCAATTCCTGGCGGCGCTCCTCCATGGACTGCGAGGCGATCAACTGCAATGAGTCGATGTCGTACAGGTACACGCCTTCCAGTTCGTTCACGGCCGGATCGATGTCGCGCGGCACGGCAAGATCAATGCAGAACAAGGGACGATGCCGGCGCTTAGCCATGATGGGTGCCAATTTTTCGCGGGTAAGCACGTGATGCGGCGCCGCGGTGGATCCGATCAGAATGTCCACCTCACCGAACTGGCTTGTCCAGTCGTCGAAATGCAGGGCGCTGCCGCCCATTTTTTCCGCCAGAGCAACTGCCCGCTCGTGGGAACGATTTGCAACGAACAACGTCTTTACGCCCCGGGCCTGAAGCGCACCGGCGGTCAGTTCGCTTGTCTCACCGGCACCTAGAATCATCACGCGGCAGGAGGTGAGTTTGCCGAAAATCTTCTCCGCCAACTCGACCGCCACGGAACCCACCGAGACGCTGCCTCGGGTAATATTCGTTTGGGTGCGCACCTCCTTTGCGACGTTGAAGGCGCGCTGGAAAAGTTTATTGAGATGCCGGGACGTTGCGCGCGCGTCCTGAGCGGCTTGATAGGCTTTCTTCACCTGCCCGAGAATCTCGGTTTCGCCCAGCACCATCGATTCAAGTCCCGAAACCACCCGGAACAAGTGCCGCACGCCATGGTCCGCAGGGCGCTCGAAAAAGCCCGCCCCGTCCACGTCCAAACCGCGTTCGCAAAGGAACCGGCGCAGCAACTCAAATCCCCTGCCCGGCTCGTGCGCCACCGCGTAAAACTCCACCCGATTGCAGGTCGAAACCACCACGCCCTCGCTTAGCCCGGGATAGGACGCGAGCTCACGGGCAAGCTCCCCTGCTCTCGCCTCCGCGATGGCGAAGCGCTCCCGGATCTCCACGGGCGCTGTGTGATGACTCAAGCCGAGGCAAAGGATTTCCATGACATCATCCCTTTGAAACAATCTGCACGGTCCAAACCGTTAGTAGCAGCACGGCAAACGCACCGATGGCCAGCCACGACGCCCGGCGCGGGGCGATGCGCTTCACCCCAAGCGCGACACAAAGGAAGGCGTATAGCAGCCAGATGGAAATCGACACAACCCTCAGCAGGTTTACATGCGCCATCCCCTGCCTTAGCCCGCTCAAGAGCCCAGCGGTCAGAAGAGCGAACCCAAAATAAAGAAGGCGCCGGTTTGCAGTCGCCAGATCGTGAATGGGCGGCAGATGAAAGAAAAACGAGTGCAGCTTATGCGTTTTAAGCTGTCGCTCCTGGACCAGCAGCATGACTCCAGCAATCCCAGCCAGGGCAAACGCACCGTAAGCGACCACAGAAACCGCGGCGTGAAATTCAAGCCAAGGATTGACCGGGGCAACGCCTTTTTCCAATGCCGGCATCGGCATCAGGAGGGCCGACGCCTGCAGCAGAAAAACCAAGGGTGAAGTGAGCGCGCCAAGCAGGGACAACCTGTAAGTGGCTCCCGTGGCCATGTAGACAAGGGCCACCGACCAGCCCAGAAACACGAGAACGTCGAAAAGCGTCGTCAACGGGCACCGCCCAACCGCCTGTCCCCTCTGATAGAGCCACACGGTCTGGAGCAAAAATCCGCAGAAAGTGGCAA
>JBILUQ010000175.1:0-8233 GCA_044370935.1 Chthoniobacteraceae bacterium
ATGGCACCCTTTTGCGAGGAAGGTTTTGGTTAAACATCATTGCGGCATAAGAGGTGAATTCATCTCTCGCACGACCCAATATGGTTCTGTTTTATTTGTGATTCTCTAAACATTCAGGAAATTCGAAGAACCTTTATCAACCGCAACAAACGCCTGCTCAATTTAAGTTCGTTTTTGAGAATTGATTTCCGTTTTTGGGGTTACCCACGCTGCTACTACCAGACCAATTTTTTTAGAGGACTGAGGAACATTAAGGAGCCCCCTTTGGTTACTCGCCCACGCAGTCACACACCGGAACTGCCGGCAGCACTGGCGATCCGATCGCACTCGATTCGCTGGGCGGGATAAGCCAGCTTATACCCCGTGACCGGGTAAAAACGATGAAGGTTTTCGAAAACAGATCCCTGATGCTCTTTGCCGACCAACTCGACCTCACCGGCCAGAACATTGCAGATCTCGCGGCTTATTTGATGACGCGTTGACGGCAGTCTTTGATCCCTCACAATTACAAATGTCAGCTAATCCACAACCATGAACATCACCCGCCGACAGCTCTTGAAGGCAACGCCCCTTCTCTTTGTGCGTAGTTTTAGCTTTGCCGCAGATGCGCTGCAGCCATTCGGATCGGATTTTCCGCAGCTCGATTCACTCACAACGGGTGAGTGGTGGACCAAGGACGCGCTCGTAGCAGCGTCAAAAGGGAAGCTGAAAAGTAAGGGTGGTGGCCAGTCTGCGGCGCCTTCAATGGATGTACCCCGTGACGAGGTGGTGTGCTTCGCCTATTACACGCAGCAGAGTGGTGTTCTCAAAATGAGCGCTCAACTTTTCCCTCTCAAACCCGGTGAAGAGCGTGTGGCGAGACTCGAAGTGAAACACGACGGAGAGGATTGGAAGGAAGTCGCGAAAGCGGAGGTTTATTATCCAGGCTGGGACGCTCATTTCCGCGTCGAAGGTTGGGACGGTTCGAAGAACGTGCCATACCGGGTGCGACACGGTGCTAAAGCGATGTTTGAGGGCCTCATCCGCCGTGATCCGGTGGAAAAGAGCGAGATCGTCATCGCTAACATGAGCTGCAACTCAAGCCGCACGATTGGACCGCGCACAGAAATTATCGACAACCTCCGCGCTCAAGATCCCGATGTGCTCTTCTTTGGCGGCGACCAGACTTATCGCCACACCGAACACACCGCGGGTTGGATCGAGTTTGGCTTGCAGTTCCGCGACATTATTCGCGATCGCCCCACCGTGTGCATACCCGATGATCACGACGTGGGCCACGGCAATCTCTGGGGCGAGGCCGGAGGTCAGTCTCACATTGATGGTGACGCAGACGGCGGCTACCGCTATCCGGCTGCGTATGTGAACCAAGTGCAGCGTCAGCAGAGCTGGCATCTGCCGGACTCGCCCGACCCTGCGCCAGTGGATCGTGAGATCAGCGTGTATTTCACCCGGATGATTGTTGCCGGTGTCGACTTCGCGATTCTGGAGGATCGTAAGTTCAAAACTGGGCCAAGTGGCACCATCCCGCAGATGGGGCCTAGGCCGGATCACATCAACGATCCCTCATATGACCCGAAGAGCATCGATCTACCGGGCTTGGAACTGCTTGGCGAGCGACAGGAGAAGTTTCTTCGCGAATGGGGCCAGGACTACAGCGGAGGCGCGCAGATCAAGTGCGTGCTTTCCGCCACAGCCTTTTGCGGTGCCGTTCACATGCATGGCGGCCCCGACAAGCGCTTGCTGGCTGATTTAGACTGTAACGGATGGCCCCAGACGGGTCGCAACCGGGCCCTGTTGGAGATCCGCCGTGCATGGGCTCCGCATCTGTGTGGCGACCAGCACCTCGCCGTAGTCGTGCAACACGGCATCGAAGAATTTGGCGACGGCCCCTTCAGCTTCACCAGTCCCGCGCTCGTGAACACCATTTACGGCCGGTGGTGGCATCCGCTCGATGAAAAGCCCGGCGCGAATCCAGTGCCCAACAGCCCGCTGCCATGGACCGGCGACTTCAAAGACGGCCTTGGCAATCCCATCAGCATGCTCGCCTATGCGAACCCTGAAAACATGCAAGACGAGAAGACGCGAGCCGATGGCTATGGCCTCATCCGTTTTGACAAAAAAACCCGCAAGATCACATTTGAATGCTGGCCGCGCTTCTCGAAGGTGGCCGATGGCGATAAGGCGCAGTTTCCAGGCTGGCCCATCACGATTGCGCAGGATGCCAATGACGGCCGTAAAGTCCACGCCCACCTCCCCGAGGTCAAGCTCGATGGCGTCTCAAATCCCGTGGTCCAAGTCATCGCCGAGTCCACTGGGGAAATTCTTTATACGGTCCGCTCACACAGCGAGAGCTTCAGGCCCCGTGTCTATGCGGCTGGCAAGTACACGATCAGAGCTGGCAAGGACAAGCCCGACACAGTGGTCGCCACAGCTTTGGAGGTGGCGTGACTTAACCCGACTTCCGCACTTCAAAAAGTGCTTTTGTTGATTTTGAGTGCTTTGCGCTATTTTTCAGCCGTTTTTCTCCACTACATTTTGCACCGTTTTCGAACGGCTTGGTAGACGGAGCCCCAAGTGGGCCAGCAGCACCGCGACCTCTTCTTCTGGTTTTACCACCGCCAAGACTCGTCATTGAAGAAAGGTAAGTTCTATCGCTCGAATCATGGGTCGGAGGCTGTTGGTTCTACCCTGTGCTGACCCAAAACTTAGCCCCGTAAGGCGGAGGGCTTGGCGTGAAAAATGATGTTTAGCCCCGATTCTACAGCCACCTGCCAAACTAAGGAGCATCAAATCGAATCGATTCGGTAATCGGAATTACCTCGTCAAATTTCTGTTGATTCCCGAGAAGCTGCGTATAGGTCTGGACAATCGGCCCGCGGAGGAAAAAGCCGACCCCCGCGTTTGTTTCCGGACCCCCAATGGTCACTCCATAGAATGAGTTAATCAAGCCACCGCTCATTCGATACCGCGCTCCAATGAGTCGCGAGTCAGCATCAGTGGCTTTGAAATATCCCTTGAAGAGGGCGCCGATAGGTTTTTCCACTCGGAAATTTTCCACGTTGGTCACCCGCACCTGTGGTGCAATGTTCTCAAAGACCAATCCCTCGGTGCCGAAGTATTTCGTGTACTGCCTCCCGAATCCTTGTGGCTTTGGATATGTGATCCCGGAGTAGAAGGTAACTGAGTCTGAAGGGAGCCATTTGATTGGCGCTGGCACATATCCTATGGAGGTTGATGTGCCTGCCAACAAAGTCCCGGACGTAACAGGAACAGGCGGAGCGGGAAGCACAGAGTACCCCACCAGTTTGTTAGGGGTATATTCCGTACTAAACCCGATCGAGTTCTGAGGACGGTTAATCATGCCTACAGATCCGTGGACTTTCTCGCTGTCGAAGACCACCGCTCCTGCGATGAAGTTGGCGTCCGTTCGCAAATCTCCCAAGCTCCAGACGGGCATCAGCGGATTCACTGTCCGACGATGAACGGCCTCTAGCATCGCAGCCTCCGGAGTTTCATCAACCCTCGCTTCCGCAGACGCACTCGCCACCGACGATGAGGCGCTTAAGAAGTCGGATCCAACGTTTGTCAACGGAGCAAACAACCTGCCCACGATTCCGGTAAAAGTGAACTGTTTTCCATTTCCGAGACGTCCATACATCATAGCTGTACCATCCGAGGCGTTCGTCTGGATCAAGAAGACGCCGCCCTGACCGAGGTTTTCAAATTTACCGGTTCCCTTGTAGAGCCCCGCAGAATGCAACTTATAATTGGTGTTCCCACTACCGACAGAAGTATAGGCGTTGCAGAAAATTTCGTTAGCAAAAGAAAGCTGGGAGGAATTAAATGCCGGATTTCTCAGCGCTACATTTTTTAAATTGAGAGATGCGTGCGTTCCACGGTTCTCATCGGCTTTAATGCTCATCTGACCGACCCAGATTCCCAAACCTTGGGTATCTAACTGGATCATTGATCGCATGTACCACTCGCTATTAGGCACCACGGTCAAAGGGTTTGGAAGCTTTACTCCGGAACGGATCACATTGAGATAAACTTGTTTTCCGACCATTTTCGATTCGTTGAGATAGGTATCAAAATCACGGACTCGATACAATTCAACCACCTCACTGCTGCCCTCCACCTGAGCTGATTGAATCACATCATTGGGTTTAAGGCCTGCTTTTTCAGCGATGCCATCCGCCAGCACCTCCACAATTGTCACGCCTTCAGTTTTCTCGACCACCGAGACGTCGATCTTGGCTCCTTGGACCCACTCGAAATTTGGCCTCAAAACGTAGCTTCTACCATCGACCCAAAGACGGCAGCTTGAAGACCCTTGAGGCATTACCCCTGCCACGAAATAACCGCGTATTTTACCTAAATCCTTTTCTGTCATTTCTGCCGAGGAGGAAGTTGTGACAAACCCCGCATACAAGCCGGCCATAGCCGTTCCAATGATTGGTGTGATTTTTATGTCTTTCGCAGGCGTCACAAAGGAGACCGGCGAACCGGTTGCCTGCAATTGGCCATACTCGTTCTCAGGATTTTTCGGATCAGTAATCTTCCATCCCCGAAGCATGCCTGAAATTGGTGTACCCATAATCTGAAGCGGCGTTCCTGCCGGCATCGCTCCTCCCGGTAAATAAGTGAGATCCGCGCTTAACTGGGGAACTAGGTCAACGGACCGAACACCGTCCCGTCCCTCTATCGTCTTTGTATCTGTGATAACCTGATAGAGTGCATCTTGAGAGGCCACTATCGGCACATTTGCCCCGGTCACGGATGCTAAGGTTGAAAGCCTGATGGTGGAAGTGGCAGGGATCACTTCAATGATGATGGTTCCTCTCTGGATACCGTTCGCGCCGACCCCCATGCCGACCTTCAGATTTGAAACACTGCTGACTTTCACATAGTCAGAATCCTGCGTGAGGTTTCCAGTAAACGTGGCAGCTGGGGTTTTCGTAACCACAACTCTGACCACAGGACTCTCCCTCACAATAAATCCATCTGAGACCACCACCTGATAATCGCCAGCCTGACGGGGCGCTATTCCCCGATTCATGTTACCCTGTTCAACCAGATTAGATAAATCAAGGCTGCTCTGCGCTTCGCCGATGAGGAATACTCCATCCTTCTTCCAACGGTAGCTCATACCGGGCCAAGACTCGCCATCAAACGACGCAAAAAGCTTGATACTGTCGCCCTGAGTAACGGTGACAACGGATTCGCGCCTGCGAATTCCAGCGCGCTCCCAATCCGGCACGAGGAGACGGAACCCGCTTGGAGTGACCTTGAAAGTCCGGCTCGCATCGAAGTTTGCATCCGCTCCCGAGATGCTGTTCTGCTTGATTTCGGCTGCGCTCAAAGAGCGACGCCAGACACGAGCTTCAGAATAAGTTGCGGAGGAATGAGGATCCCCGTTTGTCAACGATTTGCCCAGGCACAACTCGCCAAACCCACGACGGCTAATATTGTCCGCCAAGTTGACGGACATCGAACATGCCTCCGTGCCGTCACGATAGAGAGTCGCCATGGAATTCGCTGGATTGATCACTAAAGCCCAGTGGTAAAGTTTACCAAGGACAAGGGGCATGGCAGTCGGGGCTGTGACTATTGAGGCATCAGAAAGCGAGGAGGAGAGCGCTGGGCGACCTGTGTCGCTTTGGGCGGAGTAACCCGCCCAGAATTCAATGCCGTTGTTAATTTGTTCAATGCCGTTGTTATTTTGACCACCACTGTCCAAGCTGAAACTGTCCAAGCTGAAGATCGTTGGAAAAGCAGTCGCGCTGTTGAGCGCCGCCCAAACTTCAACGGTCAGGCCTTGTTTTGCAAGCTCCTCGCCAGTGAAGCTTATTGGGAGGGAGACGTAGCTTGGAGCCTGCCCAGCTGACTGTGGCAAGGTTATCAGGGATCCCCCCTTGAGCGTACCGGCCGCCAGAGCCCCAGAACTGAATTGGATGGTTCCAGATCCGGCGATTACCTTTGTTATATCACTCGGGTCCAGATCACTTAGATCACGGAATGACGCGGCAGCAGACTCATTAAACCCAGCGGCTATTCGCACGCTGAAATTTCCAGCGTCTTGGTTGCGAAAGCTACGCTGCTTCAGCATAGCATCGCGGAAACCTGCCAGCGGCTCGTAATTCGGGTTTACAGACGGCACAACCGTTAAGTCGCTAGTACTGGAACCAGCCGGACGCAGTGCTAGCGCGGCACTCGTCGCCAGCGCATGGGTGGATTGGTACGTTGAGCCGGATAGCACCCCAGTTTGTCCCAAGAGCTGATACTCAAAAGAGTAATCAAAGACGCCAGTGAGTCTAGCTTGTTCGGCTGAAGGCATAAAGGACCAGCGGCTCAGGAGATCCGGATTAGGCATAGGAATGAAGGTTCCAGAGCTATCGCGCTGTCCCAGCGTCACGGATACATACCTGGTATTTTCGACATTATTCACCACATAAGAATTTCCAAAACTCGTGGTTCCTGCGTCAAGCCAACGCACATCAGGTACCGGGTAACCCAAGGGCTCTGGGATGTTGATCGCGATTGCTCCTTTGTAGCTCACCTGAAGCTCCGGGCTTAAAAGCGCTCTCGGCCACTCCCTAAAGCGCCAGGCCTCTACTTCAGGCTGAACAAGCATTACCCCCGCAGATATCATTCCCGCAGATTCATCTGTCTCAGCAGAGGTACTTGAACCCAGCTTCAAAGTGTATTCGCCGTAATCTGAAAACGCATTGAAGCTCGGAACTCTTCGCTCCTCAAACAGTCCAGATGTTCCAGCTCCAAGCTGTCCGGCTGTGTTGTCACCCCAAACAAATAGCATGCCCTGCGAATCCACCGCAAAAGCGTGTCCTTCATCGTAGCCCTGACCGCCCACCGAGACTCGCACCACCCGGGAATTCTTTGCCGACGCAGAGGAGAAGAATTCCAATGGCTGCGGGCCTGCCAACTCCGCGATGTTACGCCATTCAATCCCAAGCTGGCCTCCATTATGTCCCCAGACATACACATTATTATCCGCCCCGATCGCGATATTTGATTTGCCTCCCGCGGCAATCGAACGCAGCTGCTTGGCGTCCGACTCCACATAGAAGGCTTTTCTGGGCATTCCGGAGAAATTGGTTATGTCCGCAAAAACAACCTGAAGAGCCTCGTCTTGATCCGGGAGCGTTGCCATGGAGAAGAGGCCTGAAAGGGTTACAACCCTCGAAGCGTTGATTGTCGAGATCCCTGAGATCGCGGGCGAAAACACCGTCGGCCAAGCATCCAAGGTTGGACTGTACTTGCCTGACCAGCCAGAACGAGCACTCCACGCTCCACCTCCAACGTTCTGTTCAAAGGACGCCGCCATGGAACCCACTTTCAACAAACTGGTGCCGGAAACCACCAAAGTGGAGGTGTTCACCAAGCTTGACGGCTTTGATTCAATCGACTTAATGACGGATCGTCCGAGCTGCTTGGAACTGTTGTCTCCCCACGATACAAGGACTCCCTTAGACGTCAGGGCTAAAGAATGCCCGTCCCCTGCCGCGACAGATCTGAATAATTCACCACGGATATTTGCGGTTTCAATCTGCATCGCTAATGCGACCTCCTGCCTATCAAGAGTGTCCGCCTGACCCGCTTGGCCTTTGAGATTGGAACCGAATCCGTAGACGTTCAAGTCGTCCCCGAGAATCAGTGAATGAAGCAATCCGGCTGACACACAAGAGACCGCTTCGAGTCCGAGATTTTTGCCGTCCGCCTTCAATTTCGTGAGCAAAGGGGATTCGGTTGAGAAATCAAATGCCTTGAGCAATCGCAGCTGGCCATTGACACGAGCGATGACCGGCGAGGGCTTCCAATATGGGTGTGACATGGTAACCGGAACGGTTCCGGTCTTCTGTACTTTTTGATCCAAATTCAGAACGGTGGACGAGACGCCTGATAAAGTGGCCACGGATAAGATGCGAGGCGGCGCAACGAAATCTGCGTCCGCGGTACAATTCATTCCAACGACTGACTGAGCTAGGGCTGCGTCTGACCAAGACTCCCCAAGCAGCTGTCCCGCAGACGAACCCGAAGCCACAACAAATGTACCTGAGGTGATTCTTCGGCCGAGCCAAGCAGGCGCATCAGGTCCACCTCCTCCCCAACTCAAAACTGTATTTGGACCGACGCTGGATTTATCAACGACCGCCAAGCAATGATGAGAACCGGCAGCAATGGCCCTGATCTTTCTAGTCCCGATGTCCACTTT
>JBILUQ010000010.1:0-28293 GCA_044370935.1 Chthoniobacteraceae bacterium
GTCTAAGAACGTCTGCAGGGTTCTGTCTGCCGAGCTGTCCCTGAGCGTTACTACCCCAAGCGTAAATCGAACCATCTGCTGTCCGGACGAGAGTATGACTCTGCCCCAAAGCGACTTCCATAACTTGATTTCCACCAAATGCACTTCGCGGGAGCGCCTGCGGAAACGATCGTGGCGATCGATCCCCGATCCCTAACTGCCCAGCGTTGTTCGCGCCCCACATATAAAGTGTCCCAGAACTAATCGCTGCAGAGTGCCTTGGGCCAGCCACTGCGCTATCAACTTTCCTCCATCCCCCCCTTCCCAAAGAAAGGGTCTCAGAGAATGCCCCGCTGATCACTGCCCCAGACAGGCTAGCGCCATCTGACAATGGTGCTCCGTTTTTGTTCCATTGATAACCTAGTGCCTTGACCCCATACACTCTGCCTTTTATGCGGACACTACCGTAGGGATCCACCTCGACTCCACGATCCTTATTCCAAATACTGTCCATGTTGGCGTCCAGAACCTCACCAATTTCGGTATTCCAAACACCATCAATGGTGGTAAAGGTGCCGGAAGAGGTATTTGGGTTTTGAATGGAGATCTCGATGAAACGGGTGGGGCTCTTGGCGCGCAGCAAACTGACCGAACTCTTGAGTGTTGTAGCGCCACGGACCTCCAGTTGGTAAGCGCCTATGTCATTGAAAGTCATCTTGCCATTCCTAAGCGTATCAGAAACAACGCCTTGAAACTCGGAGGCAGCCGGAAGGGGACGCCCATCCTTATACCATTGGTAGGTGAACCCATCGACAACTTCCGCGCTGTTAAAGGATCCATTCGCTCCCATCTCTCCCACAAAAGTTTGGAGAATACGGTCCCTCAGAACTCTCACTGAGAAATTGCCCGTGTCGGACACAAACACCTCGCCTGTCTTAGAATTAGTAGCCACCCCTGTGGGCCAAGACAACCGAGAAGGAACAGTAGTTTTTTCCTGCGTCAAAGGATCGATGGTCGTGATCGGTCCATCTACCGCCCCAGACTCGCCCAATATCCCGGCGACAGTTTCCACAATCCCTGAATCTTTGAACTGGAGGGCTTTTCCATCGAATTCTGTAACGACACGCCGGAGCGCATGGTTGCCCTGGTCTGCGACATACAGGCTGCCATCCACACTGTCACCCAAATCAAGCGCAAGACCGTAAGGCAAATTAAACTTCGCTACCTCACCCGCTCCATCCTTAGCACCGCTTATGCCGGGTTGCCCCGCCCAAGTGCGCACACTGATTACTTTGCGCTTTAAACCCTCGTTAAAGTACAGATTTTTATCATCGTCACCACCGCTCCAATTCAATTGAGCCAAACTGCCATCCGAGTTACGGGCGTTCAATCGAATCACTCGCACAACGTGGTTCATACGGTCAGCCACAAACACCTCGGTTACATACCGACCTTCTCCGGGAACTTCACCGAACAAGCCGAGCAAACTTGGATTAGCGGCAGTAATCAACCTTGTCTCGGGCGAATCCAAAAAACGCGTCCGCGCCGCAATCCCCATAGGTTGATAGAACTTTACATTGAGGGGAGTGAAAGGATTGGACACCATCGTTACTCCATCCTTGATCTGCTGAAGGGACACGTCTCTGAAACTGTAAGATGGCAAGGGCATTTCATCGCCCCAGGTTCCTCCAGCAATCAAATACACTTTTTGCTGCACACCCTGCTGAATCATCCGGATGGCATGGTTGCCCGTGTCGGACACATAGAGCGTACCATCCGAGGGATCGACAGCCAAGCCCTGGGGAGCATTGAACTTCGCTTCTGCCAAGGGAGAGTAAAGCTTATCGGCGCCCCCCGAAACCCCCAGACTACCACAAAATACAGTCATGTCACCGGCGACAGACACCTTGCAGATGACGTGGTTGAAAGAATCTGCCAAGTAAGTGACGCTTTCTCGAGCTGCAATCAGGTCGACGCCATCCACTTTTTCAAGCTGCGTCTTCCTGAATTGATCGGCAGGCACTGGTTTGCTCAACTTAATGTTGCGAATGAAGCCGTCCCGGGTTCCGATTACATCGATTTTTGTGCCCTCATCCAAGGCGGAGATTAGATTCCCGTTGTTCGTCAGAAGACTCCCTGAAACCGTCATACCAGGGTGAATCTCTGCGTCATCATTTATTCTAATCCATTCGGATCCACTCGTTAGCTTTGCGCCTTGGAGGTAGCGTGTGGAGCCGGGGTCATGGGCCACCGCCTCAACAGAACCCAAGCGCGCATTTTTACCAGAGCCTTCTTGGAAACCACTTAGCCCCGGCGAGCCCAGCCAGTTTGAAACTCGACCTCCCGGAGAAGAAATCCGAATCGTTCGCTCTGCTTCATCTGCAATGATCAACCGTGACAAACCGGGCAAACCGGGCAAACCGGGCAAACCGGGCAAACCGGGCAAAACCGCCAGCCCGACGGGGCGCTGGAACAGCGACTTTGCCGGCGTCCTCACCTCGGCCGAAATCAACATAGAATCCCCCACGGCAAAGACTGTCTCCGCGTCAGGCTGGGTCACAAAAAATGGGGAGTCCCTGAACACGACTTGAATCCAATTCGAAATAACTGGTGCCCCTCCCTGAGTTGGAGTGAGCTCAAGTCGATAAAACCCAGCCTGTTCCGCCTGCGCACGCTGAGCGTTGAAATTTACTTGATACATATCCGGGAGGACATCCTCTTCTAATGTAGAACGAGCCCCCGTCCGATCACCCAAGGTACCGGCTTGCACCAGAGTCCCAGCCGGGCCGAGTTTGAACCACTTGACGTTTTGACTTGACACCGTCGCGAATGGGATTACCGCAGACCCCGGCAACTGGATTTTTGCTACCAGACGGAAGTCCTCGCCTACTCCGGTGATTACATTAGTGGGCTCAATAAGGATCCTTGGAACTGACGCGCTCTGCGTTTTAGAGATCACATTTACAAGAATTGATTCTCCTGCATAGCTGCCCGAAACCAGACCAACGGGCTCCGTCACGCTCGGCGACAGCACTAGGTTACCGAGGCTGTCAAAACGAGCCCATGTCGGAAGCTGATCCAGCGACAACCCGCCAGCTCCAATCACACTCTTGCCGATGATGCCGGTTTGACCTGCAATCACGTCTAAAAGCTTCACTTCAGAGGGCGAAGCCATTCTCACGGAAGCAAAGGCACTCATCAACGACGTGCTCATTCGAGCATCCGTTGAGATAAGCACCGAATACTCACCCTCGGATGCTGTACTCAGGGACTTAATTTCGTAGGAAGATGCATTACCGCTTCCCCCCGTAATCGGCCGGTTACCTTTGTACCACTGGTAATAAAATTCAACCGGCAAATCGCTGTTGAGATCGCCCGGAAGCCCCTCAACTCCCGCCACAGTGTTCATCATTTGGTCTGCACCAATCTTTCTAATCACGTGATTCGAGGAATCGGAAACATAAACATTCCCCAAAGGATCTACTGCGAGTTTCGTCGGCTCCTTGAAACGAGCATCCTTTGCTTTGATTTGAGCATCGCCCGACTCGCCGGGAACGCCTAATTCACCAGCGATCACTTGGACAATAAGCGCCTGTTGCTTCACTCCCGCGTTTGGGAAAGGCACCTGCTTCACTACATGATTACCCCAGTCTGCAATGTAAACAAATTTTCCATCCGATGCGACACCGGTAGGATACAAAAACTTCGCCGTCGATCCTGCGTCAAACCCAGAGAGTGGCACAACTGCTTCATCTGAAGGAATATCCGAGCCAAAAACCTCACCTGTCCCAGCCAAGGCGCCTCCAGCCAACGTGATTACCGACACATTCGCTGCGTTACCGTCATTATTGTCCGTAATGCAACGCACCGCATGATTTTGAAAGTCCGCAACGAACACCTTGTCGTTTGAGTAAGCCACATCGAAGGGTTCGGAGAATCTTGCCCTGGAACCTATTCCATTCTGATAGCCGGGGATTCCGGAGCCGGTTTGCGACGTCCCTCCAGCCAATGTCGTCACCAACGTCGTCTGATCAGACTTACCCTTGTTCGCCAACGTGATCTTCCGAACCAGATGGTTCCCTGAATCCGCAACGTAAAGGATCACAACCTCCGAACCGCCCGCGCCAACCGCAGTCCTACCCGCGATTCCAGAGGGCAGGTTGAATCTAGCTGCTTGGCCAGAACCGTTCGACGAACCCGCAAATCCTGTCAACCCCGCAATAGTCGTCACGGTGCCCCCGTGAATCATGCGGATCACGTGATTCATCGTGTCGGCAACGTACACGGTCCCGGAATTGTCGACGGTCACGCCCTCAGGCCCCCCGTCGGTTCTGCCGAAACGAGCGTCTTTTTGCAGCGGCGCGTCGTCCCCACCCCACTCAGAACGCGAACCAGCAAAGTCCGCCACCTCTCCACCTAGCGACACAGAGCGAACCGCGTAATTGCCAAGTTCCACCACAAACAAGGATTGATCGATGCTGTTGTAGGCGATTCCGCGCGGCCCGTTCATCAAGGATTTCGCGGAAACCTTCGGATAAACCCTGAGTACCACGCGGCTGCTTCCAGACTCCAGGTAAGAGAACGGCTGCTGCACCATCTGCGGCGCGCCAGAAACAACCACCTGCACTACATCCGTCTGAGCCGAGAAACGCTCAGAGGACAGCGCCTGACTGCCGGCGGAGAGGGGCGTGTTTGTCACCTTAAGCGCATAAATTCCAGGCACCAAGGGTGGGGGTAATGAGAGCGAACTACCCGTCCCACCAAACACCGGCACCGAATGGGCAAGGCTCCCCGCTGACGCCAGTTCCTTCGAGCGGAAAAGAGCATTAGCACTCAGCAATCCATTATTCGAAAACGCAGAATACGAAACGATTGGCTTCTGCTTTTGGTACCACTGGTATGTTGTCACAAAGTCTTCCCCAGACATGACGTTTGCCACCAGCTTGTCGCTCATGGGTGTGCCCTCGGTAGAGATCCACGACATAGGCTGCTGGGTAATAATCGGCCGATAGTCCTGCTCCACTCGGACGCCCTGCACCGTTAATTGCAGATAACCCAGCTTGCTGCTTCCGTCATTGAGATCGGCAATCACAGTGAGAACCAGAGACTGTGTGGTCGCATCCGCTTTCGGCGCGATGAACAAAACCGCCTCCTCTGGGTTGGCAAGCTGAGGAGGCATGTTTATCCATTCCGGCAGCGTCTGCCGCCTCGAATCAGCCAGATCAAAAATGAATTGTTTGCAATCGAGATATGGGAAGTAATTTTTGAATACGTCGTTGATGTCCAGTCGATAGGTGCTGCCCGCTTTTACCGTGACGGACTCCACAAACGCCACCGGAGTGGTCGAAGCGGGAACCGTGATCTGCGCCGGTTGAGAGGTGAACTTGAAGCCTGGAAGCGCAGCAGAGGTAACTTCCACAACGTAGACTCCCGAATCAGCAGCATTGCCGTTCAAATTGAGCGTGCGGCCCGCTTCCCCTTGAATTGGAGCACCAAGGAAAGCCCCATTTTTCTTCCACTGATAAGTGTACTCAGAAACAAGGTCGCTGTCCATGTGCCCCGGAGACTTGGCTATTCCACCAAGACTCACCACCGTTCGCAGCCCGTCCAGATCGTATATTTTGCGGACGACATGTGCCCCGTCGTCGGAGACATAAACCGAGCCATCCTCGGAAACCGCAACACCCTTTGGAGCGGTGAACTGAGCCACCGTAGCCGGGCCGTCAACGGATCCGCTCTTGCCCACAACCCCGGCGAAAATCCGCACGATGCCAGACCTTGGATCCAAAGAAGGCGTAATCTTCCGGATCAGACAGTTGTTTGTATCCGAAACGAACAACGAACCATCCTCAGATATCGCGATTTTCTGCGGGAACCAAAAACGCGCTTGAACACCAACGCCGTCCAGCGCCCCTGAGATTCCCGGTGTCCCAGCGTAGGTGTAGGTGGTGAAAGTCGAGTTCACAAGAGTGTCCGTGAATCGCACGGATACCTGACCTCGGCTGAGCGCTGGTTGGCTTACAAAAACTCCGCCGTCATCCACGCGACTCACATAGGTGTCATCCTTGAAATATCCTTGGGCGGAAACTTTCATCCCAGGCTTGACCCAATCGGGCCGACGAGACGGTGTCCAAGTGATATAGGTCGATCCCGTCCCCTTGTAAGTCCCGACTGATACACCTTGCAAAAGTCTCTCCGCCGATGGGGCATCCGCCTCAACGCGCCGAATGCTGTGATTGCCAGAATCCACTACATATACAGCGTGGCCGGATCCTGTCTGTACTGTCACTGCGACGTCTGAAGGCATCAGAAACATCGCGGGCTGGCCTGTCGCAGCAGAATCATCATCTCCCGCACCTTGGTTGGTTGGAGTGGCGCCAGCAACACTGGCTACAATACTCGGCGAAAATTGCAGGGTCCGCTTGCGCCTTGGATCCACTGCCAACACATCTTCATTGATGGAGACTGGCACTAAAACAAGCCTCAATGCATGATTATTCAGATCAGCAACATACAGGTAGACCTCATACTGATTGGGTAGCAGTAGCTGAGTAGAAATATCCTTTATCTGGGAGACAAACCCGGCAATTCCCATAGGCGAATTAAATTTCGCCTCTCTGCTGTCCCCATCCACAAACCCTGCCTGCATCGGCAAACCGGCGACAGTGCGCAATTTATACAAGAAATCCCCCTGTGATTGATCAAACTCCCAAGTCAAGCAACGCACCGTCTGCGACCCCGGATCCGTAATGAACACCATCTCAAACTCACCCACTTTCAACACCGCCAGACCTTCCGGCCGAGACAACCGTGAAAGATTCCCGACCGAATCCACCCATCCGCTTTTCTGGGGCATACCGGCTATTGTCTGCACAAACCCACCGTCGTTCATAACACGGACGACACTGTTATCGCGGTCGGCCACCAATAATTCCCCGGATCCACGAACCGCGAGCCCGTGCGGCGAATTAAACAGCGTTTTAAACTGAGACTGCATCAACACCTGAATCGAGGTGGAAGTTTTGGGAATAATCACCCGGGCCTGCGGTTCTTCGAACACCGACGGGCTGGAAACCACCGCAACCTGAACCGTTTTTGAGACTACGCTACCCCGCTCGTCACTCACCTTGACGGAGTAGAGCCCCGCTGCAGGCGTTCTCGCCGAGTCATTCACTCCATAAATCGGACTGTTCCCGCCAACAGTGACATCAACCCCGTTCAACATCCACTGATACTGCAAGGGCAACTCCGAACTGGCCTCAACCCTGAGAGTGGTGCTCCCCCCAGCGGCCACCAAGACGGATTCCGGCTGCTTTGTGATCACCGGCGCAACCGGACTTACGTAATTTGCTGCAGAAGGTTTAACGACCACCAGCATCTCTGCTTTCTGGGAGTCATTTAAAATTACGCGCGCCCGAACCTGCTGCTGACCCTCGGAATCGGGAATGTTCTGAGCCTGCAAAAAGTATTCGGTGATACCTTTATGCCTTTGCGGGTCGGCCGTCATCAAAGTGGTGCCGTCGCCTCGCTGCCCCAACTGGTTGCCTCCCCACGAGAACAAGTCTCCGCCAGTCGTGGTCGCCAACGCATAGTTTCCACCGGGGGCGATCCATGAAAACGTCTCTCCCGCCGGTGGCAAAAATGAACCAGGGATTGATCGATTGGTGAACGTGCCATCCCCCAACTGACCGTCAGAGTTCAAGCCCCAAGCCCAGAACAAGCCGTCCGAAGTCTTGATAAAATTGTATTGTGCGCCGCTGCTAATGTCCGTCACACGCCTGGTCAGCTGGGATGGAACCACCGGCAATCGCAGCTCGGACATATTCACTTCCACCGGGGTACTGGAGCTGACACGTGAGGCGACAAGCGGAACAGATGCCCCAGCGCTCTGGGGTGCAGCCGAGAGGGTGATCGTACCCGTCACGATGCTCTGAATGGTCGTTCCCGGCTCAAGGCTGCCACTGGAGGTGGCAAGCTCCATCCCGATCTCCAGCCCCGAGGTTCCAGACACAACGACCTGAGTAGTCCCGGTAACCAAGCTGCCCGAGAACGCAACCGTACCCGAGAGCGCCAGATTCCCATACCGAGCGCTTAAGGGGGCCGAGCCTCCATTGGCAAAAGTTGCGCTCCCTGAGAACACAGCAGCCGGACCCTCGATAACCCTTTCGAGCCTTAGCGCGCTTGAGAGAGACTGCCCCGTCGCGCTGAAGCCCGTCACCTTCATCGGCCCTGCGAGAAGGTCGTTCCCAAGACTCGAACTGCGAGCGTCCAACACCGTGCCCGGAGTCACCGTAGCCGAACCAGACAGGGTTACTTGAGTGCTGCTGTCTACGGAAACAATCCGCGTTCCGGAGGGAACGCCCGCTCCGTACACCGCCATTCCCGGAGACCACGACTGCGTGCTCACCATCGTCAGCGTCGTCGAAGCCGTTCCCGCCCACGCGGGACCCACACTGTTGATTCTGGGCAAGACCCCAAACGACGTCGTGCTCACACGGACAACATTGGAAGCTTCCGAAGAAAGCGGGTAAGCGTTGATCTTGTACTCCGCCCCATGCACGGTTCCCCCGGTGATTCGCTGGAAAATGAGGATCGTGCCCCCCTGAGCAAGTGTCACGCTTCCTCCTGACAACAAAACGCCCTTGTCTGGCAAAATCTCCCTCACCTTTGGCGATGTTCCGCTCAAATTAGCACCCGTAAATGACATCCCTCGGGTAATTCCATCGATGCTTGCGAGCTGCATCACCACGCTGCTGCCGCTCCCGGAAAGCGTACCACCAGCCGCAACGGAAGCGGAACCGCTCACAACCCGAGGATGCAGGTCCGCTCCAAGCTGACGGGTGTCGTTCCTGCCCCAGGCCAACACTGTTCCACCATCGCCGCTCGCCACCGAGTACTGGGTGAGCGCCATCGAGTGCTCAAGGCCGGCGCTGACCTGCGAAATTGACAGGTTATTTGTATCCCAAATCAGCTGTGGAGAAGGCACATCCGCAAAACTCAAGGTGCCAGCTTGAAACCGGTTATTCTCGCCCCAGGCAACCACGCCTGTGCCGGTCGCCACCAGAGAATGAGCACGCCCACCCGCAATCACATTTCCCGTCTGCTGAGCCGAATCTGGACCGATGGAAGAAATGCCCGAAACACTGATTCTGGAAGGAACCGGATCGCAGTACACGGGCGCGATAAACGTCGTTCCTGAAACGGTCGTCGCTGAAGGGGTGCCAATCTCTATCTGCCCCTCTCCGGTGACGGAATTCACGTACGCCGAATTGATTCCGCCTGCCAAAATATTCCCCGCGAAGGTGATATAATTTCCCGGGATCAAGCCAGTGCTGTTGCCCAGACGGACATTTTGGCTTAGATTTTCGAGCGAAACATTCGAGAAAGTCACATTGCGGGTCGTCCGGTTCTCGCGTCCTAGTTGGTAGTGATGGTCCAAGCCCCACGTGTAGAGCTCCCCAAAGAAGTTCAACGCCATGGCATGCTGATAGCCGCTGGCGATGGCTGTCACCCCGGCTATGCTCACTTTTTCCGGATAACTTTTTGGATCCGAAACTGATCCGGTTCCGAGCTGACCGAAATCATTACGCCCCCAAGCGTAGACAGAGCCGTCTTTGTCCAGCACAATGCTGTGATGTTCGCCCAATGCGATCTTTGTGATCGTCTTTCCGCTCAAAACGTCACCCATGTGTACCGGTGTAGGCGTGAACCGAGCCTTCCGATCTCCCACCCCCAGCTGCCCATAGGCGTTCGAGCCCCATGCGTATAATTTTCCATCTTCGGTGAGAGCCATGGAGTGGGTGACGCCAGCGGCGCTGACCGTCACCTTTTTTCCGTCCAGTTCCGAAGGCGAAATGCTCGGAACCAAGTCTAACCAAAACGGTTTTTCAGATTCGAACGTCTCGTCCCACCGAATTTGGTTCAGCACAAAACTCTCGCTCGGGGTCGGCGGCAAAATATCGCGGAAATTCATTTTCATCGCGTCCAGCGTTCCCGGTGTGACCGTGAATTCCCCAACGTAATCCGGCGACGCATCTCCTCCGATGATCACCTGAGTGACGGTGCTCTCCACGGGTTGGCGAGTCACGGATTCAAAAAGCGCTGCGTACGCTCCAGAATCCTCTGGAGTCACCTGGTCAATCGTGAGAACCCGGGTTCTTGTGCCAGTAAACACAGACCCATTTGGCGTGATACCGTCATTGATTTTTCCACCATCCTTATACCACTGAACTGAAAATTCGGATGGAACGTAAGCAACGGGGTTTGCCCAATCCCGATCTGTGTCTCTAAAGAACGGAAACCTTCCCACTCCCGCCACCGTGCTTACGGTTGCGTCTTCGGTAATGGACCGGATCAAATGGTTCGAAGTATCCGCTATACGGATCACTCCCGTCTTGTCGACCGCAATCCCCTTGGGATACCAGAAGCCCGCGGTAGTCCCAACTCCGTCCTCTTTGCCGAATAGCGGAATCCCATTACCCACCTTGCCCGCGATCGTTACCAGCGATCCATTGGCATTGAGCTTCCGGATCGCATGGTTACCCATGTCCGCGATGATTAGGCTGCCGTCCGACTTGTTCACCGCCAAGCCTGCTGGAAAATACAATTTGGCTGCGCTTTCAGTGCCATCTATCAAACCCGCCTGTCCTGGAGCGCCCGCCACGGTCGTCACCTCGGGAGTTTGGCCGAGTGAAATTCGCCGAATTGTGTGATTGAAATAGTCAGCGACGTACACCGCCTCGTTGTAATAAGCAACATCGCGCAGACCATTAAATTTGGCGCTCTTGGCGGGCCCATTCGCATAACCCGAAGCTCCCTCCTGTCCCGCCAGCAGGGTGCTCACCCACGATGTCCCGCTTCGCGAAATTTTCAAAACTGTGTGTTTGGAAGAGTTGGCAACGTAAACGACAGCGTCCCGCCCGTATCCCACAACCGCAATCCCACGCGGAGCTGAAAGCTGCGGCCCCGATACCGGAGTAAGAACTTCCACTGTTCCAGCGGGAACTGCCGGATCAAATCCTCTGGACACGTCCTGAACAGTTTTTGGGTAAAACCTCAGAATACGGTTGTTCCCAGTGTCCGCGATGTAGAGAGCCCCTACTTCGTCGCTCGCAATGGCTTCGGGCAGATTCAACGGCCGCACAAAGACCAAGAAATTGCTCGTCTCAACACCCTCGTGTCGGATCCATTTCGAGAGGGTGACCGAATTGCTCTCGGCCTCGACACTGATCACAGTCGTGAAGTCTGGGATTCCATACCCGCAGACCAGCATTCCCGGCACGATGTTTTGAATGCCCTCAGGCAGCGTCACACTGAATGAGGAGAAACTGGAAGTCGCCCTCGCATACACCACCTCTGCACTTCTCGCGGGAAGTTCTGCAGCAGGACGCATAAAAATGATCGAATGGCTGGGCGAGTCACCCGCCGGCGCATTGGAAAGAAGCACCGTGTTGGCCCCTGCGAACCCACTTATGGTAATTTCCGCCGCGTTGCTTAAAAGAACGCGATCGTTGCTTGCTGCACTAACCAGCTTCATTCCCACGGTCAGCCCTGCCGTCCCGGATACGAGAACCAATTCCTTATCCGACGCGATAAGACTGCCAACCCGCACCGCAAGGCCGGAGGCCATTCCCCAGATCGAATCAATCAACGCATTCTCGGCATTCGCATTAAGGAGAGTTTTCTTAGAGCCCATCAATGTATTGACAAAGCCTCCAAGTGTCGACTTCCGCACCGAATTATTACCCGACTCTACCACGTAAAAGTCCCCGTCCGGCGCAACTGCAAGTCCCCTTGGCGTATCCAAGAGCGCTTTACTGTTGCATTTGAGATCCACTTCCAAATTCACCTGGGTTCCAGCCCGCTGCACCACTTTTGAGACGGGCTGCTTTAAGATCAGAGGGTAAGGATCAGGAATGCTCAGCTGAATCAAATCCGACAATGAGTACGATCCCGAATTTGCAGAAACCCCATTTGCATAATAAAAGCCGGGACTGCTGAGCGTTAAACTATCCAAAAGGAGCGCTGAGTAATACCAGTAATCAGAAGGCTTGGTTCTGCTTACCACAGGACTGAAGCCCTCATCGTAGTTGGCCACCTTTACCCTTTTTTGGCGAGCGCCGGCCGATTGGGGCAGAATTTCCCCGTCCTTATACCATTCAATCGACCTAACGTTACCTGCCTCCACAGCAAAAATTGGAGTATCGCCAAGTCGATAAAAACCAGAGCGCGCCTGATCAATGAAACCTTGGCGTCCAGACGAGACCGCAACGTCTGTGGTTGCTTCGAGACTGAGCCGGTCCATGAGGTATTGGCTTTGGGAGTCGAATGCCACTCGATTCAACGGATCTGGGAGTGGCTCGAACCCGAATACACCGTTACCTGCAACCCACGTGATTTTACCTAGCAGCAGGTAGTCGACCAACTCAAACTTGGTGTTATTATCGCCTCTTCCGAAGCCTTGGTACCAACTACCTGCGTGCGGGTCATTGCTTCGATAGAGCAACCAACCGGGCTCCAAGTACAAGTTTTCGCTTCCCGTGTAAAACTGCCCATATGGGAGGTGGGCGATCCCGCTGTTCATGCCTCCGCCAACTTCCAAATCAAACTCGCTGTTCGCTGCTAAATCGCTCGTGGTCGGCGCACTCAGTGTAAGCGTCAAAGACCCATCTTGAACCGCACTCCTCTGTAGAATAGTGGTACCTTTAACAATGCCAGGGCCTTTGACTGGCATGCCAACGCTCACAAAGTCGGCCCCTCGCCACGAAAGAGCCTGCGAGCCTCTGATAGTCTCCACAGGCCCGTACAGCTTTCCATCCATCATCACACTGACGGACTTGGAAGTTTTGAGGGCAGGCTGGCTAAGCGCCAGATAACTCCCAAGGGCCCGGGTCGCAATGGAACCGCCCGCCTGCATGGAGTATGGTCCAAAAATGTTGCCATTGATGTTAAACATTAAGTTTGTGGCCGCTTGGTATGTGAGGGTAATGCTTCCATTGGCTACGGAGGTGCCCGCCCAAAGCAAAACCCCGTTAGATGTTTCGAATTCAAGGGCTCCCCCAGGTCCGACTGACCGCACACGTGGCCCACCGTTCCCCACCAAAGTCGTCATACTGGGGTTGTTGTTATAAGTCGGCACGCTCATGCTTCCCCCAGCAACCGGGTTAGTAACGGTTCGCATCGTTAAAATTGAGCCGCTTGCCAAACCCACGGATTGCCCCGGTCGAATGGCGCTCGAATCAAAGCTGCTGACCAATGTGTTGGGCAAGAAAACTCCCGAATCCGAAGTAACACTAGCACCAGTCTTCGAAAAACTGAATGTTCCAGAAACTGTCGCCGTAGCCGCAGCCGACAAAGTCAGCTGGTTGTTCACACCATCTATTCCTGTGATCCGAGTCCCGGCAGGAATCCCCGCTCCATCCACCTGAAGGCCCAGCTGCAAACCGTCCGCAGTGGAAATACTCAGGATGGATCCGCCCCGCAGTATTTGTCCCGTCAAAGTGACCCTACTGCGGCCATATGACAGATAGAAATCAGGTAAGGCCGTCGAGCCAGTGGCACGCTGATTCATGGTGAACAAACGGGCGCCAAGTGGATCACCGACGTTCGAATTGGCGCTGGTTAGATCGAAGTACCCTCCAGACAAAACTGCATTCCTGTCGTTGGCCGCAATCCCGGACGGCGCAAAATTGACATCATAGGGGGCGACAAAAACCGTGCCGTGCGGAATCAAGGGACTGCCAACAGCCCTGCCCCAGGAGGCAAGTTTGTTCCATTCATTCGCCAATCCATACGGACCGAAGGGCTCGGCGAAGTCTGTGACCAGGGTTCCAGCAATTATCTCCGCCGCCGGAGTTGCGGAACCAAGCCCTCTTCCGCTCAGTGTCACCAACGATCCACCCGAGGTTAGCTGCATCCCAGGAGTGTAGAGCACCTCCGGATTCACTATTAAAGTGTACGTCCCAGTCCTGATCGCAGCCTGCGAAATCGTTAAAACACCAGAAGCGACTCCGGTGATTTGAGTTCCATACGGTAATCCGCTACCCATCACCGTCATTCCAACTCGCAATCCTGAGGTCTGCGCAGCCCCTTCTCGCGAGGCAACCGTGATTCTGTTCGAGTTTGCGACAACCTCCGCGTCTTTCAGCGTCACAAAAGGAACTGTCGCCACAAAGCTCGCCAAACCAGTCATTTGCGATGAAGGAAAATCCTTGGTTTTGCCACTCAACGTGAGCTTTGTGCCATCCGCCGCACTCAGAAAACTCACAAGCGTAGTGTCGTTGGAAAGGTTCAATCCAAAAATAGATAATCCTGGGGTTAACGGATTGCCCTCATTAATCGATGCGACCAGCGCTTCAGACGAATTTGCTGCTGCAAACGCACCTTTGAGCTCAATGACATAGTTGGGATTCACCACAAGAAGCTGGTCGCTCGAATTAGCCTCAGCCGCCTTGCTCAGCGTCAGGGAGAGTCCGTCATCTCCGACGGACTGAACAAACGCATCTGCCGGTATTCCTGTGCCATAAATCGGCTGACCTACAATCGAGTACCCGTTGGTTCCGGAAAAAGTCAGAGCGCCCGGGTTGACACTGCCTGAGGCATTGGCCAAGAGCCTGAACTGCGTGCTACTCGTCACGGAGTTCACCGTCCCAATTTCCACCCCTGCATACGTAACCTTCATGCCCGTATAGAGCTTCGCGGTAGTTGCCCCGCCTACGATTGTGACATCAGCAGTACCCGAGGTCAAAGAACCCTGAAGCGTAAACGAACTCGGCGAGACCACGGTGCCGTCGTCCAAATACATCGCCTTAATCGGCGTCGAAAACTGCACGTTATAACTTTCCTCTGTCGTGCTGGCTCGCGGAAGCGCAATATAGGATCGGTTCCGGCTTCCCGAGGACACCGAACTCGCCGGATTTGCACGATCCCCAGCGAGATTCACCAGCAATTTGACTCCCCCGGAGGTCTTGCGTGCGGGCAGGCTCAACTCAAAATTTGTGATCGGCGTCAGGAGGCTTTTAATTCTGGTGCCGCCATAAAGGTTTTCAATTTTGGGTTCGCGAATCACCGAGTTCACATCGTCGTAACTGGGCACGCTCCCACTGACAGCCATCGTGCCACCTTCAGTGAAATTCACGGCCTGATACCGCGCAGTCGTCGGATCCACGAACCAGAGGCGGCCGGGCGTGATAAGCGGTGCGAGGCTGAACCCACTAAGCTCGGGATGGTAGGATACGTCTGAGGAACCCGTAAAAACTGGCGCGAAACTGATTTCGGAGTTACCCGTATCAATTGCCGTGAGTAACACTTTCTGTGTGCTGTTGGTGGCGATACTTCCCCCGAGCAGTGCCATACCCTGATAAAGTTTCGTCAAGTCTCCTGAAACGGTCAAACTGTTCTCGGAAGTCTTGGCCCCTACACCGAGCGGTACTGGTGCAAAAAACGCTCTAACATCAATACCGGGATAGAATGAGGTGATATTGCCACTGATTCCAACGGTGCGTGAGCTCAGGCTCGCGCCGCCAGTGAGGTACGCTAGGTTAGGCAACCCGTTCCCAATTTGCGATCCCCCGAAGCTCGGCAAGGGGCTGTCGATGATCATATTTCTTCCAAGCGCCGATAGCACTTGGTCACCCGCATTCAAGGTAAGCTGATTGGGTGAACTGAGGTCCCCATAAAATTGTGAAACCACAATCCGAGTTGGATCCAGAATAATCGGTGCGCCAGGCTGCTGCGGCACAAGACTGGCGGAGAGGGCCGGCTGGTTGAGGGTAAACTGATTGCTTGAAAGGATCGATTCGACGCTCGCCCCCGGAGGAAGGCCCGCGCCGTACGCCGCCATCCCAATCCAACTCGGGTCCATTTGAATAAAATTGGTATCAAAATCCACAATCGTGCTACCAGGAATCGTGGTGATCGAAGACCCGCCTCCTTGGGCTGCACTTCGGACGAAGTTCCTTCCCCTGAGTCGGATGTACGGAGCTGTCGCATAAATGACCGCTCCATTTGCGGCTTCGGGCACGTTGCTGAGGGTGTAGGCGGCGTAGGGGATGGTGGTGTAGTTGCTTGTGCCCACCAATGGGGTGTTTAGCGTGAGGTACGTACTATCCCTCTTTGATGCCACTCTCGCCCCGGCTGGGATCTTGGCTATTGCAGGAGCACCCAGCGCGCTTAAATTCCCCAGACTGTTAACCAGGGGCATGCCTGAAAAATAACCCGAGTTTTCAAAAACTTGAATCTCTGTCCCATTAGCGGTGGACTGGTTCAGAATCGAAGACACTATCGAGGTGTTCACCAAAAGCGTCTCGTAGGACAGGGGCTCGTCCAAGCCGTTCACCAGGCCATCGTCATTGGCATCGTAAAGGCTGACTGGAATATCAGCCCCGAGCGTTTGGGACAACTCGATGGTCACCGGATCGGTATATTCATTGATGAATTCAATAAATGTACCCCGTTGTATCCCATAACCAAATACAGGCATGCCTACCCTCAAATCATCACCCTGCGCTCGGATAAGCGCCATGGCATTGGTTCCACCCTCAAGCGAAATAACGCTGGATCCCATTCTTCCCCTCGCGTTCACAGTCACAAACGGGGGGGTCACGACGATCGGCGCACCTTCAGAGATGCTTGGAAATGGGATAGGATTAGTGCCCGGCTGATTCGTGATATTGAGAATAATCTCAGTGTTGTCTTTGGCCAACGCCTCTGCAGTCACCAACGTAATGGTGTTATTTCCCCACCATGCAAGTCGCGCAGTGAGCGGACAACCGGACTGCGCAATGGTACCGGCTTGCACGAAAAGCCGCTTCGAGTGCGGACGCGTCGAAATCGCGGGTATCACCTGTGCGGGGATATTTGAGAAGATGAGGCTCCCAGCAGCTAGGTTTCCAGCGGTGATTGTGTTTAACGTGCCGTTTAGGACAACCTTCCTGCCATCGTCGCTTACTTGCCTCACAAAAGTGCCCGGAGGCACCAAAGGAATATACCCCGTGAAACTCCCGGCGCTCGCCAAACTCCCGTAGTTCGGCCCCCCATCAAGGGTTCCACCATGAACCAACATCCCCGCAGAAAGATTGCTCGAACCCGCAAAAGTGAGCTCCGTACCATCTACAGAGAGGCTGCCCGGTGACCGCATTTTTGGGACGTAACCCGCTATTCCAAAGGTGCCAGACGTAACCGCGCTACCAAGACTCCCCCGAATGGTCACCACACCCCCGGAAACGTCTGCAACCTCAGCCCAGCCTCGCTGCGATTCCACTAAGCTGCCGGAATTTAGAAACGGATGGAAAAGCGTCATTCCAGGCTTTAAATAGGAAGGAATGGTTGTCCCTGTGATTTGACTTGCACCGGCGGATGCGCTACCCCCCGGAAGCCAATAACCGGGTGTTGCAGCAGCTGAACCTACCGAGATGTTGTTCACGACACTCGATACATTGCCGGGCGCCAGACTCGGAGAGGCAGAAAAATAGATCCGTTCGGTCGTAGCCGAAGGGTTGAGGGAATAGATGCTGCTAAATGTGATGCTTGCCCCGGAACTCACGCCGGTGACTGCGCCCGACAGCGTCACCACGTTCCCCGACACAGAGACAACCGAACGGCCGGCAGGGATGCCAGCGCCTGAAACGGGCATGTTTGGGACAATCCCCGTCACTGTTGCCATGGTGAGTGTGGTCGCGCCATTCGGAGAGGAGGCGGCAGTGGTAAGTATTGCAGTGGGGGATAAAGTGGCAAACGAGCCCAACGAGTAGGTTCCCGCCGTCCAGGTTGATACAACGATATCCGTCGGATTGACCGTCATAATCATTGCACCCAAGGGCGAGAGGCCAGGCGCATGGATCACCATCCCACGCTGCAGTCCGGACCGCCATGAGGACGCGTTCCCGCTGACTGCAGCTAGACTGCCGATGGACACCAATCCATTGCTAATCACGCCGGCTGCGCTGGTGAACACTCCATACTCTTTGGAAACACTATGGTATGCTGCCACCAAAGTAATCGGACCGCCGGACTGGGCTACATTCTGGTTGAGCGTAAAGGTGTTTCCGCTTGTGATGGATGCAATCTGGGAATATCCGTTACCCCCGAATGCAACCCTCGAAACACTTCCTGAGGTCGATGGCGCGGTGATGATCATACCGGGCGCAAGTCCTGCGGTGGTCCCGCACGTTACAGTCGGGCTGCCCGCAGTGAGTGTCGCGTTCGGAATACTCACTACGGCTGTCCCCACGGACATCGCCGTTCCCGTCGTTGCCGTCGCAAAAGTGCCCAACGCGATTGCGCTACTCGAAGTAAATGTCAAACTCCCCGACGAAGAGCTGCCCGCCGAAGTCAAGTCGAGCGTTCCCGTCCCGATTGTAAAACCCGTGCCGCCCGAGGCTATCGACCTGACACGAGCAAGATTCGGAATCCCGGGACCAAAGACTCGCATGCCAACAGCGATCCTCTCGGTGGGCAGCGTTCCGACGGTGACCAGCGAGCCCCCATCCACCGTTGAAGCCGCCGCAAGATCCACCCCCGCTGCGAAGTTTACCGCCCCACTATATTCTCCTGCAAGCGTGCCGTTCAGCACTACCTGCTGTTTCTGAACCCCCCCAGAAGTGCCCACGACCACCAACCCGTCAGGAAATAGCCGGCTTCCTCCGCCCCCAACTGTAGGCAGACGCCCTGGATTTCCGGGCACGGCGAGAAAACCCAAATCGGCATGGAATGTCGTATTGCTGTTTCCACTCCAAGCGGTGCCGTTGAGCACGACGGGCTGCCCATCCGCGCGCGTGATGGGCGAATAATACTGATTCCAAGTGTTGATATTGTTCGCCCCGACAAATTCTGGGACCGCAACGAATGACGATCCTGCAACAAATGTATTCGAGCCGCTAATCGAGACTGACGAGTTTGCCTTATCGACACCGGTCACTACTACAACGCCCGAAGTACCCGAAACCAAATTCGCCCCGAGAAGCCTCGTGCCATAGCTCAATCCGCTTACATCGTTAAGCTTCAAACTCACCGTGTTGGAGACCGACGCCGGAGTTGTTACCATCCCCCACGAACGCACCCCGAGGACTCGGCTTGGAATGACCGAGGCATTGACCACTGCATCGATCTGCACTCCACCAGTCCCACCTGGACCAAATGCTCCAATCTCGAACGTTCGGTCGTCGATGATTCGTTTCACAAAAGCCCTGTCCGGAAGATTCTTGTGATGTAAGAACATCCCCGGCAGCAGCCCCCGGGTGCTCCATGTTCGGATAATCGTCGAGTTAGTAATAAAACTACAAGTTCTGAGAGGCAACGCCGGTATTGCGGTGAGGACGCCCCCCAATCCCGCTGTCGGCCACGTCACCGTGTTTCCCCCACCCGCATAATAACCCGAACTACCATTCCTCCTGGCAAAACTGATCGCAGTAGTGGCAATGGTGCCGCCGTTAAACGAAGAGGTGTTGCTACCAGACAAGATAAAATTAAATCCGTAATCTTCAACGTTCCCTTCATGGCTCGCAGGAATAGCCAGTTTCAGGTGATTGAATTCATTGTATGTAAAATACCCCCCCGCGCCGATCGCCACCCCATACAGATCCGTCGGCGAATCCGGCAAAAACGCGAGCGGCCCGTCCAGCGGAATAGGCCCGCTGAGTCCAACTGAACCGGCGCTGATCAGTGAAACCTTTCCAGCAGCGGTAGCAATCCCATTCAAAGCATAGAACAAATACTTGGCATCCGTGAAAACTTTTTGCAGATCGCCCGTGATTCCCTGACCGGATGCGAACAACGTCGTGCCAGCCGAGACAGTGGCCGCCTGCGAAAGCGTGATGATGCTGAGTGTTGCATTACTGACATAGACACTCTGAATTTTCGTACCAGCAGCAATGCCGGGACCCGTGACATCCATACCGCTGCTCCATCCGGAGTTGAAGCCGCTGGCGATGTTCAACGTGCCCGAGCTTGTTCCCGGCCAGTTCGCAACCACCTGATTGGGAACGTCTCGATTCACAGCCGGCAGCGCCACCGTGAAGCGCCCGTAGGATAGTGTTCCATTTACCACTCGAGATTCATCGTCCACCGAATACACATAGCACCCTGCGGGCAAATTCTTGTTAATAACTCGCATCCCGGGCCGGACTCCGCGAGCCCCCCACCATTTTTGATCATTGGGAATGGTTGCATCCGCGAGAACTGCGGGAGAGCTCTCGCGCACCTCGACAGTAAAAGTCCCCGCCATAAGGGTCTTCGCCATGGCAAGCGCGCGGCCTTTGACGCCAACGGTTCCCACCGAAACAATACTTCCTGAAATCAAGGCGTTGTTAGGATCTGCGCGGATCCGCAGTACCTGACGCATCGGCTTGATTGCATAATTTTCAAAGTCGTCCCCATTCGGATTGTAATCGGGCAAAGCCTCCAAGGATGCCGTCTGAGCGGATAAGGAGTCGCTTGGGGGAACAACAAACGCTGATAGAGAAGGTGCTCCAATCGTCGACACTGATTCTCCGAACAGTGTTCCCACGTTGATGGAGCCATTAATCAGAGTGATGCTGCGGCCATCGCTGGACACTGTCCCAACTTCCACTGTGTCCGGCAACCCAGTCCCCACCAAGCGCATTCCGGGCAAAATCCCGTACGCCGTGCCCACGGCGAGAATGGAGGACTGGTTTGTCATTTTCACCCCCGTGACAGGCATGGAATCCGGAAAGTAAACCATCGCGAGCGGGATGTTGTACTTGGGATCCGTCTCAGAAAGCTGGAAGAAAGTATTGGGGAAAGTTTGATAGCTGGTGAGGCCTCCCGCATTCCACTGCTGCGAAACTGCGTTTGATCCCCCTGAAACCGAAAACCTCAGTTTGTTGCCGCTGATTTCAGCCACCTGCATGGCGGCCGGCACGCCCGTCGAAACAGTCCCGGGCATTACCGGTGTGCCCACCTTCAGATCCTTTGGCACAAATGTCCCATCAAGCTGAAGCCCGTCATCCGAGGCCGTCAGTGTAAACTCCACCGGCCCACCGGCGGTAGATCTCGATAAAATCCCGTAAAGCGTCTTCATCCTGGGGACCGCGTAGAGCGGGTTGCCAAAGTTTCCAGATATGGCGTTGCTGAGGGTGATGACTGGGGCCGTGGGGCTTGCCGCCGGCGCATTCGTGTTTTGGCCGCCGCCAGCCAATGTCCCGCTGGTGTCGATCGAGGTGATGACGGCAGAAGAACCGCTGTTCGAAAGATCCAGTCCGGAAACAATCATCCCAGTTGAAAGCCCGCGGGTGCCATTACTCGTGAGGATGAACTGCTGCGAGCGATTGCCCGAAATTGGCCTTCCCACCGCAGTAAACGTGTAATACTTGCGATCAACCCAAATATCGCTCCCCGCGGTATCCTTCGTGACCTCACCGTCGATACTCAGCGTACCGGATGTCGCTAAGCCCCCGTTGCCTGGAACCAATGTGATCTGGTTCGGGCTGCTTTGTTTCGTGGAAAGTGGGATCGGCCCACCGTTGTCAAGAGGATCTCCCAAAAGAGACATCCCAGCGCTAATCACAAGGGAACCGGGCAAAACAGTGGAGCCCGAAGTTCTCCCAAGCAAGCCATTATCGACCCAGTTTTTGGTAATTGTGATCGTATTTGCCGACTTGTTGGTGCTGACCCCGTCCAGCACCGAATAACCCGGTATCGCAATGATCGTGATGTTCTCGCCATTGGTGTCGACCTCGGTCTCCGTGCTGATCGGGATTGCATTGTCCGTCGGGTCGCCAGATACCATGGTTCCGAACGGCAGCCCCTTCCCAATGAGCAGCATGTCCCGCTGCAGTCCGGTTGTGCTTGAGGTGGCGATTGTTTTGGAGCGTGCCGAAAAATTACAATTTAAGATTCGCAAGTAAGAGTACCCAAAATAAAAGTTGTCGGTCCGTGTAAGAGTTGGTTTCTGGCCTGCAGGCAGGGCCAGGGTGATTCCGCCCCCGCTTGGGCGATATCGAACACGCGTGCCCGTCGGAATCCCCGGACCAGTCACGGTCATGCCCGGGAGAATCTCCGGCGGAAAAAGCCCGGGATCAGATGCTGTCCTGCCAAGCGCCTCCTGACCCGCAGTCGAGACCATTTCCCGCATGTTGGCGCCGTAAATTGCGTAAATTGTTGCAGTGGTTGAATCCGCATTTGCCCAGCTTCCCGCCGCAAGGTCCGCAGAATACGTCGACGTCTTCAAGCTGAGGGTTGAAGAAGTAAGCGTCGCACCAATCTCTGCAACCCGCGGCAATCCGGGTCCGCTCAGATGCATCCGATACAACTGCGGATTCTCCAATTTGCTCGTACTGGGAACCTGAATCGATGAGCTTCCCGAGACGGTCGTTCCGGTCGGAAAATTGGCGTACGTTGGAATCGCAATCAGCGTAATTTGATCCGTCGCCATCGTGTTTGTGGTCGGGGCTTTACTAAGCCGGACCGATTTCGAGCCCAGCACGGTGCTAATGAAAGTGCCGGCGGGGATCCCGTCTCCGACAACAAGCATTCCCGCAAATATTCCTGGATCCCTTGAGGCAAATGTCACATCGACACTGTCCTTGGTCATGACCGCGGACAGCATGCGCGGAAAGAACGGCGCGTAGGTGAATCGAACGCTGTCGTCGCTTCCAGCGGACGCAGATTGCGACAGCTTCAACGTTGAGTCCGACAAAAAGGCGTCAATGTAGGTCCCGGCGGGTATTTTAGGCCCGCTCACGGTCATCCCAAGCGCAACTCCTTTGACTGTTCCCGATTCGATCAAAGAAGTGCCACTTACCAAAAGCGAGCTTGCTTGCCCACCCAGAAACTTGCTGATGGATATGAGGGGTAACGCAGATGAAATCAACAGCGGCTTGCTGATTCCGAAGCGGTCGACCGCCGGACTAATGCCGCTGACGGCCGCGCTCACCACCGTGTCCGCATTCACTCCAGCCCCTGATAGAACCATTCCGTCCGTTACCGCCACTTGGGTGATTGGCAGCTGGGTGTAAGTGATGTCCATGCTCCCACCCGCAATCGCCGTGCCGCTTGAGAGGGCGCCAATTGGCTCAATGCCAGTGATGGGACCAACAGAAAAGGTGCCATTCTTGTCGAGAGACAAATAGCCAGCGTTACCCCCAGTGGATGTCACGGCCGTCACCTGAGTACCGGCTCCGACTCCCAGAAGCCGCATACCTGGAGCCCAATCGACTGTGCTTGTAAGACTCAAAGTCGACGAGTCGGTTGTCGCTCCAGCCACAGTTCCGACAACTGGCGCGGGAGAATTAAACGGCACAACCGCTCCGCCCACCAGTGTGCCCAATTGCAGGATGTTCGGGGCGATTATTTCGTGCACCCTGTAGGCATAGTTCGACCCGAGTTCCGGCGGGCCGTACACCGCCATCCCTTTACCCCAGTTGGACACATTATCTACCAAAAGCTGCAATGTTCCGGTCGCAGCTATCGAGGTGCCACTCACAGTGGTGAGAGGCGCAACCAAGCTCTGCGCCCCGCTGATAGTCAACGTCGGGGTGTATGACGTAGCGAGCGTAGCCGAACCCGTCCCATTCGGAAGCCCATGATTCTGGTTTAAAATCAAATCGTTTCCGTTTACCGCGACCACGAAAGAACCGTTTGGAATATTAGTGGTATTCACGTTTCCCGAAACAGTCATGCCGGGTTGAATGCCATTTGCGCTCAGAACATTCGGGGCAAAACTCAGGATGTTGGGTCCCACAATTGTACTGGCAATGTCGAGCGTCACCAACCGCTGGCCTGCCTCGTACGCGCCGGAAAAAGCAGTCCCTGTAATCAGTCCCACTCCGCCCACCTGCACACGATGCATGTCAAGGACCGCAGAAATAATCGTGCTTCCGTTGATCACCCCTCCGGAAAGTGACATGCCCGGCAAGAGGCCCATCGTGCTCTCCAAACTTACTTCCGTTGTCGCCGCAGAAATTGGAATTGGATTGCGAGGAGTCGCCTGAAGACTTAACTTTACCGAACCCGTCGTTGTTTGAACCAGAGGAAATGGGGTGGCAGTGTCTATAATCACCATATCCGAGCCCAAAGCAGGCGCGCTCTGAGCCTTAATGTTGAAGCCCTGCCCCAGAAAAGGACTTTCAAATGTAAACGCATCCCTAGGTCCCGGGGGGAGGGTGCCTGAGAAGCCGAGGTTGGTGGGCTCAGCTAAACCTTCAAATATATCCCAATCCACGCGCTGGTAAAGGTACCGAGCGTCAAACGGGAAACGGCCCTGGCCCTGCGCCCAGCCAAGGCTGGCCGCAAGCGCGATCATTCCCAAAATCGCGAAAGCGATCCGGAAAACACGGTTGGGAGATGTGTTCATATGGGGAAACTCTGCCGATAACTACTCGAAAAACTACTTTGGATCAGCGGCTTGAATCAAAATCTCTGATTCTATTCCACACGACGCCAAAAACTCGCGAAAGTCTCTGATTTATGCCGGATAAGCCCTTGAAATCCAAGCAAAAAGAAGCCCTTCTCAGGGGCGCCTCGGGACAAAAAAAGGTCAACCCATTCATGCTCATTTATTTGAGTTAAAAAGACCCCGTCTTTCACCCTCTCAGAATAATTCACCCAACCTGAATCCAGTGTGAAGGCATGGAATTTTCCAAGAACGCGCAGCCCCAGCTGCGCCCAGACGCGAGTTGCACCAACGAGGTGGCGCGCAGCTAAGCGGCCAAGAGGGGCACGGGGGCAAGAAATCCCGGTGTGCGTGTAAACGCAGTAGAGTAGTAGAATAGCGGAGCGCTCCCAAGCGCTGTATCAAGCCCGGGGGTGCGCCTCCTCATACGCCTTCCTGAGCCGCTCCACGGTCACGTGGGTGTAGATCTGCGTCGTCGACAAGCTTGAATGACCCAACAACGACTGCACGCTGCGCAGATCCGCCCCCGCATCCAGAAGGTGCGTCGCGAAGGAATGCCGCAACTTGTGCGGACTCACCTCCAACGGGATGCTTGTATGCCGCAAATACCGCTTGAGCATCAACCAGACCGCCGCGACCCCGATCCGCTTACGCACCTTGCTGATAAAGAGCGGCCCCGCGTTGACCCCCGCCGCCCGCCGGTAGTGCTGGATGGCCTCCAGCGCCGGCGCCCCGACCGGTACCACCCGCTCCTTACGCCCCTTCCCAACCACCCGCACGGTTTCCGAATAAACATCGACATCCGCCACCTCCAGCGACGCGAGCTCAGAAAGACGAAGTCCGCTTGAGTAAAACATCTCCAAAATCGCCACATCCCGCTTCGGCATCCACTCGGGCGCCTGCTTCTGCTTGGGAACGCGAAGCGGCGCCGAAAGCAATTCGTCGATTTGTTTAGCGTTCAGCACGACTGGCAGACGGCGCCCAGTCTTGGGCAGCTGCACCACTGCCAGCGGATTCACCTTCAGTCCCGCGTTGATCATCAAAAACCGGTAGAAACTCCGCAACGCCGCAAAGTGCAGGCGCACCGTTTGCTTGGAAAAACCATCCCTGGAGCACTGCACCAGGTACTGCCTGAAATGCACCGGCTCAAGCTGCGTCCACGCCGGGGCGTCCGGGCAGCATTCGCGGAAACGCGCCAAGGCGTGGCGGTAGTTGATCAGCGTACGGGGCGAAACATTGCGCTCCACCTCCAAGTGCTTGAAAAAGTTGTCGGCATGACGATCGCGGGCGGCCACGCCGTGCATCCTTCACCAAACCGCACTATTTGACAAAGCCAATACACCACGGCGCCTGCGGGATTTTCTTCCCCTGGGACCGCGCAGCCCCAGCTGCGCAAAGACGTGGATTGCCTCAAAGACACGACACTGTCACAACCCAATTCAACTGCAAAGATCCCCCCGCACCCTGCTGGCAACCCGGGCGCAGCTGGGGCTGCGCGGTCCCAGGGAGGGGCAGTCACAGCGCTTTTTGACGCTACGCGAACAAACGGGTCACCGGCTTCGCCTTCACCAGCTCACGCGGCTGGTTAAGGTGATTGTAAACAATCGACTCCGGTTCGATCCCGCAGGCGTGGTACATGGTCGCAAGCAACTCGGTGGGATGCACCGGATCCTCCGCCGGACTGCTGCCCGTCTTGTCGCTTTGACCGTGCACATACCCGCGCTTGATTCCCGCTCCGGCCACAATCGCCGAATAACAGTACGGCCAGTGATCGCGTCCGTCGGCGCTGTTGCCATTGCCCGAGGTGCTCACGCCCTTGATCGGTGAACGGCCGAACTCGCCGATCACCACCACCATCGTGTCCTCCAAAAGGCCGCGCTGATCCATATCGTCGATGAAGGCCGACAAACCCTGATCCAAAAGCGGGCCGGAGTTGTTCTTCATCCGGTCGGTGAGGCCCACGTGATGATCCCAGGAATGTTTGTCAGAATTCGCCACCTTCGGCCAGATCACCTCCACCACCCGCGTCCCTGCCTCGACCAAACGACGGGCGAGCAGGCAGCTCTGACCAAAAGTATTGCGCCCGTACTTGTCGCGGGTTGAGGCCGTCTCTTCACCAAGATCGAAAGCCTTGCGGGCGCGCCCCGAAATAATCAGGTTCAGCGCTTTTTGATAGTAGTCGTCGAGGTTGAACTTCTCCACCGCCTTCTCCACCTCGGGCATTGCGGACTCGATGACCGAACGCAGTTCCGCGCGGCGCTGCAGACGCAGTGCGAACACTTCCGGCGGCAACTTCAAGTCGTCCACCGTGAGGCGCTCCATCTTATTCATGTCCAAATCATCTCCGGGCGGATACAGCGTATAGGGGTCAAACGCCTTTCCAAGAAAACCCGCCCCGCCGCCTTTTCCCACGACGTTGCTTTCCTGCAACGGACGGGGAAGCATCACAAACGGCAGCATCGGCTCCGCGGATGGTTTCAAGCGGACGATGTTCGAACCGAAGTTCGGGAAATCTTTCGGATCCGGCGGTTCCAGCTGACCCGATGGGCTCACCTTGTCGGTGGTGTAGCCGGTCATGATCTGGTAGATCGCGGCCGTGTGGTTGAACAGCCCGTTGGGCGTGTAACTCATCGAACGGATCTGGGTGAACTTGTCGTTCAACTTCGCGAGCTTTGGAAGAATGTCCGTGTAATGGATCCCGGGAATTTTGGTCGGGATGGTTCCAAAAGCCGACCGGATGTTGTCCGGCACGTTCTCCTTCGGATCCCACAGGTCAAGGTGGCTGGGGCCGCCCTGCATGTAAATGAGGACAACGCTCTTCGCCTTGCCCCAGCCGGGACCGCCGGCCTTGCCCGACTCGGCAGCACGCGCCTGGAGATTGAGCATCGTGCCAAGCGACATGCCCATGACGCCCGTTCCGCCAAGGCGCAACAAATCGCGCCGGGACATTTTGAGTTCTGAGTTGCAAAGATCGCTGCAGTTACCGCCGGGTAGATGGATCATGGGAGGATAGGGGGAGTTGGTGGTTCAGGATTAAAACTGGTTTAGCAAAGAAGAAGCAATTCAAAGTCAACGGTTAAACAAGAAAGCCGGGTTGTTGATGAGCGCCCAGGTCAGGTCCTGGACGGCGGTCAGCCGTTTGTTGGTGATCTGCTTCTTGCTGGCTTCGGCGTCGGTGCGCAGTTGCACGAGCGCGGGGTCCAGACGGATCGGCAGCGAGGCGGCAGCCAAGGCGTCCTTGAGCGTGGTATGCCGGGGGTCCGGATCCAGCGGCTTTTTCGCGAGCGAAAGCTCGCGGCTGAGCCGCCAGTACTCGGCGTCGGCCTCGCGCACACGAGCATTGAGCGCCTCCACCTGCTGGGGTGAGCGCTTGTCCCTCGGTACCGCCGCCGCATCGGCCACGGCCAAAGTCGCGCCCTCGGATAGTGGCTCCGCAGCGCTGGTCACGTAAATCCGCAGACGCGAGATCAGGTAAGCATCCCGCGCCTTCTGTGAAAGCCGGATCGACAGCTTCGAACCCGCATCGTCCGCCAGCGGACGCTCCAGTTCAAACACCGCGACATTCCGCACCCCGACGCCCTTCGCGCCGCCAATCGCCCAGCCGTTGGCCGCGTCATCATCCTTTCCGTCAATGGCACTTGCGGCTCCAAGCTTGTCCTGCTCGTAAGACGCCCACGCTTTCGCGAAAGCCACCGCCTTGTCCTGACCCGCCTTGTCTGCGGGACCGACCTTCATGTCCACTTCACTCAGGATGAAATTACCGTCGGGCGCGCGCCCCGGGCCGAACTGCGGGGCATTCGGATCCGGCAGGACTTCGACCATGATCGCGGTCACGCCTTTGAGATCCGTCGTCGCGGTAATGTTGTAGTCGGTGCGGTTGGAGGCGCCAGAGGAAACCACCGTCCCGTCCTTTTCAATGGCTAGCTTCACCGCGGGCACAGATGCCGCAGCCGTTTTGGGAGTCA
>JBILUQ010000013.1:0-27677 GCA_044370935.1 Chthoniobacteraceae bacterium
TAAACCTCAGGGGTAGGACGCAATGAAGCTTCGGTAAAAACGCTCGGCCTCCTCAACCTGCGCCAGTTCGACGAATTCATCCACGGCGTGGGCCTGGTCGATGCTGCCCGGCCCGAATACAACGGCGGGAATCCCTGCCCGTGATAACTTACTGGCATCGCTTCCGAAAGGGACACCACAAGGCGAGGGATCACGGCTCATCTCGGAGAGAATGGTCTGCGAATGGCGGACAACCTGGCTCGTGAAATCTGTGTCCAGAGCCTCGTCCACCAGAAGCAATGGCCGCTCAATACGGCCGTCAAAATTCCGGTACCTCTCCCTCATCCGATGGAGCAGCGCTTCATAACCGGCCATAACGTCCTCGGCACGCTCGTGCGGGAGCAGGCGGCGGTCGACCTCAATGGCGGCCTCGTTCGGAACCAAATTCACCTGAACGCCTCCGCGCACCACTCCCACATTAACTGTCGCCGGGCCCAGCAGCGGATGCCGCTCTGACGCCAGCTGCTCATTCTCCGCTTCAAGCTCCAGGACCACGCGCGCCATATCGCTGATCGCGTTGTGTCCGAGATGCGGCTTCGAGCTGTGCGCCGCCAAGCCACGCGTGACTATGCGGAACCGCAGCACTCCCTTAGTTGCAGTCACAAGCCGCATTTCTGTGGGCTCAGCCACAATCGCAGCCTCGGCACGAAGCCCCTCGCAGAGGCGAACCACCCCGCGGTAGCTGAACTCCTCGTCCACAACCGCCGCAAGCCACACTTCGCATTCCGGCAGCACACGGTCGGCTTTGAGCGAGGCCACCGCATGCATCATCGCCGCCAATCCGGCCTTGTCATCGACAGAGCCGCGCCCGTAGAGCCTGCCATCCTTGATCTCGGCCCCGAATGGATCGATCTCCATGCCTTTGATTGAGACCGTGTCGGTGTGGGCTTCGAGCACAATCCGCCGCGTGGTCCGGCCGGGGATGCGCGCGATCAAATTTGCGCGCCCGGGAAAAACCTCCTGCTCGAAAGTTTCGATACCGCGACTCGCGAAAAAATTGCGAAGGTAAGGCACCGCATTGCCTTCACTCCCTCCATCACCGTATGCCGGGTTTACCGAATTGATGCGAACCAAATCAGCCAGGGTCTGATGAATGGGTTTCATGCGAAAGCGTGCGGTAGAACATGCATTCTCTAGCAAAACACGCCGTCTTTTTGGAGCGACTCGAGCACCGATAGCAACCGCGAAACATCGTCCTGCGTGTTGTATCCATGGATTGCGATTCGAATCCGGCCGGCCTGGTGCATTACGTGGATTTGCTCAGCGTCCAACGCTGCATGGAAAGTGGCGCTCTGTTCGTGTTTGAATGCCACAATCCCTGTTGGGTTGTTGGGCCTCCATTCGCACAGCGGAGTGAGACCTAGGCTGCGCAATCCCTTGTCCACTTGCTTGGTGAGTGGGTCCGCGTGCGCGCAGATGTTTTCAATCCCCATGGATTCCAAGTATGAAAGCGACGCCCCAAGAGCATACAACGAGACAAAGTTCGGCATGCCGACCGAGAAACTGGCGGCGCCTTTTTTTGAAACTGCCCGCTCGAAGCGGTCGGAGTCAAAAGCGTTGAGCAGATGGTACCAACCTCCGGCCGTTGTGGTGAGCCGTTGCGCGGACGCTGCCGGCACCCCAATCACGCAGCCGCCGTGGATTCCGAGCGTCCACTTGTGGGTGCTTGAAATGATAATATCCGCGTTATGGCATGGAATCGGAATCCGCCCGAAGGCCTGCGTGATGTCGACGGCGATCACGGCATCTGGCGCAAGCGAGCGGACCATTTGGTGAAACGGTTCCCATGCGATCCGGTGGCCGCTGTAGAAGCTCACAAGGGAAACCTGAACAAGTCGCGTCTTGGGACCTAGAAGGCGTGAGAGTTCCTCAAGCACGAGCTCGCCCCGGTCCGCCTTCCAGACTTGGAGCGAGGGAGGATTTGCCGCGCGCATCCACGGTGTGATTCCCGCCGGAAAATCAATATCGGTGACCACGACTTCATCGCTGTCGCGCAGCTGCAAGGCCGATGCGAGTAGATTATAGGCTTCGGAGCTGCACGAGCAGAAGGACACCTCGGCTGGCGCGAGGTTGAGCAGACGGGCGCACACAGCCCTGCATTTCTCGACCTGCGCGAAGTGACCGTCCCTCCCGCGCATTCCAAGCGCCTTGTCGCGGAGGTATTCATTCACCGCTTGCTCGACGCAGAGTGGCGGGATGCTTTCCGCAGCGGTATTGAGGTAAGTCATGCGCGCCAGCGCTGGAAACTGTTCGAATCTGGAGGCGTCCGTGAGCATTCTTTGTGGAAGCTAAGTGTGCGTGGAGGAGAAAGGATCGCGAGTAAAACCGCAATTGAACATCGGTTAGCGGTTCATGCGAGTCCTTCTCTAGGCATCTGTTGCGCAGTTTGTTGGGGTGGCGTTTGGAGACTCCATTTTCCAGAGCGCGCGGAGTGAAGCAACACCCATCCACGGGGCGACGCCGGCGATCACGAGTCCAAGGTCGTACGACTTCGACCAGTCTGCGAGCGCACCCATGACGCTGTGAAGCGGCGATGTAAGCGCCCATACCCAAAGGCTGAGAATGCCCGTGAGCCGTCCGACGTGCGTGGCCGAGAGGTCTTGCACGAAGCTGTAGTAGCAAGGAAAAAGGGCGAGTGCTCCCGCACCAATGACCAGCAGCGTGCACAGCAGAAGGCCGCCACGCTCCAAGAAAGGCAGCAGCAGGCTAAGCGATGTCAGCGCGCATGCGCCTGCATAAACTCGGCGCCGCGCGAAGTGTGGTGAGATATTCCGATGTTTCACAAGCGCGAGTGCAACCAATCCGGCAACAATGCAGCCCACATCTGTAGCTGCAAAATAGAGGGAATTAAAATTCAACGCAGCAGACTCCGGATAGCCACGGCCTGTTTGCAGAAACTTCATCAGCCACACGCGGTACACGTGCCATACGGTCTGGGCGCCGACGATGAGGATTGCGACGGCCCAAAAAGGCCTACTGCGCAGGATCGCGAGCAGTCCCGGGGCGAGAGCCTCGGTTTCAGGCTGCTTCGGAAGCGTCAAATCGCGCGGCCGGACCAGCGTGAACCATCCCACTGCCCATACGGCTCCAAGCACGCCGACGAATATGAATGTTTTCCGCCAAGAGCCGGTAGCGTCGGTTAGGAGCAGGCGCATGAGCTGAGGAGTTAGGATCGCACCAATGGATGCTCCGCTTTGAAGAATGCTGTTGCCGAGTGTGCGCTGCTTTTCTGCGAGAATCGCGTGCGTGGTCTTGAGCGCGCATGGCCAGTGCGCTGATTCAAAAAATCCGAGGAGAGCGCGGCATAGCAGCAGGCTGTGATGCCCTTCGGTCATCCCGCTCGCGGCGCCCATCGCCGACCACGCAAGCAGGGCGGCCGGATAGAGGATGTAAATCGGAACCCAATCGGCGAGAAACCCGAATACGATCGAGCCCAGCGCAAAAGACCAACCGAATGCCAGTTCAAGGTGGCCGTACTGGGTTTCGCTAAGCTGTAGTTCGCTTGTGATCCGGACAGAGGCGCTCGAGAGCGTGACTCGATCCATGTAATTGATAGTCGTTGCCAAAAGCAGCAGGCCGGTGACGCTCCAGCACCAAAGGGCGGTGCGGTGAATCTGCGCGGCGGGTGGCATAAGGGTTTTGGGGGGATGCGGCCTCGGGCGTGCAGCTGGCACTCGCCGCCATGAGTGGCACGCCGAGGGGGAGCGGCACAAGCCATGACCTTAACGGGTCGGGCGGCGGAGCCAACTTTTTAAACCGTTGTCTTGAGAGTTGGCCTCGAATGGCGAGCATGAGCCCAATCGCCATGCTCCGCGCCTCCCCGAACGCTCCGCATTTTTTGCTCATGATGACTGTTGTTGGACTCGCGCTGACCGGTCGCGCTCGAGCCCAACCTAAGCCGGTTCCGCGCGTCCAGGCGCTTCCGCTGCCTCATAACGAAGTTTCATTTCAAAGTGCAGGGCGCGAACTCACCCGACTTCATTTTAGCAATACCCAGGAGCGGCCCTTCCTGTTTCCAGTCAATGGGCCTTCGGGTATTTCGCTGACGCGGATGGGGCACCCGCACGATCCTGTTTCGCATAGCCACCATAACTCGGTCTGGATTTCGCATGCACTCGTGAACGGACGTACGTTTTGGGCGGACACGAGCGGGGACCGCATTGTGCATCAGCGGGTGGAAAAGCTCTCGGATGGCGATGATGCGGCGAGTGTGGAAACCATGGCGCTGTGGCGCACAAAAGAGGGAGAGGATCTCCTTGCGGAGCGCCGTAAAACCAGTGTGGAGCCTCTCAACGATGGAGAGTGGCTGCTTTTGGTGGATGTTGCGCTTAGCGCGTTGAAAGAATCGGTGACTTTTGGGGAGACGGCTTTTGGCATGATGGCTGTTCGTGTGGCGAAGACCATGGGAGTGAAGGACGGGGGCGGAACGATCCGTAACTCGGAGGGCGGAGTCAACGAGGCGGGATGCTTCCGCAAGCGTGCGCGCTGGGTTGATTATGCCGGTCCTGTGACCAATGAGACACAGGAGGGCGTGACTTTGTTGGACCACCCCTCCAATTTTGGTCATCCGGCGCATTTCCATGTGCGGGACGACGGTTGGATGGGAGCGGCGCTGACTTTTGGTGGATCACTAACGCTTGAACCGAGCCAGACGACGCGGTTGAGGTACGGCTTGTATGTGCATCGGGGCGTGCCGGATTCGAGCGTGCTGGAGGAGCGCTGGCGGAGCTTCAGCGAACGGGTGGTGCGGTGAGGTGAAGGTGCGGGGACGGAGCGAGTGCGGGATGCGTGCTGGAAAGCGTCGACGCACTGTGCGATTGCTGGCGGATGGAGATTGATGCATTTGGTTTCGAGCACACTTACCGGTCGCTACCGGAGCAGTTCCATGCGCGGCTTGAGCCCACGCCAGTGGCTGGGCCGCGGCTTTTTGCGTTGAATCAGGAGTTGGCCAAGCAACTGCGGTTGCCGTTGCCTGCGCTGATCGCCAACGGCGCACAGATTTTCTCAGGAAACCAGCTGCCGCCCGACGCGCAGCCGATCGCGCTCGCGTACGCAGGCCATCAATTCGGGGGTTTTGTCCCGCAGCTCGGGGACGGCCGCGCGCTGCTCATTGGTGAGCTTGTGGATTGTGAAGGGCGGCGGAGGGATCTGCAGCTCAAAGGCGCGGGCCCGACCCCTTTCTCGCGGCGCGGAGATGGCAGGGCGGCGCTTGGTCCGGTGATGCGGGAGTATCTGGTGAGCGAGGCCATGCATGCGCTGGGGATCCCCACGACGCGCGCGCTTGCAGCGGTCACAACCGGTGAATCGGTGGTGCGCGAGGAGGTGTTGCCCGGCGCGGTGTTCACGCGCATCGCCGCGAGTCATCTTCGGGTAGGCACCTTTGAATATTTTGCGGCGCAGTCCGACTGGCCGTCGGTAGAACAACTCGCGAGATACGCGATCGACAGGCATTATCCGGAATTGAAGGGGGTGGACCGGCCGTTTCTCGGTTTGCTGGCGGGCGTCGCACAACGGCAGGCTGCGCTGGTCGCGGACTGGATGCGGGTGGGGTTCATTCACGGCGTGATGAACACGGACAATAGTTCTATTTCGGGTGAAACAATCGATTACGGGCCGTGTGCATTCATGGATGCGTACGATCCGAAAGCTGTCTTTAGCGCGATTGATCGGTCGGGAAGGTATGCGTTCGCAAACCAGCCTTACATTGCGCAGTGGAACCTTGCGAGGCTCGCGGAAGCGCTGTTGCCGCTCATCGACGCGGATCTTGAAAAGGCGGTGGAATCCGCACGCGAAGTCATCCAAGACATGCTGACGCGCTTCGAGAGGCATTGGCTCATTAACATGCGCGCAAAGATCGGTCTTCAAAGGGAGCATGCCGATGACCGCTCACTGGTTGAAGGTTTGCTCGAAATCATGCACCGGGGCGGCGCGGATTTTACGCAAACATTCCGCAAATTGTGCGACGCAAACCAATCTCTTGAAGCAACGCCCGCCGTCCGCGAATGCTTCGGCGTGCCCGCGGACTATGATGCTTGGGCGCTGCGTTGGAAGGAACGGCTCGCAGCCGAACCCACAACCGTAGCGGAGCAGTCGGACTTGATGCGGAAGTCTAATCCGGCGCGGATCCCGCGGAATCACCGCATCGAGCAGGCGATTCAGGCCGCAATACTCGCGGATGACTTCGGCCCATTCGAGAGGCTTGGAGCGGCGCTGTGCGAGCCCTACCGAGAAAGCGAGGAGTACCGTGAGTTTGAGATCCCTCCGACAGAAGCGCAGAGGGTGCGCAGGACTTTTTGCGGCACGTAGCGCGGCGCAATGTGGAAGCTGGGAGCAAGGTGCCCGAGCCGAAGTTGCCGCAGATCCCGATCGCGTTTTGTTTCTACAGCGCTTCTACAGCGCGCTGGGGCTACGCGTTTCAGGCTGCTGAGACGTTTTGCCCGATTTGCTCGATAATGATCGCCCTTGTGGGCTCGTCGAAATTGGCGGCTTGGGTACGCGGGGATTTTGAGGACAGATACTTTTCCACGAGGGCGATCGCCTCACTCCTGGGGAGCCGTGCAGATTGCTTCACAAGCTGGAGTCGCTCCTTGGATGCTCTGTACTGCAGGCATACCTTTCCTTTTGTGAGGAGCTGCACCGCCATCTGCAGGGTATGGACGCTGGAGCCGCCCATCCGGGCGATGCATTCGTCGAGTTTCCCCGCGAGGCTGATGACTTCCTCAGCCATCAACTGGCTGTTGTCCGCCTCGTCAAAGGCGCGGATCTGCCTTAGCTGGATGGTGGATGCGATGTTTGGATTCATAAAAATGTGATATGCGTCAAGGTTGGCGCTGGGACGGGGTGCGCGGGCTACGCTTAAATATCGATAAGCATCAACAGGGCGGCCGTATCTTGCGCCGCTAGCTAATTGCTAGCTAATGAGCCGGCTCGTTAGTGGGTGGCGAGCGCAAGGGGGCGTCTGTTTAGGCCGGATTCTCTTTCTCCGCGTATTTGCACTACAGCCCGGGGGTCCTGTGGAAGGCTTCTCAGGCGTGCGGAAGTTCAGTGGGGGTTAGGAAAGTTAATTCCGAATTGCGAATCCGGCGGTTCCCTGTTTTGTCATAGGAGAAAGTTTCGTTGCTATGCATCCCCTCAAACTGATCTTCCGAACCCTTTTGATCGCACCGCTGACCTTTGGCTTGCACGCTAAGCCCCCGAAGCAGCCGCCCGGAGAGGCAGCTCCGAAGGCGACACCTGCGAAGGAAACTCCGAAGGACGCTCCCGTGCCGTCGAAGAATCCAGCACCCCCGCTGAAGATGAATGCCGCGCCTGAAAATGCAGCCCATGCGCAGATGCCCGTTCCCGCCGATGCCACGGTGGCGCGTTCCCAGAAGGTCGCTCCTCCCAAGCGCGGCGAGCGGATTGTGTTTGTTGGAAACGGTCTTGCAGAGCGGGACGTGTACTACAGCCGATTGGAAACAGAACTGCACCTGCGCTTCCCCGCTAGTGATCTTTTTGTGCGTAACATGGCTCGCCCCGGCGACACCCCGGGGTTTCGTCCCCATCCGGCCCGGGTCTCGCAATGGGCTTTCCCCGGCGCGGAAAAATTCCACCCGAAACTTGCCATGCACAACGGCAAAGGCTTTTTCCCGATGCCCGACGAGTGGCTGGCGCATTTAAAAGCCGACACGGTGGTGGCGTTTTTCGGTTGGAACGAGTCCTTTGACGGCCCGGATCTGGTGGCGAAATTCGAGTCTGAACTGGAGGCGTTTGTAAAACACACCCTTGGCAAGGCGTACAACGGGACGGAAGCCCCGCGTCTGGTGCTGGTGTCGCCGATCGCGTTTGAAAACCTGAGCGCCAAGCGGGATTTGCCGAAAGGCGAGAGGGAAAACGCGAATCTGGCGCTGTATGCGGGCGCAATGGAGCGTGTGGCGAAGGCAAACGGTCTCACCTACGTGGACTTTTTCAACGCCACAAAGGCCATTTATGCAGAGGTACAAGCGCCTTTCACCATCAACGGATTTGCCCCCACCGATGCCGCCTACCAGCAGCTCGCGGCGATTCTTGCGGATGCTGTTTTTGGAAAAAGTCCGCGGACTTCAAAGGCGGATCCCGCCACAGTGCACGCGGCTGTGAAACAAAAAGACTGGTTCTGGAACAACGACTACAACCTCGTCAACGGCGTGCATACGCATGGGCAGCGCTACAATCCCTACGGACCACAGAATTACCCCGATGAGGTAAAAAAAACCCGCGAAATGGCAGCGCTTCGGGATGCGCTGATTCACAACGTTGCCGCGGGCAAAACAAAGTCCCTCGCTGTTGATGACTCGCGCACGCACGCGCTCCCCGAGGTGCCGACCAACTTCAAGCCCGGAGGAGCCATGGGGACAGGCTCGTACCAGGACGGGAAGAAGGCCATCAGCGAAATGAAATTGCCGGATGGATTTAAGATCGAGTTGTTCGCTTCGGAGTCGGAATTTCCGCTGCTCAAAAACCCGGTCCAGATGTCTTTTGACAACAAGGGACGCCTCTGGGTGGCGGTGATGCCCACGTACCCGCACTACAGGCCGGGTGATGCGATGCCCAACGACAAGCTTGTGATTTACGAAGACACTGATCACGACGGGAAGGCGGACAAGGAGACTATTTTTGCTGAGGGTTTGCACCTGCCGATCGGTTTCGAAATCGCTCCAGAGGGGGTCTACCTATCGCAGGAGCCAAACCTTTGCCTGCTTGTGGACGAAAACAAGGACGACAAGGCGGACCGGTTGGAGATACTGATGCACGGGTTTGATACCCACGACACGCACCACGCGATTTCAGCGTACAGCGCGGATCCCTCAGGCGCGTTTTACTTGCTGGAGGGGCGGTTTTTGCACAGTCAGGTTGAGACCCCCTACGGTCCCCGGCGCTGTAACGACGGAGGCGTATGGAGGTTTGATCCGAAATCGTTCCGGCTCGAGCGCTACAGCCAGGCGGACTACAACAACCCCTGGGGTGTTTCGTTTGACGAATGGGAGCAGTGCTTCATCTCCGACGCCTCGAGTGGCCAGAATTACTGGGGCCTGCCGGTGTCGGCGAAAATGCCTTACGGAAGTGAGAACGCGTTCGTCGGTACGTTCGTCCCGAAACGGTCCCGGCCGACATCAGGTGCGGAATGGATTTCTTCAAGGCACTTCCCGAGCGAGCGCCAGGGACAGTTCATGGTGTGCAACAGCATCGGTTTTCTCGGAATAAGCATGGCGACAGTGAACGACGATGGCGCTGGCTTTGTTGGAAAGCTCGCGGGAGATCTGTTGTCGTCGAATGATCCGAATTTCAGGCCAGTGGATTTGGAGTTTGCGCCTGACGGCTCATTGTACGTGGTGGACTGGCACAATGCGTTGATCGGCCACATGCAGCACAACGCGCGTGACCCGAATCGCGACCACGACCACGGGCGAATTTACCGCATCACTTACCCGGGCCTGCCGTTGGTTGTGCCTCCGAAGATTGACGGTGCCTCGGTTGAGGAGCTGCTTGAGAATTTGAAACTGCCCGAGTACCGGGCCCGATACCGTTCGCGGCGGGAATTGCGCTCGCATACCGCAAAAGAGGTGCTGCCGGCGGTGAAAGCCTGGGTGGCCAAATTGGATGCCGACGATCCGGCGTATGAGCACCACCTTTGCGAGGCGATGTGGGCCACTTGGGCGCAGAACCAGCCGGACGTCGGCTTGATTAAAATGGTGTTGGAATCCAAGAAGCATCAGTCTAGGGCCGCTGCGATCAGTGTGGTGCGCTTTGCGCATGAAAAGCTTCCCAGCACACTCAAGTTTCTGATGCAGGGGGCACGGGACGAGCATCCCCGAGTGCGTCTGGAGGCGATCATTGCCGGTTCTTGGCTGGACAATACCGATGGGGCGCGCGTGGTTCTAGAAGCCATGAAGCTTCCCTTGGACGGACACATGGGACCAGTAACCAAGCAGATCCTGGAGTACACGCTCGCGGACGATGTCACCTCGCTGCTGAAAATGAGAGCCCTCGATTTGAGCAGCAATCCGCAAGCGCGCCAGTACGTCGAAGGAAAGTTTGAGTTCCCAAAGCCGCCGCCGACCGCCGCGGATGAAAAGTTCGGACCCACCCGCAGGCTCGCAGGCGAGGACAACCGGGTTTATTCGATCGGCAAGGAGGTTTACCTGCGTGACGCCCATTGTGCGACCTGTCATCAAGCCAATGGGCAGGGGCTACCCAATATTTACCCGACCCTGGCCAAGAGCGAGTGGTTGGGGGAATCCGAGCGGCTGATCAAAATTGCTTTGAAGGGCCTTTGGGGGCCGATCGACGTGGCAGGGGCTCATTACGATCCCACCAAGGGCGTTCCGCCAATGATGGGATTCGGCGGCCTCCTCAATGATATCGAGCTGGCGGCGGTGCTGACCTATGTCAGGCAGTCCTTTGGAAACGATCTGGATCCTATCTCGGCCGAGGAAGTTCGCAGAGTGCGCGAAACGGTGAAGGACCGGACGAACTTCTTCATGGTGGAGGAGATCCTGAAGGAGCATCCCTTCCAGAAATAGGGAGCGCGTGCCTTCAAACGCAGGGCGGGGACTGGCGGCCAAGACTCTTCGGCCGCCATGGACCAGATGGGCCTTGCCCGGATCGATGGGAGCTAGTAATCAAGAGTGAACCCCTGAACCCCCGTCCTCTCTGGCTTCCCTTCAGATCCCTGTGAATTCGCAACAGCCTGATGGGCTTGCTGTTTTCACAATCCACCACCCATGAACAAGTGTGAAATCTAGTCGCTTGTAGACGAAGCCTTGCCGGCCGAGCGGACAATTCCTTACCACCAACCCCCCTACACCCCACCCCACCCCACCATGCAATTCAATTGCCCCGCGTGCTCGATGCAACTCATGGCAGAGCCGCAGATGTCTGGACAGATTGTTCACTGCCCGGGATGTAACACCAAAATTCAGGTGCCGGCTTTCTTCGAGGATCCCAATGCGGCCCACTCGGCTGACGGATCCGCCAACCAGCGGCCTGTGAGGAATGTGTGGAAGGAACAGGATCCCACCAATCCAAGCTCGCTGTTGAGCTCCGGCATCGGCTTGGGAATCACGGTGGTTTGGTTCGCGATCATCTACTGGTTCCAGGCGCCGCCGGAAAAGGTTTCAAGCGAGTTCACCTCGGCGGAGACCCTCGCCAATCTGTTTTACAAACATTTCACGGTCAGCTTTGCGAACACGCTGTTCTTTGGTTGGGCGGCTGCGATTTTGTTCCTGAAAAGTCTGAAATTAAAACATCAGCGTCGGGCAATGTTGCTGGATGTGCTGCCGATGGATCTCGGCGCACAGATCAACGCAAGCAACGTCGGGTTGTTCATCGACCACGTCTACAGCCTGCCTGAGCGCTTGCGCGACAGCTTGATGGTGAACCGAATCAGGAAAGCCCTCGAGTTCTTCGAGGTGCGACAGAACGTCGCGGATGTCGGGACCCTGATGTCAAGCCAGTCGGCGATCGATGGGTCGCGCATCATGGGGAGCTACATCATCGTCCGCGCGTTTCTGTGGGCGATCCCGCTGCTGGGGTTTATCGGAACGGTTATCGGTCTTTCTCACGCGATCAGCGGAATGAGTTTTTCCAACGTTGAAGATGTCAGCAAAATTGTGGGGTCCATCAACAACGTTACGAGCGGTCTGGGTACTGCGTTCGACGCGACGCTGCTGGGGTTAGTGTTTGCTGTGGTGCTGAACTTCCCGCTGAATTCGCTCGCGAAGCACGAGGAAGAGGCGCTCAACGACATTGATGCCTATTGCAACGAAGTATTGTTACCTCGCCTCGACGATGGAGCGGCAGCCGCTACGACCGAAGGGAAGGACGAGACAAGTCATGCCGCAAACATCAACGACCTTGGCGGAGTGGCGGAGGCAATGGTTCAGGCGTTGACTGCAGCGCAGAGGGAATTCCTTGCGCATCTGGACGAACTTTCTGGCCGAATGCTTAATTACGCGAACTCCATCGAGGAGCGCAATGAACAGTACCAGCAGGCGGCGGTGCAGCATCTGGGTGAACAGATGACTCTGCTAAACACAAACGCTCAGGAACACATGGCGCTGGTACGCCAGCATCAGGAAACGGTGGCGAATTCGTTCACCGAAACGGCTTCAACCCTGGAGCAGTCCACCCGCGGGGTCTACGAGTCCATGGTCCAAGGGCACAATTCGGTGGTCTCCCAGTTTACCGAAAAATTAGAATCAATATCCGGTGGGCTCGAAACAGCGCTCACAACCTCGGTGAAAGTGAATGAGAAGGCGGTCGGTTCGCTGGGCGAGCACGTCGGCAAATTGGAGTCCGCCTCCAAGGAGTATCACCAGTCTGTGAAAACCGCGCATGAGAGCGCTATCAAGCTGCTCGCGGAAAAAGTCGGCGATGTCACAGTCGGTGTAGAGCAGTCGCTTAAGTCGACGCTTGAGGCGACCAACAAAACCGTCGGCAGTCTTGAGGCTAGTTTGCGGAGTTTGAACGCGGTGCTAACGGATTTGGGCACCAAGCAGGTGATTGTTCAGCAGGTCAAAAAGAAGGGCTGGTTCAGCCGAGGCGAGTAAACTGCGGGCCAGTCGGCCGCGCCTCGAAAAGCAACCTCTCGTACACGGATCATGGTAAAAAGACCAAGGCATCGCTCGGACGAGCTCATGTTGATCCCGTTTCTGGATATCCTGTGCTCGCTCATCGGGGTTCTTGTTCTGATCATCGTGGTACTGGTGGTGGCTCAGACTCAGCGAATCAACGGGCGCACCCCGGAAGAATTGCGGCGTGCGGAGGATTACCTCCGAATGCTCAAAAGCAAGAAGGAGTTTGCTGTCAAATACGCGGGCATCAATGAGAAGCTCGAGGAGCTTAAGAAGCTGCAGGAAAAAAAACAGAGCACCTTTCAGGAGGCGGCGAAGCTTAAGGATCTCATCAGTAATTCGGAGGCCAACCGGGCCAAAAACATGGAGGCGGCCGCAAAGCTCGAGCCCGAGCTCGAGAACGTTACGGTAGAGCTCCGAGGGTTGGTCTCGCAGGAGCCTTTGCTCAAGGCGAGAACAGCCGAGCTGCAGGCTGAGATGGAGAAAATCAAGCCGCCGGAGAAGAAAGACGCCACGGTTCAGGTGAATCCGCAGGGCTCTGGCATCGCCCTTGGGCAGGCCGTGTTTTTTATCGACGCGGGGGAGGGCAAGTTGACTTGTTTCTGGAATGAGAAGGAGCACTCGGTGGTCAGCGCCGTGCCTGATGTGATTGTGCAGGACGAGGGTTTCAACGCGTTTCTAGAGGCGGTTAAAAAAGTGCCGCAGAGCAAAATTATTTTCCTCATCCGGGACGATGGGATGAACGCCTACAAGCTCGGGGCCGGCTGGGCACAGTCGCATTACGGGTATGGCGTGGACAAGATCGCGAAGCTTCCTGTGCCGGGACACGGCGAAATGGATCTGAAGCTTTTTGGGAAGGCGCTCGGCAGCCTGCCGATGCCGGCTATTGCAGCGCCGCCACCACCACCACCACCACCACCACCGCCAGCCCCTGCGCCGGGAATGGCACCGGGAATGGCGCCCGCAGCCCCCGGCATGGCTGCCCCAGCTCCGGCCCCCGGAGCTCCAGCTTCACCCGCGCCGGCGCCCGCGCCCCCCAAGTAGCCGCATTTAACAAACCAGCATGGCACGCAAAGCGAAACCCCACGAAGAGGAACTACCGTTTGTCGCGTTGATGGATACCATGACCAATGTGGTCGGGGTGCTGATCATCGTCCTCGTCATGATCGGAATCGGACTCGCCAAATCCGTCCAGAAGGTGCTCTCGGATCTGCCGATGGTGAGTTTTGAGGAGCACAAGATTCTCAAGGACGAAATGGCGCAGTATGATGCCAAACGTGATCCTGCAGAGGTTCAGGCGGAGATTACAAAGTTGCAGGAGGAGTTGAAGAAAATTGCGGACGAACTCCATGCCCTCGAGGGCGAGAAATCCAAGAATCCGAATGTGATGGTGGATGTGGACAAGCTCGCTAAGGAGCTCGAGGAAAAGCGCAAGGAGCGGGATCGCCGGAAGGTTGAAACCCAGAGCATGCTGGCTGAGCTTGATAAAATGAAGGTCCAGTTGGACACCACTCCCCGCTACCAGCCGCCGCCGCCGGTGGCAATCCGACTGCCCAATCCTAAGCCATTGCCTGAGAACGCGACTATCCACCGCATTTTTGTCACTGAGGGTAAGCTGGTATATATCAATGGCGACCAGCTTTTTAACATGGTGGAGGAGGAGTTGAAACGAGACAAGGACGCAGCGGCGATGGGTGTGTTGAAACGCGAAAACCTCAAAGGTCCCGATGGCAAGCCGCTGACAAAGAAGGGGCCCAAAGGTGAAACAATTGTACAGAGACACTCAACGTTTGATCCGGCGAAATTGCCGGTGTACTTCGACAACCTCTTCAACCGCCGCAAGCCTGGGTCAAACGACCCGAATCGCGATGTGCTGGTAAAAGTGGTTCCCCTGCCAAACCAGCCAGCCATCCAACTGCAAATCACTCCTCGGCCTGACGCGGGGGAACTACCGGAACAACAACGCAACACCACATCCCACTTCCGGACCTTTTTGCGGTCAGTTGCCAAGGACAAGACTGCGGTGGTTTGGTTCCATGTGTGCAGGGACTCCATCGCCGCCTACCACATGGCCAGGGAAATCGCCGACTTCGAGAAAGTGCCCGTCGGCTGGGACATCATGGACAAACCGGTTTACACGAAAAATCTTCCCGGGGATTACATGGTCACATTCACTCCTGCGCCGGTTCCCGCCGGAGGCACGCCCGCACCAACCGGCCCGCCGCCGGTGGTGATCGCAGCCCCGAAGGCGACTCTGGATTGAGGAGTGGACAAGGCGACGCATAGACGGTTCGCGCTGATACCTTGGCATCATCAAGGGCCGCGGGCCGCGGGCCTTGATGTTGATAGTCCATCTGCCCTGCCCCATTATGGAGGCTCTTTCCCATCCCTCTTGGCTCGTGGCCAAAAACGCACGAAAGTGAGTTTTCGCCGCGGCTCCGTCGTGACCGTTTGCATTTACCTTTTGAACCCCTAATCTTCCCGGCTTACATTCGCCCACCCTTTGCTAAGCTTTTAGGTATATCATGAAAACAGCGCTAATCACCGGGGTTACTGGTCAGGACGGCTCTTATCTGGCCGATTTCCTTCTGGAAAAAGGGTATGCCGTGCACGGGATCAAGCGACGCGCTTCCTCCTTTAACACCGGCCGCGTGGATCACATCTATCAGGATCCGCATACCGAGAACCAGAGGTTCATCCTGCATTACGGTGACCTGAGCGATTCCTCAAATTTGACCCGGATCATCCAGGAGGTGCAACCGGACGAGGTTTACAACCTTGGCGCCCAGTCTCATGTCGCCGTCAGCTTCGAGGCCCCTGAGTACACGGCCGACGTCGACGCCCTTGGTACGCTACGCCTGCTGGAGGCTATCCGCCTGCTGGGTCTCGAGAAAAAGACACGTTTCTACCAGGCCTCCACCTCTGAGCTCTACGGACTGGTACAGGAAATTCCCCAGAAAGAAACGACGCCCTTTTACCCACGCAGCCCCTACGCCGTTGCCAAGCTCTACAGTTACTGGATCACGGTGAATTACCGCGAGGCTTACGGCATGTACGCGTGCAACGGGATTCTCTTCAACCACGAGTCGCCGCGCCGCGGCGAGACCTTTGTCACGCGCAAGATCACCCGCGCTCTCTCCAACATCGCCGTGGGTCTGGAAAAGGCTCTCTTTCTCGGCAACCTCTCCGCCCTGCGCGACTGGGGCCATGCTAAGGACTACGTCCGCATGCAGTGGATGATGTTGCAGCAGGAGCGGCCCGAAGACTTTGTCATCGCAACCGGCGTTCAGTATTCGGTGCGCGAATTCATTAAACTGGCTGCGCAGGAGCTTGGAATCACACTGCGCTTCGAAGGGGAAGGTATCGATGAGCGCGGGATCGTTGAGCACATCACAGGATCCGAGGCGCCCGCACTGAAGCCAGGCGACACCGTCGTGCGAGTTGACTCGCGGTACTTCCGCCCCGCCGAGGTGGAGACGCTCCTCGGAGATGCGAGCAAGGCGCGCCAAAGGCTTGGATGGACGCCGGAAATCTCCCTCGCGGAAATGGTCCGTGAAATGGTCGCGCACGATCTGAATCTAGCGAAACAATCGATGCTCCTTCGCCAAAACGGATTTGATATCACAACGGAGCCCTCCGAATAGAATCTCTCCAGAGAGAACACCGTCTCATGCAACACGCTGACCGTTCGCACCCAGTTTTTGTAGCAGGCCATCGAGGAATGGTCGGCTCGGCCATTGTTCGCAGCCTTGCAAAGGCGGGTTATTCGAATGTCATTTGCAAGACTAGGGCTGAATTGGACCTGACCGATTCACACGCGGTCCACGCTTTTTTCGAGAAGTCCAACATCCGGCAGGTGTATCTCGCCGCGGCCAAGGTCGGTGGAATCCACGCCAACAACACATTCCCTGCGGATTTCATTTTCCAGAACTTGATGATCCAGTGCAACGTCATCAGTGCGGCCCACAAAACCAATGTGCACCGGTTGCTGTTTCTGGGTTCGTCCTGCATCTACCCCCGGCTTGCGCAGCAACCGATGGCGGAGGAAGCGCTGTTGACCGGCACCCTCGAGCCCACCAACGAGCCCTACGCGATTGCAAAAATCGCCGGCATCAAAATGTGCGAGAGCTACAATCGCCAATTCGGAACAGACTACCGCAGCGTGATGCCCACCAACTTGTACGGGCCCCACGACAATTTTCATCCTACCAACTCTCACGTGGTTCCTGCTCTGATAGGAAGATTCCATTCAGCGAAGCTGCAGAACGCGGCCGAGGTTGTGGTCTGGGGAACCGGAGCGCCGTTGCGTGAGTTGCTGCACGTGGATGACATGGCCGAAGCCTGCCTTCACGTCATGAACTTGGAACACAGCGTTTGGAGCAGTCACGTGGATCCGCGTCTTTCGCATCTGAATGTCGGCACCGGCGAGGATCATTCGATTCGCGAAATTGCCGAGGAAGTCGCGCGCACGGTCGGGTTTACTGGCAGAATCGTGTTTGACACCTCAAAACCCGACGGCGCGCCGCGCAAACTTATGACTGTTGACAAGATCCGCGCTCTTGGGTGGCAGTCTTCGATTTCACTCAAAGCTGGGCTTAGAAATGCGTACGAGTGGTTTTTGAAAAACCATGCGGCTTCGCATGTTGCTACGGCTGCCGGATCGTAGCGAAAAAGTCTCTGGGAACCGCCGGCGCGAAGCGCTTTGCAACAGCGCCCTTCCATCCAATGCAGCCCGAACCACAGGAACCGGCGTACCGTACGAGCAGGTTTGTACCTTGGGTCTTGTGCGCAGCGTTGGTTGGGTTGGTGTGGATGGCCTTTGGCCAGAGCTTGCATTACGGTTTCCTGAATTGGGACGACATCATTTATATCCGCGACTATCCCGAGGTGTCGGCGGGCCTGAGTGCCAAGGGGTTTGTCTGGGCGTGGACACACCCGCATTACAGCAACTGGCATCCGCTCACCACGCTCTCATTCATGCTGGATTCGACGGTATTTAAAAAGAATGCAGCAGGCTTTCACGCACACAATCTCTTGCTGCACGCGGCGGCAACGCTCTTTCTTTTTTTTGCAATCCGCAGGATGACTGGAGCTCTCTGGAAAAGCGCCGCGGCTGCAGCTGTATTTGCGCTTCACCCGCTTCGCGTTGAATCCGTGGCTTGGATTACAGAGCGCAAAGACGTGCTCAGCGGGCTTTTTTTAATGGTCACGCTTTGGGCCTATGCAAAGTATGCGGCACAGCCTTCGGTGCGTCGCATGCTTTGGGTTTGCCTCTGGCACGCGTGCGGCCTGTTGTCCAAGTCGATGCTGGTGACGCTCCCAGCGTTGTTATGGACGCTAGATTTCTGGCCGCTTGCGCGACTCGGTGGTTGCTCCGGAGCGGTTGGCTCAAAGCCTGATGATGATGCGGACCGCGCGGCCTGTCCGGCCGTTTCGTGGCGCTTCCTGCTGATTGAAAAGCTGCCGCTGCTGGCGCTCTCCGCTGCATCGTGCGTGGCCACCGTGCTGAGCATGGATGATCACCGTCCGATGACGCCTCCGCCGTTTCTTGCGCGGATGGAGTATGTCCCAATCTGGCTGCTTACTTATCTCCGCCTTTTTCTATTTCCAACGAATCTCGCGGCACACTATCCCTACAGCCAGACCGGTCCTGCCTTCACAACGACAGTGCAAGCCTTGGTGCTTGTGTCCTTGATCAGCTACGCCTGCGTGTTGCTTCGCAGAATCTCCCCGATGCTTCTCATGGGTTGGTGCTGGTTTGTAGTCGCGCTATTGCCAGTCATCGGAATTCTTCCGCCTGGCATTCAAATCATCGCTGACCGTTACACGTACGTTCCCCAGATCGGTTTTTCAATGTGCGCAATCTGGGCGCTTGCCGAAGGGTTCAAGGCAGTGCGCTTCCGCTGGGTGTGTCCCGCCATTGCAGTCTGCTGGATTGGTGCGCTCGCGCTGGTTGCCCGGGTGCAAACCGGCTACTGGCGGAGCGACGAGGCTTTATGGCGCCACACGGTGGACGTCACCAGCAACAACGACTTTGGAAACGGACAGCTGGGCGACTCGTTCGCGGTGCAGGGAAAGCTTGCGGAGGCTGAGCCTTTCTACCGAGAAGCGCTGCGAATCAATCCGAACCTGCCCGGTGTTTTGAACAACCTTGGGTTTGTGCTGCGTAGTCTGGGCAAGCCGATGGATGCCGAGCCATACCTTCGAAAAGCGCTGGAGGTGAGTCCTTGGTTTGTAAACCCGAGATTTGATCTCGCGGATATTCTGATTGCGAAGAAAAATTATGCCGAGGCGATCGAACAATTCCGCGAAATTCTCAAGTCAGAGCCCAATAATTTTATCGCCAATTATAAGCTCGGGATGCTGCTGAGCGAGGGTGCCGAGGAGCTTCGCGATCTTCCTAGTGCGGTGCAGTTGCTGAAGCGGGCGGGGGAGCTCAATCCGCAAACAGCGGAGGTTCAGTTCACGTTGGGTAACGCGCTGTTTCGTGCCGAACGCATTGATGAGTCACTTGCAGCTTTCGAGCGTGCGCTCGAGCTGGAACCGAAACACGCCCGTGCAGCGAACAACCTTGGAACCGTTCTTGGCAGAACGAACCGACTCGCGGAAGCGGTTGAATATTTCCGTGCAGCAATTCGGATCGATCCAAACTATGCGGATGCGATGGACGGGCTGACGGCCGTGCTTTTCCAATCCAAGCAGTACAAGGCTGCCTCAGAGGTGCTGCGCGATGCCGTTCAAAAGCGCCCCTCGGATTTGCGTCCGATCTACAAGCTGGCGTGGCTTCTGGCGACTGCGATGGATGATTCTGTACGCGACCCTGCGGAGTCGAGACGTCTTGCGAATTACGCCATCGAGCACGGCGCGAGCAAGGAGCCGCTCCTTTACGATGTCATGGCTGCGGCGCATGCAGCCGAGGGCAAGTTCGGGAAGGCCATCGAATACAGTGAAAAGGCGCTTGAGGTTTTTAGCAGCGTGGCCGGGGCCGCGGCTGAATTAAAAGCCGCCATTGAAAGCCATGAAAAGGTTTTCCGGGAAGGGAAGCCGTGGCGTGAATAAATCCCTCAGACAGCTGGTGACAGGATATTGAACGGATCACGGTTTTTTTGTCGGCTTTGTGAACACGCTTTTGCGCGTGTTGTTGCGCGGATCGGTATCCTGCCGTGTGATCTCCGATTGGACGATGACGTCTGCGCCCGAGACGAACAGCGCCGATGGAAGATCCAAACGCAACGTGTGCACGGCTCCCGGCTCAAGCGTGTTCACGCTGAATTTCGAGACACCTGTAGGCGTGGTGACGCTTAGCAGGATGTTGTTGAGCGCCGACGTGCCCTGGTTCTGTACGTTAACCTCGACGGATCCTGCGGCATTTCCATCCGAGGGATAGATGACTTGAGAAGCGACGGCCGCATCCTCGATGCCCGGGGTGTTTCTACGAAAAATGCGCCCCAGATTCACAGCGCCCGCGCCTGTTTGCGGGTCGACACCCGCGGTCCCCGCCTCGTTGCTGTAGGCAAAGATCAGATCCAAAGCCTCGCGGGCTCCAAGGCGTGCGCCGTCCTTTCCCGCCTTGGTCATTACAGCGGCCACGGCGCCCGAAATGATCGGCGCGGACGCCGAGGTGCCCGAAAATTCAACCACGGTTTCGTCCGGATAAGCCGCGTTCACCGACCAGCCAGGAGCCGCGATTGCAGACTCGTCAGCTGCGTTTGAAAACTGCAGGTGTTCCCCCAGCGCGTCCACGGCGACTGCCTTCACGACCCCGGGATATGCCGCTGGATAGGTCGGCTTTTCATAGCTGTCGTTTCCAGCGGATGCCACGATGACCGCTCCTTTCCCCAGAGCGTATTCGACCGCATCCTGAACCAACGGACCGTCCCCGTAAGAACCCATCGAAATTGAAATCACCTGGTTGTCCTCGTCCGCAGCCCGGCGAATCGCGGCTGCCATGCTCCATGTGTCGGAGCGGCCCTTGTCATCAGAGATCCGATATGAAGTGAGATCGGCCCCCGGAGCCACGCCCTGCGCGCCGCGGAGTTTTCCCGCAATGAGCGAGGCGACTGCCGTGCCGTGGCCATGCCAGCCCTCAGGCCCAACCGCGCTTTCCACAACCATCACGTTCTTGATCTCGGATCCGAATGTGGAATGGGGCGCCACGCCCGTGTCGAGTAACGCCACCTTGACTCCAGCGCCCCAAGAGGAGTCCACCTTTTGCACTCCAAGCCAGGCAAGCAATCCCTCACCAAGCGGCACAGCGTTGGATTGCACCTCTCCGCCGCGCGGGTTCGGAGGAATCACCGGAAAGATAAAACCGTTTTCCACGGTGCCATCAAGCATTGTGTCCAGACCCGCTGGATCGTCCGTTCGGATTCGCAATGCCAGAAGCGAGTCCATCCGATCCATGACTGGAAAACGGCCGTCTGAATTCTTCAAGAAACTCTCCAGTGCTTCGGCCGTCGCAAACCTCAGAACACGCTGTCCGGAAAGGGCGCCAACCATAAAAGCCTTCGGGTCTCGGAGGACTTTGCCTTTGTAAAGAATCTGCCCCTCATCCACCGCTCTTTTTTCGGTCTGCTTTACCTGCTGGGCCGGTGCTGCGCTCGGGGACACTGGTCCGGTTCTCGGTGCCGACGACGGTCTGAGCGCCTCCTGCGGCTCTACTCGCCCAAATTTCCAACCCAGCAGTCCGGTCACTGCTATGACCGCAAACTGCCAAACCGATAATGGCGAACGCTTCACGCCCCAACCTTAAACGCATCCCACCCTGCGTCTACGCAAAAACCGCCGCGACAGGCTGCGCACGGTTACCGACCGAAAACGGACGCCCATTCGGAGCAACTGCGGGCTGGTCCAAGGGAAGGCCAGCCGCCCAGCCGATGGTTGCATGGAAGCTGCCCACCGTGACGCCCTGACCCACGGGCTCTGCACCCAGCGCATCGCTACCCTCGTGCACGTATCCCCGGCGGATTCCCGCCCCCGCAAGCACAGTCGAAAACACCTTCGGATAATGCCCCCGGCCAGACCCTGAAAATTCGGGTTTCCGCCCAAACTCCGTGGCCACCACCACGAGAGTGCTTTCGAGCAATCCCTTCGATTTCAAATCAAGAATGAGCGCGGCGTAGGCCTGGTCGAATTCTGCTCCGGGCCCCTCCTCCATGCCTTCCTCTAGATTATTGTGCATGTCCCAGCCACCGCTTTTCACCTCGATGAAGCGCACCCCAGCCTGCATCAGTCTCCGCGCTAGCAGACAGCCCTTCCCAAAATCCGAATCCCCGTAGGATGCCTTCACCGCCTGCGGCTCGGACGACAAGTCAAAGGCCTTCAAATCCGAGCTCTTCATCAGCCGCACCGTAGCGTCGTAAAATGCGTTGTACGCGCCGACGTTCGAGTCTGGATATTTTTCTAAAAATGCACGGTCCACCTCCCGTGAGATATCCAGCCTTCTTTCCACCCGCGCGATGCCCTCGCGGTTCTGCGCATGCTGCAGCCCCTCCGACGGATCGAGAATTGCCAGCGGGGTGTAGGTTGCTGGAAAAAAACCGTTGCCGCTGTCCGCATTGCCGTTGACGCATACGCTTGAGGGGATCGACTCATGGCTTGCCCCGAGGTAATGCTGCGCCCAGGCGCCAAGCATCGGATGCTTGATCGTTCCACGCGGGTCGTATCCCGTGCGCATCAGATACGAGGCGGCCTCATGCACGCCGACCTTCGCGGTCATCGAGCGAATCACGCAAATATCCTGGGCGATCTTGGCGGTGTTCGGCAGGAAAGCCGACACTTGGAAACCCGCTTTTGTCGGAAGCGCGCCTTTCGGTCCTTTGCTTTTGCCCTCCTTCGGATCGAAGGTGTCGATGTGGCTCATTCCTCCGCGCAGCTGGAGAAAGATGATGTGTTTGGCCGAGCCAAAACCACTCGGCTTCACCTGCGGTCCCGATGCTTGGTTTTCCGCGCGCTGTTCCTTCGCTGCGCCGAGTGCGGGCAATACCGTGACTCCAAGCGCGAGTCGCGCGCATCGCTCCATGAATGCACGGCGCTCAAGGCAATCAAGACGTCTGGTGAATTCTTTCATGGTTTTGTCAGGGGTTTGATTCAACGAAATTTTTATGGTTTGGCGCGGCACTCCGGCGGTGTTGCGTCTGTTTAATACGGCTCTTCAACACAACTCTTTGCCGGGGCTATTGCACAAAGATAAACTCGCGGGTGTTCAGGAACGCCCATGCCAGATCGCCAATGGAGAAGTCCTTTGCGAGTTGTTGCTGCATAAAAGACAGCTCTGCTTCCGATGGGTTCCTGCCCAGAAAGCTCATGTACAGGTGTCCGATCTGTTTGCGCGGATCGGAATAGGCCGTGGCTCCCTGCATCAATGCGGATTTGTTTCCCATCACGATGTTCTGCACATCGCCATTCATCATCAGCAGGGCTTGGGTGACGCCGCCTTCGACGGAATTTGAATCCGCGATCATCCGGTCGGATTGCCCGAAGTTTCTGAGAAAATGCGCGTCCCTGGCCGGTTGTTGAATCTCGGAGGCACGCGCCAGCGTGAGTTTTCCGGATCTGGGTGGCGTTCCTCCCGTGTAGGTTTCCCTCTCACCACGCCGCAGTTTTTCCTTTTCTACCATCTCCGCTTTGGCACGCATCGCGGCAGGTGAGGGTGGGTCCTCGGGAATATCCATTTTTCGAACGCTGTCCGCCCGGCTGAGCTTGTAGCGATCTAGGTCTGTTCCAATGGAGAGGGTCAGAATCGAATCCCAAGCTTGTTCAGCGCTCATTCGTCGAAGCACCGGTCCCGGAAACATGTACGGGCCAGCCTCCAAATCCGGCGTAACGCTCGCCTGCGCCTGATACGCCGCAGTGTTCAGCACGATGCGCTGGAACTCGCGCAGGTCGAAGTGCACGCGCTTCATTTCCTCGGCGAGATGCTTGAGCAGCGCCGGATTGGATCCTTGGTTTGGATCATCGAGATCCGATATCGGTTCCTGCACGCCGAGGCCGAAAAGTTTTTTCCAGACCCGGTTCGCAATGGCCCGCGCAAACCGTGGATTCTCCGGGTTCGTGAGCCAAACAGCGAACTGATCCCGCATTTTCTCAGGATCCTCTGCAATGCCGCCTGGAAAATCCGGCCCGGCAGAAGTCTGTTCCTTGGTCCACGAGATCCAATGCGGGTGCACCGTTTCGCCCGGGGCCGCGTCCTTGTAGGCGTAGTCCGTTGGGAAAGTCATGCGGTTCTCAGGCAGCGTGTCTACCTTCGCCATGTTCGGGCCCAAAATAAGGCGCGCCATTTTTTTATCGAGAATGCCTCTGGAAATTTTGATCGCCGCCTTGTTGTCGTTGATCTGAGCCGTAGCGCCAAAAAATGCGGCCATTTCGTAAAAGTTGCGCTGCGTCCACTCCGCCATCGGATGGTCGTGGCATTGGGCGCATGCCACGTTTGCGCCAAGGAAAGTGGTGAGTGTGTTGGATAGGTTGTCCAAGGGCATCCCACGGTCCCTTAGCAAATAACCCACCGGGCCCGTGCTCGAGATGCGCCCCTCGGCGGTGAGCAGCTCGTAGACAAAGGTATCCCAGTGCGTGTTGGCCGCGAGCCTCTCCTTGATCCACTCCTGGTAAACGAACGAGAGCACGCCCTTTCCAAAGTCGTCCTTGAGCCGCAGCATGTCACCGAGCCAGTTGAACATTTGCGAATTATATCCGGCTGAGTGCAGCAAATCGTCGATCAACCGTGCGCGCTTGGACGGGCTTTCGTCCCGAAGGTAAACCTGCATTTCTGTCGCCGTTGGAATCCGTCCGGCGACGTCCAGGTAGATCCGGCGTACGAACTGCTCCTCGGCGGTTGGCGGGTTGAGTTTTAGTCCCGCTTTGTCCAAGCCCGCTTTTACCAAGGCGTCGATTTGTGCGGCCGCCTCGGAAGGAGGCACGAATGCGCCGGGCAGAAGGCGGCTGGCTTTTTGAGCGAATTCACGGTCTTCGGGCGTAAGCGAAGCGAGGCGTACCGTTGTCGTCCCTCCGTTCCGGTCGCGGATTTCGATCGCGCCGGATGCGTACGAAACCAACTCAGCCTCTTTCCGTGAAATCCCTTCGCTGGTCCATGTGCGCCAAGGGGTGGTCGGCAGCGACTTCTTAAGAGTGATGCGCTGCGCCTCGGGCTGTGCGGCCTTGGCTTTCGCCGCGCGCTTTGAGGCGAGGGACGTCGTTTCAACGCCGAATGCCAGTGCCCCGCCAAGGCTTAGGATAGCGGCTAGCAGCGGCAGTCTGACGCGGCGCAACTTGTCTCCAATTTTCGGGTTCTTGCTTGTCGGCATCTGAACGGGATGGGTTCCGAGTTTTCTAACACCCACCCGGGCCAAAAGTTGCGTCCACTGTGGAGTTTTTGGCAATCGGAGGATTGCTAAAGGCGGAGACGATCGCTCTCACCTTCTTTTCCGCATGCTCTCCCGCAGGCCGTGTCACGCTTGATGTTGGCAACGCCGTCCGCGCGGCGTGATTGAACTGGATGGGCGGCAGCAGGCCCCAGGGAGGGCTGCGTTATTGGGCCGGCGCGGCTGCGGGGGACCGCATGGGCTGCTCGTCGCACGGCTTGATTTCATCCCGCAACAAGCGCCCGGATTGCCCGCTCAGCCAGAGGTAGTGGTCGCTCGGCACGTCGGAGAGGTCTAGAAAAGGGCTTTCTCCCGCGGGAGTGCGGCCCCCGCATTTCATAATCGCGGTTCCCTCGTCGATCTCGTCAAACATCGCGATGTAAAGCGAACTGGCCCCCGCCCTTTTCGCCTCCACAGCCTGACGCCAAAGAAGGTCTCCGCCCCGCCGCGGGATCTGGTTCAGAGGGGCATCCTGGCCCCGTAACGCCGACAGATTGTGCCAGCTGAAACCCGGGAAAATCACCGGCAAGTAGAGCTTGTGCTCGGCCGTGCACCATGCGATGTCGGGTTCCCAGTTTTTCTTTGCAAACGCCGCGGCGTTCTCCGGCTTGCTGCACCGTCCAACGGTCCATGGGCTGACAATATCCGCAAGCTTGATCAGGTTGTGCAACTCCGGGTCCTGAATGGCGTCCCCTTGGAGCTCGCGCCAAAATGCGGGCACTCCGACCATCACTGAACACCCCATGGATTTGAATGTCTCAAGCAGTGTTCCCCATTCAGAGAATCCCGGCGCACGGTCCCGGAACCCCAGCCCCCACAATGCAACCAGAGGCTTCCCTTCGTGCTGCTGCGCGCAAGGATGCTGCGTCTGACCCGCTTCAACCAGTCGCATCCAGTCATCGGAAACGCGCTGGAAATGCTCGGGAGCGAGCCCCGAAAGGTCGTACATCACGGTGAGCGAACGTCCATGAGCGTTGGCGGCTGCGGTGCAATTGTTCAACACTGTATTCATTCCGGCCAGCACCTTCGGGACCGCAAGCTCGGTTGCGAATCGCTGGAGAAAAGCGCCGTCGATTCCGTATTCGCGCATCCACCGGAAATGGCGGTCAACGGTTGCGGGGTTGAGGCTGCTGAAAAGCTCCGCCGTCTTGCCATCTTCAAATCGGAATGGCGAGGGATGCCGTTCCCCGGGCGGGAACTCTGATAAATCGGGCCAGAGATCGATGCTGCAGGTGCCGGGCGCGAAGCGTTTGCCGGGCCCGTAGTGAACCCATCCCAAGCCGCTTCCATCGCCCTCGGCCCTGAACCAGCCTTGGTAACCGCAAAAAACCTTCTGCTGCACGGAATCGTGCCCGGACGCACGCGCCGCATCCGAAACAAATAATGAGGTTATAAAAAACAGCAAAACAACGGGCATGGCCCATGCAATTTCGCGCTGCGGTTTTGGTCAAGCTTGAGCCGGCTCAGCAAGTCGTAGCGCTGAAGGCGTCTTTTTCTGCAAATTGGTGGAAGCTTAATCATTGGTTTATTTGCGCCTCTCTGGGAGCGCGGAGCCCCCGCTCCGCTTGTTTCTGATTAAAAATAAACCATCACCTGCATGCTAACGGCCATAACAGCCGGTGCAGACGTTCAGCTGGAAGCAATCTGCGACGCAGCGCCCGAAATTTCTTCACCCCTACAATACCTTCCAACTTCGTAGACAAAAGTAGCAACATGAACGGAAAAACAAACTGCCCATATCCGGCGGACACTCCGGATGCGCGAACGTTACAGAAGCATCGGCGTGAACAAAGACACTCCGGGCCGTCTGCCGTGTTGGCGTCGGTTTTGGCGTCGGTTTTGACCTCTGGCTTGCATGCGGGTTTTCTGCGTCCGCTCGGACTCCGTCCATGGTTCGCGAAGGCTTGGGTGGCTTTCGTTAACACGTGTTTTCCTTGTGTCTGTATTGCTTGTGGAGCGTTGAGTAAAACGGGTGGCTTTCTGTGCGCGGGTTGTGCGGGCCGAGTTGAGCGGCCGCGGGGTGCACTGTGTGTTTGCTGCTCGAGAAGCTTTGCTGGAGCCATCGAAGGGGGCGGGTTCTGCGGGCCTTGTGCGGAATGCCTGCTGCTGTCGCCGGCGTTTGAGTGCGCGGTGGCGCCGGTGCGGGCGAGCAGCGTGGTGAGGGAGGTGGTGCACACGTTCAAGTATGAGGGGAGAGTGCATTTGTGCGGGCTACTTGCGGATTGGATGCAGGAGGGGTTGGCGGACCTGCGGATGCGGGACCCGCCCGTCGAGGTGCTGGTGCCTGTGCCGTTGCATCGGGCTCGGTTGCGGGAGCGCGGCTTCAATCAGGCAGCGGTTGTGGCTGAGGAGCTCGGGAGGCGGGCGGGGATAGAAGTGTGCGATGTTTTGGAGCGGGTGCGGGAAACGGGCAGCCAGGCACGGCTCGGGCGGAGCGAGAGGCTGTGGAACCTTCGCGGGGCGTTCCGTCTTCGGGATGCACGGGGCGCGGGCGGCTGCGGACGTATCGCGGGGAGGCACGTGGTTTTGGTGGATGATGTTTTGACCACGGGTGCGACTCTGGATGCGTGCGCGAGGGTGCTTCGGCGCGCAAGGCCCGCGAGTGTCAGGGCGTTGACCGTGGCCCGCGGCTGATGTTTTACGGGCGGTCGCGCGTCTGGGATGGTGGATGCGCGCGGTGGAATGTTGA
>JBILUQ010000165.1:0-8709 GCA_044370935.1 Chthoniobacteraceae bacterium
TAGGTTGGACGTGAAATGCCGCAGGTTTCCGCAGGAGGGAAGGAGCAATTGAACCGGACGAACCGGAACAGAACAAATCACGGCAACCCTTGGGAGCGCGCAGCCACAGCTGCGCTGACAGGCTCACAGGGGGACGTCTTCTCGCCCCTTGTCCCCTTCGCTGCTGCGCCACCTCTTTGGTGCAACCCGCGTCTGGGCGCAGCTGGGGCTGCGCGCTCCCAGGGGGGGTGCCTACGGAACGACCTCTTGAGAAGATAAATATCTTGCGTCGCATAGCCTGGCCCCGAGCGGGGCGGTCATCAGCTCGCGCCTCTGGCGCTTTAGAGCCAGCAAATGAATTCACCAACTATTGAAGCCGAATTTTTAGACCGCTCTGCCTACTGATGTGTCCCCGGCGCTTCTCTCTTTCTCTCTGCAAAAACCTGTCAGATGACCATTGCGACCCCGCTTAAACTCCTTGGGGTAACACGCGATCCACTTACTAAACATTCAGCTCTTTGCGGATTATCTCTGGCATGCGTAACATCGCCCCCTGTTATACCGCTGCTTTTGCTCTCCTTTTTTACACCCTGGCTTCTCTGTGCCATCCGGTTGAGGGGGCCCCCTCGGAACTTCCAAGCGAACCCGCCCCCAACGGCCCCCAGTGGATCTGGTCCGAGGGCAAAGCCACGCCCTCAGCTTTCTTTGAAAAGGAATTCCTGCTGAGCTCGCCGCCCGTCAGCGCGACGCTAAAAGTCTCCTGCGACAACGGGTGCAAAGTCTTCATCAACGGCAAAGCGGCTGCCCAGAATGAAGACTGGAACAAGCCCACCATCGCGGACGCCAAATCAATCCTTCAACCCGGAATCAACAAACTCCGCGTGGACGCAAAAAACGAGGGGGGAGCCGCCGGCCTCATCGTCTCGCTCGAGATCAGCCTGCCGGACGGCACACGCCGCTGGCTGCAGTCCGACGCATCCTGGACGGCTTCTGCACTCGAGGCGGCACCGAAGACCGCCGCGCAAGTCCTCAAGCCCTACGGGGCCCCCCCGTGGGGAAAGGTTTTTGAAGCCGGCGGCGGCGGTGCCTCGGTGAGCGCGGCGGCCGACATCAAAGTGCCCGAAGGTTTCAAGGTGGACTTGCTGCACAAGCTCAGCGAAGCGGAAGGATCTTGGTGCGCGATGTGCGTTGATCCAAAGGGGCGCATCTTCGCTTCTGACTTGAACGGAAAGCTTGTGCGCATCACTCCTCCTCCGCTTGGAGTCGATGCTTCAAAAATCATCATCGAACCGATCCCGCTCGAGGTGGGCCACGCCAACGGGATGCTGTGGGCTTTTGATTCGCTGTACGTGATGGTTTGCCGCGAGGGCGTTTACGAGGCGGGGTCCGGCGTGTACCGTGTCACTGACACCGACGGGGATGATGTTCTCGACAAGGTCGAACTCCTTAGAAAAGTAGCCGGCCAAGGCGACCACGGACCCCATGCTCTTATTCTCACCCCGGGAGGAAAGAGCATCACGGTCGTGTGCGGCAACTCGACCAAATTGACGGAGATCCAGCACTATCAAGTGCCGCCAATCTGGAAGGATGACCTTGCTCTTCGGAAGATCACCGGCCACGGCTTCATGCTCGGAGGCGGCGCGCCGGCCGGATACATCGCCCGGATGTCGCCCGATGGCAAGGAATGGACCCTGATGTCTGCTGGTCTGCGCAACGAATACGACGCCGCCTACAACCGAGACGGCGAACTCTTCACATACGATGCAGACATGGAGTGGGACCTCACCCTTCCTTGGTACCGGCCCACACGCGTCTGCCATCTCACCGATGGTGCAGAATTTGGTTGGCGCAGCGTTTCCGGAAAATGGTCTGAGGATTACGCGGACTCGCTTCCTCCGGTCATCAACATCGGTCGAGGCAGTCCCACCGGAGTCACCTTCGGTTACGGCGCGAAATTCCCAGCGAAATATCAGAATGCACTTTTTGTCGCAGACTGGACATACGGCAAGCTGTACGCACTCCACATGCGGGAGCAGGGCGCGTCGTACTCGGCTGATTTGGAAGTTTTCGCAGAAGGCAAGCCGCTCCCATTGACCGATGTCGTCGTCAATCCAAAGGACGGCGCGATGTACTTCGGCGTGGGCTCTCGCAAGGCGAATAGCGCGCTCTATCGAATCTACTACGCCGGCGGAGAGAGCACTTCCGAGCTGATTCCAGCAGGCGACCCCGAGGCGCGCAAACTCCGCGCACTCCGCCACCAGCTCGAGGACGCCTATCACTCCACAGACGCTGCTTCGCTCGATTTGGCGCTGCAAAACCTTTCGCACACGGACCGATTCATCCGATTTGCAGCCAGGACACTGCTTGAGTTCCGCGATGCGACTCAGTGGTCTGCCCGCGCCATGTCGCTGACGGCCCCGCAGGCGGTCGTGCAGACCGCACTGGCGCTCGCACGTCTTGAGAAGACGGAGCACCGCGAAAAACTATTCGAGAAGCTCACCCAGCTGGCTTTTGCGAAACTCGATTCTTCAACGCGCCTCGATGTGCTTCGAGCGATGCAAGTGGTGTCGATTCGCCTGGGTGACCCGGAAGGTGCATCGCGTGAGCAACTCCTGGCGAAACTGCATTCAGCAGTGCCTTCTACGGAGATCCGCTTCAACCAAGAGGCGTCCCAACTGTTGGTGAGATGGAATTCGCCATTAGCTGCGGAAAAGGTGTTCGCACTCTTCCAAAAGGCAGCATCTCAGGAGGAGCAAGTAAGCTTCGCCGCCTGCCTGCGGCTGGTGAAGGACAACTGGCCCAACGGCGCCCGGGAACAGTTCTTCCGCTGGTTTCTACGCGAGGAGTTCAACAAGCCGGGCAACCTCGGCAAGTTCATCGCCGACATCCGCAAGGACTCCATCGCTTGCCTGAACGAGCAGGAGAAGCTTGCGCTCCAGCCCATTCTCGATGCCAAACCCGAGTCCCGCCCAGCTCCCCCGATCGCATCCCGTCTTTTCGTCAAAAACTGGAGCACCGAAGATCTTTTAGCCAGGGTGGAACCGCTGATGAAGCAGCCTCGTCATCCCGAAAAAGGCGTTGCTCTTTTCCGTGAAACAGGCTGCATCGCATGCCACGCCTTCAAGGGAGAAGGTGGCGCCGTTGGACCCGACTTGACGCTGTTGGGCGGCAGATTCTCAACGCGCGAAATCATCGAGAGCATGACGGAGCCGAGCAAAGTGATCAGCGACCAATATGGGACGGCGAGCATTCATCTCAAAAGCGGGGCGATGCATCTTGGACGCTTGGTCAACGAGGGGCCCGATCTGGTGCAAATCCAGGAGGACCTTTTCAATCCGTCGGATGTTCGGGATTTCTTCCGTAAGGACATTGCAAAGATCGAAACCTCTCCCGTCTCCCTGATGCCCCCGGGATTGCTTAACACCTGCCACCCGGAGGACGTCGCTGACTTCGTTGCATGGCTCACCAGCGGTTTGAAGTGAAAGGAGAGCAGGGGTAAAGTGACTGTCCCCGGAGTGCCATACGGTGCCTTTGACGTGGATTACCCCGAGGCTACGCCTCTCATTTCGCGGGCTGAATGCTTTCAATCCCCTGCTGGGCAGCCTTGCGGGACCGCTCGTCAGCAAGCCACTCCAGCGCGTGCGCGAGGTCGGCCCCAGCCTGCTTCGCGTTCCTCACAATAAGATTGGCGCGCCCCCTCGCCAGGTAACCGTCGCCCCGCTTCCAGAAAGGCCACTTCGCCATGTCCTCCTCGGCAAACTGCGCGACCACTTCCGGCGCCTTCCCCTGCCCCAGCAGGTTTTGCATCCTCGCGGTTTTCTGCACCGCAGGCACCGGGATCCGCGCGGCAAGCGCGTCCGCTTGGGCGAAGTCTTTGAGTGCGACTGCCGCAGCAGCAGCCTGCTCGAGCGCGACGGATTTCTGGTAGTCGGTGACCCTGCCCTCCGCCAGCGCAAGCAGGACGGGAAGCGCCTCGGCGGGCTGCCGCAGCTTGCCGGCCTCGCGCAGTCCGATCACGAAGTCAGTGACGCTCGGGTCGGCCTCAAACTGGTGCGAACGGCCGTCGTAAAAGTGCGCGAACTTCAACTCCTCGTGAAAACTGTCCGTCCCGGTCGGCGAGAGCGCACTCAACTCGGTGCCGTCCTCACGAATGCGCTGACGGCACAGGTTGATGTGCCATGGAAGACTCTGCGTGGGTTTGCGGCCGATGACTTGGTGCAGCGGATCATTCTCGTCCTGCGTCACCGGAATCCGGATCTCGACCGTCCAATGGTCCTCGCCGATCTGTGTAGCGACCTCGGCCTTCGCATCCCAACCGAACCACTGGCTGCGCGGTGCGCCGCGATCCAGGTCGACGACGGCGCCCGAGGGGCTGACAGCGATCGAGTAGTACGCGTGCGTTTCCGTCGCAATCTCGATCTCCACCGCATCCCCATACCACAGTGCCTGATCGCCGGTCCTCGTCGCGGTGTCGTTCGGTTTCTCGCCGGGCCGTTCCTCGCAGCGGATTACGAGACACAGGCTGTTTCCCTGCCATCCGGCCTTGAAGCTCGTGCCAAAAAGGGGTTGGCGGCCGGTTTGCAGCTCGCGGAACTTGCCGGTAGCCGCGGCCGGGCAGCTCTGCCAGTAGGCATCGTCCATTTTCCCATCGATGACGATGCCATTTGCATCGCCCACGAGCCGCACCACGGGGACGGGACCGCGCTTCTGGCCCAGCTGCTGCGATTTCATCCGCAGGCCTTTAAGGAATTCGTCAACGAGGGCCATCCGCTTCGCGTAAACACCGTCGGCACCGGTTTTGGCCTTCGCCTTCTCGAACAGTGCGAGTGCCGCATCGGCCTTCGCCTTATTCTCCTCCATTGCCGCCCAGTTCGCTTCGCAGTTCGTAAAGAATTCCAGCATCTCGTGCTCAGCGGGTCCGTAGAAGAGGCGGCAATACTCGCGCAGCATCGCATCAACATCGGCGTCTTTTCCGCCCCAGTACATGCGGGCGGTGAAGTAGACGAGGAAGTGGTTGAATCCGATGCCGACCCTGTCGAAATCCTGCCGCACGGTGAGCCAGATGTCCTCCCCCTGGGAGACGCCTTTGGTGGCGTTGACGCTGTCTCCCAGCGAATGCGCCGCGAATGCCGGCAGATACCAGCCGCGGTCGGTGAAGGGATAGTTCTCAAAGATGAGCACGGGATCGTCGGTCTTCCTGAGCCATGCCGCGCGCAGCGCCTCCGGTGCGGCCTCGCCCTCTGCCTTGCCGCCCGCCTTGTTCACCGGCCTGCGCCCGCCCACGATCGCCACGAGGACGTTGGGCTCGAGCTTGTCGATCTTAAGAGGCGGCAGCGTGTACACGCCATAGGCGCAGTTCAGCACCTTTGCGCGCGGATGCGTCTTCCCCACCTCCTTCGCAACTCGGTTCACGAAGTCCCACACATAGTCGCTCAACAGCCCTCGGTCGCTCCGCTCGGGCGAATCCTTTCCCCTGCACTGCCCGCACTGGCAGATCGAGGTGTAACCGTCCGGCGGCATGATCGATACGCTCTCGAGATGGTACTGGTCCAGCGTAGCCCGCGCAAAGCGCACGGTCTCGCGGAAGAGCTCCTCATTCGAATAGCAGAGCTGGTTCTTGCTCGAGCCCGGCGTGTAGTGACGCTTCCCGCCATAGAGCGCAAACCAGTCCGGATGCGCCGCGAAAGTCGCGTCGTTGCCGGTCATGGTGTCCATGCCGTGGGCGATTTGCAGCTTCTCGTTGTTGCGGATGCCGAGCCGCATCGCCCACTGCGAGGTCTCGGCACCGACGGTGCCAAACCGGAAGTTGAATTGGCGCAGCGCAAAGTCCGGATGCACGGTTTCGTCGAGCGCAGGCAGCGCGATGCTGGGGATCGATGGCAGCACCTCACCCAGCGCGCCCGGCAGGTACCAGCGCGCCCCGAGCTTGTGAAGGAATCCGCACACTGCGTTGAAGCTGCCCCGCTCATCGAGGCCCCAGACGTCGAACGTCTCGTTCTTCTCCGAAACGACACCCTCCGGCTTGCCGGTGCGCCCGGGCAAGCGGAGCCGGTGCTTGTAAAGACCCGTGGACGGCATCCCCCAGTACGAATCGGTGAGCTCCTCCCATTCCGCCTGCGCGCGTTTGATGTCGGCGTTGCCCTGCGCAAAGGGCGCGGTCGGCGTGAAGTCGGTGTCGTCTCCCACCAGCGCCATCCAGTCCGGACCGGTGGCGATGCGGTAGGCGCCGTGCTGCAGCCCGTCCGCCGTGACTGGCGACTGCGCGCTCGTTCCCACAAACACCTTCACCGCTCTCCCAGTTGGTTGTGTGAGGATGGGCAAGCGCGCCCCGCTGATCCTTGAGATCTGATCCTGCAACTCCTGCGCCGCGAGACGTGCGGAACGCTGCGGCTTTTCGCTGAGGATGATCTCCGCCCGGGCCTCTCCGTTCTCGGTGAGGAATACGCCGGCGGCATCGAGAAGAGCGGCTGGGAAAAGCAGGACCGCGGCGAACCTCAGGAGGGATTTCATGGGGTGGGAAAATGACTGATGACTTGAGGTTGTCGAGCGGCACGAGTCCCCGTGCCCTCAAAAGCTATGAAAACCTTAACCCAATCACAATCAATTATTTATTACGAATTAATTTAGCCCGGCATTAACGCCCACGCCACATACTACCGTGAGATCTCATTAGCAACTCCTCCAGTAACCCCACCTCCGCAATTCAAAAAGTGCTCTCTTTGATTTTGAGTTTCTTGCGCTATTTTTCAGCGGTTTTGAATGGCTTGGTAGACGGAGCCCTAAGTGCGCCGGCACTTTTCTTTGTCTCTTTTCTTCGCTAATGGGAATCCTTGTCGCTGACCTTCGGTGCAAAGAAATATAATTTATTGCCCGTTGTTCTGACCGATAAATTTTTACCGTCTGGGCTCCATTCCAATTTGTTTGGAGCGTCGTGGAAGAGGCCAAATTCCTCCAGCGTGTCTTCTGTGTTGAGGTCCCAAATTTTGACTGTGTCGTCTTTCGATGCAGTCGCGAGGAGATTTAACTTTGGGTGCCACGCCACATCAGTCAACTCCTCGTCATGGACCCTGAGCTCGCGCTCTATCTCAAATGTCACCGCATTACGGATACGCACTCGTCGGTCGGTGCCTGCCTCTGCAAACTGCTTTCCACTGGGCGACGGCGAAATGTTTGATGCCAGCGGAGCGGGCGTCTTTTCGCATGAGCCATCCAGAGCATTCCATTTAATGATCATGCGCCTCAGAAGTCGGTATGTGGCTCCAGGACTTGGGCTCACTAACGCGACTTCGAGTACTTGATTTTGGTTCAGCCACCTAGGGACCGTATTTTCTATCCTTTGAGGAGGAATTCCGTTCGCCTCTCTATCAACTTTTGTGATTTGTCTTCCTGTAAAAGGTTCGCAGACAGAGTTTCCAAGCCATAGTGTGTCTCCACTTGGGTTAAGTGCAAAATGATAGGGAAGGGGATTTATGGATATGCCTTCTGAAATCTGGGTCAAAACAGCACCCTCGGATGAGACCATGCTCAGCGTTGGTCTGGAACCCATGGCAGCTATTACAGACGCGATCCGTGTACCATCTCGGTTGCACGAGAGATAAAGGGTGGAATTATTGGTGAGCTTTTTAAACAGCTCCAACGGTTCGGAGATCTGTGTCTCTAAATTTGTGGAAACGACCTCTGCGCTGTTCTGTCCATTCTTGTTTTTCACGGGAACCGCCTGACGGACGATTTTATTCGGCGAACCCAAGAACGTGAAGCCAGTCGAAGCAGGATTTGGGATGGGAAAAGAGGCTGTTTCGGAGGGACGATTCAGTGTCCATGTTTTTAGTGTGGAGCTTCGCGATAACGCGAACTGCCTCTGGTTAGGATCCGAGTCCAACTTCCATTCGCGGTAGTCGTCACGAGGGATTTCTACGGGAATCGATTTCACGAGTGCGCCGCTCTGCCCGTCCCAGACGTAGACGGTTGCGGATTGCTCGGATATGGGAGTGAGGGTGAGTATCAGCTGAAGGGAGTCAATGTACTGGACCGAAATGCTGTTTTCACGTGGCAAATTGGTTTGATAAATAATCGCTCCACTTCTTGCGTCAGCTTTGCAGAGTGTGTTTTTAGTGAGATAGAAAAGCGCCTTAAAATCAGAGTCTGCTGTAATCTGCAGTATTTTTCTGTCGGTTACTTTATCGCTTAGTTTAATGCTCTCGGCGACGGTTCCTCCCGTACGGGGGTCTAGTGAGAGAATCTCCGCAGGAGCAGAGGAGACAACCTTGAGGGATCCGTCTGATTTTGAAAAACCGGCCATCAGTGGAGAGGTTATTTTTAGTGTCCAGAGTATCGTCCCCGTGGATGCGTCGAGCATCTGTAATCCCTGATTCGGTCCCAGCACCAGGATCAGGGAACTATCCGGGCTGAAGATTAGACGTGGACGTTTCCCTCCAAGTCCCATCAGGAGGGTCTCATCAGTTCTGACGCGCGCAAAGATTGTTCCGGAGTCCAGTCGGATCAAATCTGTGAAATAGGTAGGATGTTCTGGGGTGGTTCTTCCTGAGGCGTTTGGTTTAAGGCCTCGTGCCAGGATTTTTCCATCCGGTGAGATGGCGGTTATCAAAACCTCTTCCTGCGTTTTGAAGCCGCGCATGACGGTTTGCGTTCCTCCGGTGATCAGGTCGTGTTTTAGAACCGATCCTTTTCTGGATATGGAGATGAGCTTGCCCTCTTCGTTTGGAACGAAAG
>JBILUQ010000419.1:0-2750 GCA_044370935.1 Chthoniobacteraceae bacterium
ATTCCCACCAGCACTTCGTCGTCGATCTGGCAGGCGTGCAGTACGGCTGCGTGCCCCACCGTCACGGATTGGCCGAGCGTTGTTCCAAAATTATCCGCCACGTGAATCACAGCACCATCCTGCACATTTGAACGCGGGCCAATCACGATATGATGGAGGTCCGCACGGAGAACACACTGGAACCAAACGCTGGATTCGGGGGCCATCGCCACATCCCCGATGAGCGTTGCATTGGCCGCGATGAAAGCGGTTTCCGCGATGTTTGGAGTTGCGGCGGCGTACTGTTGAATGCGCGTTTCCATGGTTCGCTCGACTAGACTTTGTAGAGGGGCATTATGCCGCGCGAAAATCCGTGCCATAAATGCGGCGCGAGTAAAGCTAACCTCTGTTTTGTTTTAATATTAGTAATTTTTGTTTGACGCTGTGTGAGCGCTTTGGCAAACGCCTACTGAGTTTCCGAGGATTAACGTCTTTCCCCCTAAACACAATCCATACCCCAGGCAGTTACAAACCCCTATGAACAAAACCGACCTCGTCGCAGCCGTACAAAAAAACCTTGGCAAAGAAACCACTCGCGCTTCCGCAGAACGTGCTGTCGAAGCAGTAATCGATGGCATCAAGTCCGGTCTTAAGAAGGACCATCTGGTTCAGTTGGTTGGCTTCGGTACGTTCAAGGTCACCACTCGGAAGGCCCGTGTGGGAACGAATCCAAAAACCAAGGAAAAGATTAAGATCAAGGCTTCAAAGGGCGTGCGCTTCTCCGCGGGCAAGGATCTAAAAGCCAAGGTGAAGTAATTAGTTTTCCGGAGATTTCCCTCCAACCCCCGAAGCCCCCCGTTTTGTGGCACAAAACGGGGGGCTTTCTTTTGCCTTGATAGGGGCACAGAAAGCCTGTTGCTAATAGTCTTTGCTCGCATGCGTGCAAACCGAACTCGAGTCCTGCTGCCGGTGTTTCTCGCCGTCTTTTGCGTGGCTGGCGGATGGCTGTTTCTCCAACTGAGTGACCTGCAGTTAGCTGCTTCTACCGCCGTTACTGCCTCAGGCGCGTCCACCGGCGGCGCGTTTCCCGAGGCACTCTCGTCGCGCGCCACACACCTCTCCGCCGTCGTTGGCGCTGAATCGCTAATCGCGCTCGGGCTGCTCATCTCCTTGCTCCTGAACAAGCCAGCTCAAACGGATTCGCCACAGCCATCGGCCTCGATATCTGACCCTGACTTTGAGGTGGCACCGGCTCCCGCGCAAAACGAGGTTTTGCAGACTCCCAGTTCACCACTTGAAATTATCCAGCGCCTTGTTCAACTGCTGGAACACGCCCCGGCCCTCGTTTACATCAAAGACGCCGAGGGTCATTACTTGGCGGCCAACCACACCTTTGCAGATTTGGTAAAACAGCCGCTACATCTGCTCGCTGGCCAGACTGACGCAACCATCCGCTCGGCTTCGCTCGCGGGGGAGATCGCCGATCTCGAGCGTGACGTGCTCCAATCCGGGCTTACCAAAAGAGTAGTGGAGGAGTTTACGCTTTCCAACGGCGCGACAGTCCATTGGCGAGTGTTTCGCTTTCCCCTGCATATGGCGGACGGCGGTCGTTTCCTTGCGGCCATCGGCCTGGATGTTTCGCGAGCGGTTCGGGCCGAGGTCGAGCTGGAAGGCGCTCGAGACGCCGCGCTACGGTCAGCCAAGCTCAAAAGCGAGTTTCTCGCCAACATGAGCCATGAAATCCGCACCCCGATGAACGGCATCATTGGCATGACCGGACTTCTTCTGGATACGGACCTCACAGCCCGCCAGCGCGATTTCGCGCAAACCATCGCGCTCAGCTCGGATGCGTTGCTCACGATTTTGGACGACGTGCTGGACTTCTCAAAAATCGAGGCTGGGATGCTTTCGTTTGAAACCATCGATTTCGAACTTGAATCCGTGGTCCATGGCGCCACCGATCTTCTCGCGGAAAAAGCGCATCAAAAAGGGCTCTCCCTCGCAGTGCTGTGCGAACCCTCGGTTCCGCGCTGGTTGCGAGGTGATCCGGGGCGCCTGCGGCAGATTCTCATGAACCTGCTTGGCAACGCCCTCAAGTTCACCAAAGAAGGCGAGGTTGTTTTATCATGCCGGATAGAAGACAGCGACTCTGACCCTCATGACAGGGTCACACTGCGTTTGGAAATTCAAGACACGGGCATCGGGATCGAGACCGAAGCTCAGCAGCACCTGTTTCAAGCGTTCAGCCAGGCGGACGGCTCCACCACGCGGCGTTACGGAGGGACGGGGCTTGGGCTTGCGATCTGCAAACAACTGGTGCTGCGCATGGGCGGGCAAATTGGGGTGCGCAGCAACCCGGGCGTCGGTTCCACCTTTTGGTTTACCGCGAAGTTTGGCCTTTCAAACGTGCAAGCTTTCGACCCGCGCTCTCCCGATGGCGGGTACTTTTCAAGCCGCCGCCTTGATTCTTGGAGTGTGCTAGTCGCGGAACCACACCCTTCAAGCCGGAGTAGCCTGGTCCTTGCACTGCTCGCCGAACACGCTGAAGTTGAGGACACCGATTCCATGCTTGGTGTGCGTGACTGGGTCGCGCGACAAAACCCGAGGAATCTGCACCGATGCCTGCTGCTGGTTGAATCGAGCATCTGCCGTTCTGCGATCGACCCGGGGGATTTCTTCCAACTCGCCCAGAGTGGTCTGCGCATTGCGCTGCTCGCGCCATTCAACCGTACGTCGCTCGACAGGGCCGAAATGGATTTTGGGTGCCAGAC
>JBILUQ010000420.1:0-2749 GCA_044370935.1 Chthoniobacteraceae bacterium
TCCCTGGCGATGTCCAAGTACTGTTCGAACTGGTCGCCGGACATGAAAAGATTTGTGCCGGCGGTGTCGAATCCCGACGCGTTTTTGTCCGACGGCAGTTCGCTGACATTCATTGTCACTCCGAGCAGCTCCCGGAGCGTATTGCCGTACTCGCGTTGGTTGAGACGGCGCATGGCGATGACGCCCTGGGTATCGGCAAGATTCCGGCGTGCCTCCACCATGACCTTTGCCAAGTCCTCGAGAAAATCGGCCTTTGCGGCGCTGGGCGGCTGCTTTTCGTCGTCCGGAGGCATCTCTCCGGAGTTCAGGGCATTGAGAACCTTCTGCCAGCGCTCGGCGCCCAGGTTGTCCGTGATCGAAAAAGCGAGGGTGTCGATGCGGAATTTCCCCTTCTGCTTTTCCGCGTCATGACATGAAAAACAGTGTTCCTTCAGCAAGGCTTGGTGCTTGGCAGGCAGGACCGCCGCCGTTTCCTGAGCGCGGCCGGAAGAGGGCGTCAAGGATGGGGCAAAAAAGACGAGCGCACCAAGCCGTTGGAAAAATAGGCGGGCGCCTCGGCAGCGTTTGGAGGCATGGGCTTGTTTGAGGGACATGTATGGAAAGGGCGACAACAGGCGTTATGCCTTTGACAAAGGTATACCCATTCAACCCCGCGTTTCCCATCACCTTTGGAAAGGAATGCCCGGACTGGCACGGGACGGCTCAGTAAGGGCACCATGGAGCGGCCACCCGGATGATATGAACAGCACGCCGCCAGTGCGACAATGACGGGAAGAACTGAACTCCGCGAAGGCGGTGGAAATGGGGGGTGCATATGGGTGCCTGCGACGGAGGATCTATTTCTTATCCTGTTCCCGCGCGAGGGACTCGAGGTAGTCGAGCAGGCTCGCGAAATCCACCAGGGTCAGATTGCCAACCAGGCCCGTCGGCATCAGCGAAATCGTTCCGCTCTTTTCGCGCTTTGCGATGTCGGCTGTTTTGATGTTGGTCTCTTGTGCCGCGATGTTTCGCAACACCACATTATCGGCCCCCTCAAAGGTGACAAAGCCCGTGTGAACGGTTCCATTTTTGAGTGTGATCGTGTTTATGGCGAATCCCTGGGCGATGGTTTTACTCGGATCCAGGATGTTCTCGGCGAGATCGTGGCGCTGGTATGTGTTGGCGATGTTTCCAAGGTAAGGACCCTTGAGCGGATCGGTTATCTTGACGGTGTGGCAGGCCACACATCCCTGTTGGGTGAAGAGTTGTTCCCCTCGCTTGGAGTCGCCCTTCAGCTTTGTGATGGCGGCGACGACGTCGGCCGTCTTCATCTTGGCGATGGTCTGTGCTGCCTCGGTGGAAACGAGCTTGGTCGGGTCGATCTTGAGTGCCCCAAAGGTCTGCTTGGCTGACTTGGAGACTTCCGCGTCAGGACTCGAGAGCAATGGGAGCAACTGCTCGGCGATGGATCCGTCCGCGCTGAGGCGCATGGCCTCCATGATTTGCAAAGAGCGCTTTGATTCCTCGAGTCCGGCTGCGATGGCAAGCTTTGCGGCATCGCGGGGTTCGGGTGAACCAAACTTGCGTCCAGCGATTTTAATCAAAGCGACGTCCGCAAAAACCGCGGTTTTACCGTCCATTGCGGCTGCGATTTTCTCGAACACGGCGTGCTGGTTGTCGAGTTTGGTTGAGTTGAAAAAACTACCCCCCGGGCACCTTCGATTTCATAGCGGCCCTCCGACGTGCGTTTGAGCCAGTCATTGTGAAGGGCGCCCAGCATGAGGACGCTGGTCTCAAGAGCGGCGGCATCGTCCACATTGGTGAGCGCCCTGATGGCCTGGGCGCGGTCGCTGTCTTTCGCGTTTGGATCCCTGGCGAGCGCAATCAGCAGCGGCAAGGCGTCCGCCGGAGCGCTCTCATTTTGTTGCGCGAACTGCCGGGCGAGTGTGGGCATCAACGAAGCGTCCGTTTTGACCAGACCAACCAGTTTTGCGGTGGCATCGCCCGGCTTGATCCGGTGGCGGGCAAACTCTGAACTCAGAAATTTTGATTCCTCAGCATCCGCGGCGGTGAGCGTCGCGAGCAGGGCTTGGTTGATGCGTTTGCTTTCGCTCCATTCGGCGAGTGAAAAATAGGGCCCGCGGGAATCGGGGCGCGTACCCCAACTGCCTCGGTTCCAGTCCGGGTTTTCGACAGCCGACAACCGGCAGAGCGCCGTGAGCAGAGGTTTGCGCTTGGTGGCATCGGTGGTTTTGGCAAGGCGCTCAAGCAGGCCGTCGACGACATTGGTACGATGCAAGACGCTCAGGACGTGCATGGCTCCTGCATGAAGCTCTGGAGCGGCTGATTTGCCATCGAGCAAACCGAAGCACGCTCTGCCATCGTCCAGTTGACGCAATGCCTGCATCGCTGTGTGGGCAACGATGGGATCCGGGTCCGCCAGCAAGGGAGCAACGGCCGAAGTGCATTCGGGCTTCCGGAGTTTCGAGAGAGCCACAATGGCCTCGCGCCGGATCCGCGCGTCTCCAGATTTCAGCGATGCGAGAACAGGCTCTGCGGGTACGCCGGCAAGTTGGCCCTCATGGTCGGTGAGTGCGCGGAGAGCCCAGGCAGTGATTGACTCGTCGCCAGCCTTTAGCGCGCCCCGCGACGATACCGCGCGCGCGAGCTGCGGAAACGGGGCAAAAAGGAAAATCTTATCACTTCATCCGTCACGCTAGAATCTCCTTCACCACCTTACCTTTTACATCCGTGAGGCGGTAGTCGCGGC
>JBILUQ010000478.1:0-2739 GCA_044370935.1 Chthoniobacteraceae bacterium
CTCGAAAATAGCCGCTTTTTCACTCGAGTCCGCGAAGTCGGGCTAGCTGCGCGGGCAGCAGGGTGGTGAGGACCGGGAGGAAGGGTTTCTTGGACGAGTATTCAAATTCAGAGTGTCGGCGATTAGGCGTCCGTGAACGGCCCGGCATTTTGCTTGGCGAGCGCTTCGCGGACTCTGACGCCACTGAGCAACGCCACGCTGGTTTTGTCCCTCAGCGCCATAGCGGAGGCGACTCCGGCAGCCTCGCCCATGGCCATGGCGGTGACTGTCACGCGTGTGGAGGCATGGGCTCCCCGCGTTGCACTGTGACAGCGCCCGGCGACGAGCAGGTTCTCGATCTACTGCGGGACCAGTGAACGATATGGGATGTCATAGGGTTCCGGCTGCACCTTTCTGGGGTCGAAGTCATTGGCGCTGCCCGCCACGGTTTTGTTGGGATGCAGGTCGAGATACCAGCAGCCCGTGGCGATGGCATCATCAAAGCGGCGTGACTTCATGAGATCATCCTCGCTTAAGAGAGAAAGTGCCTGTCCCCTTGGACTGGACGCACGCCCTCGGACTGGACACTGGCCCAATGCAAGTACCGCCTACGAAGATCACTGTGCCGAACTTCGTTGCGAGGAGACAGGGAAGATCTCAATTGATGAGCCGATCGATCGGGATACCGTATGACGCATGGAAACCGTCACGATTTCTCCAAAATTTCAAGTCGTTATCCCTCAGAAGATTCGCGAAGCGATGGGGCTGCGCTCTGGAGAGAAGGCCAAGGTGGTTGCTTTCCGAAATCGAATTGAAATCATTCCGATGCGGGAGGTTCGCAGCCTTCGTGGATATTTGAAGGGGATTGACACCTCGTTTACCCGGGATGGTGACCGCCTATGAATGTGGTGGATTCTTCAGGGTGGCTGGCATACTTCGCGGATGAGCCGACAGCGGATTTTTTTGCGGAGTCTATCGAGGACGCTGAGCTTCTCGTAGTTCCCGTAGTGTGTATCTACGAAGTTTTCAAGGTGGTTTTGAGGGAGCGTGGTGAAGACGATGCTTTTTCCGCAGTAGCGGCGATGCAGCAGGGGACGGTGATTGATTTGGATGCAGACCTAGCCATGGAGGCCGCATCGGTGGGTTTGGAAGAGGGCTTGGCGTTTGCCGATTCGGTGATCTACACGATTGCGAAGAAGCACAGTGCTACGCTCTGGACACAGGACGCGCATTTCAGCGGTAAGTCTGGGGTTCAGTATAAAGCGAAAGAGATTGGGCCCTAACCGAGTCCAGTAGCCAATGCAGTCCTACGCGAAACTGGCATCTGGCTGTGCGCTTGAGCTGGTTTCGGCATAAAAAACACTGCCTGCCAATGGCTGCAGTAATGGCTGCAGTTCGTAGCTCTTTGCATCAAAATGATAGGAGTTTTCTTTTGGCCCCGTTTCCGCAGCTCGCGCGCGCGGTGTCGTCGCGGGGCGCGCTAAAGGGGCGCTCAGTCAGCTCAAAACTCTCGAACTCCCGGCCCTCCAGCAGGGCAATGTGGGTCGGGCTGCGGAGTGTGCCCGGAGAACAGATTGCCTGTCCCCGCATTCGGGCTGAAGCAAAACACGGGCGTGGGTGAGCTTCGGCGTCAGACTCCTCCAGAAAAACGTTTCCTGTGAAAGGAAGCGTTGACGTCAATCAGACTGTACGGCATGCTGTCCATATGGACGCGATCACGTACACGTCAGCTCGTGAGAATCTGGCATCGACCATGGACCGAGTCTGCAATGACCACTCTCCTGTCATCATTACAAGAAATAGAGATCAATCCGTCGTCATGCTTTCCCTAGAAGACTTTGAAGCACTCGAAGAAACTGCATACTTGCTACGCTCTCCGGCTAATGCAAAGCGTCTTCTGGACTCCATTCATTCCTTAGAAAATGGACAAGGTATCACACGATCCATTGATCTTAATTCGTGAATCTAACATTCTCTCCCCAAGCTTGGGAAGATTATGCCTTCTGGCAATCCTCGGATTCAAAGACCATTAAAAGAATCCACGAACTCTTAAAAGATATTATCCGAAATCCTCATTCCGGTATTGGCAAACCGGAACCACTTAAACACGCCTTTCGTGGATACTGGTCTCGCCGAATAGATTCCGAACATAGGATCATATACAAAGCGGTGGAGGGCGGCATTCTCATCGCTCAGCTCAGGTATCATTACGACGCATAGACGGGACTGTGGGGCAGTTTGAATAATAAACCCTTTCTTGGCCGCGGCGAACCACTGCATGGAGCGCTTCATCTCTGCGGTCATTAATGACGATGGCGGTGCCTCAAAATGCACCTTGGGATTGTGCAGTGGGCCTGTGCAGTGGGCCAGACCCGACCTGCATGGGATCGGAGCCGGTGCGGTAGTTGCCGCTGTCGGCGAGATAGCGACTGCCATTCATGAGTGATTCGTGCCAGCGGAACAAGACAGCGTGGCACACGGGCGCACGGGCGCACGGAGTTCCCGATAGAGTTCTACCATCATCTGTGCACTGCCTTGCTCGGCAGGTGGGATTTTGCGATTGTCCGTAGAGAGGCCGAACTTGCGACGGATGGAAGATTCCAGGCTAGCTTTTCTTTTTCTTCTCCTTGGTGGGAGGAGTCGGTGCTTTCACGACGGCGAGTTCCGCGTCGTCCAGTTTCCCGTCGTTGTTGGTGTCGAGAGCCTTCAGAGCGGTTTCACCAGCGTCGAAAGCCTTCTTGATTTCAGCCTTCTCGGCAT
>JBILUQ010000421.1:0-2734 GCA_044370935.1 Chthoniobacteraceae bacterium
ACTGCGAGCGTTCATCCCAAACGATGTGGAATTTGCACTGACCGCCGGGCACGGGGTAAAGCTGCGTGAAGGTGAGCTTGAGCGTGCGGCCCTCCCGCGTCACATCGAACACGGCGGCCATGTTCGCTGTGGCGTAACGATTGATCACCGCGCGGGCGATGACGAGCAGCCTGCCGCCCACGTTGACGACGTTGCCTTCGAGGCAGCGCATGGGCGATCCATCGCTAAAGGTGCCCGACATGATCTCCTGCGGGATCGGCATCACCACCGGCTCGGACGCGATCCACGCCTCCGGATTGAGCAGCCCTTTCTTCAGTTCGCATGCCACCACTCCCATGTCTTCGAAGGCGCGCCCATTGCCCCAGTAAAGCCACCCGTCCTGAACCACCATGCCAAGCTGAATGTTCCAATGTTTGCGCGCAGCATCGGCCTTGATCACCTCGACCGGTTCGGTCCAGCTTGTGCCCTCGTCATCACTGGCGCTGACCCAAACGCCCTTGAAGGACTCGATCTGGGTGAACATGTAGAGCCGGTCTTCATGGACATAGAGTGTGGCCTCGGACCACGGCTTCTCGCAGACCTTGGTCCACGTCTTCCCTCCATCCTTGCTGCGCGAGACGAAGATTGCGCGGGTTTTGTTTTTCCGCCCCCAGACCGGCGCAGCCACGATGAGGCAACCGTTCGGCAGGATGGTCAGGGCCGGATCGTGAATGAAGTGGTTCGCATCCGGCACCTGTGTGACCACCACATAATCCTGGCCGAGCGGTTGGCTCAGTGGCGTCCGGGATTTGTCCTTCCTCGCGTCATCCGCCGCCACCGCGCTGGCGGTCGCTCCGGCCAAGGTGCCGAGGGCAGCAGCGCTTTGAAGAAAGTGCCGGCGGGTAACGAAGTTCGGTGAACCCGGTTGTGGTTGCTGGTTCGCGTGGTGTTTGGTTTTGTTCATGGTGTCTCCTGCTGTGGTGGGTTTCAGGACGGTGTGTGATGGTTGAAGGTAAAGCGTGTTTGGTGCGAGAGACGAAACTCAGTGGAGCGGGAGCAGTATCGTGGAGTAATGCACAGCGCGGTGGCGGGCGTCGTCGTAGGCGGTCAGTCCTTCACGCGTTTCTGACGCAGGGGAACGGCAGGTGGGGCTTTTGGCTCGGCCGAATGCAGCGCGGCCAGTGGAGCGAGGAGCAAGCCGCAGGGGACGAGTATCCGGTGGAGTAAATCAGGGAGACGAAGATCGGGGGGGGCATGTGTATCATCTTAAGTGCCCCGATGCTGCTTGTCTTAGGGATTGGTATTCATATTAGTTGAGCGAGACTATTTCTAAATCCCGTCATGGCACGCGGCCCAACCGAGAGAATTACGTTCATCAATCCGCTCCCCGTAAAAGACCTGCTGGTATCCGGCAAAGAGCTGGGCTTGCCGATGGTGGACTACATCTCCGCGAATCATCGCTTCAGCGCAGGACGCATGAGCTGGCACTCACACGACGGCCACGAAATTCTTCTGCTGCTCAGCGGCAGCACTGGCTACGAGTTTCGCGGCGGGCGGAAGGTGCAGTTGCGCGGTGGCGAGATCCTAGTCATCCCTGCAGGCACGGTGCATCGAGGGCAGAAGGATGTGCGCCTGCCTTCCAGGCTCTGCGCCATCGTTTTTACTCCATCGAATCATTCGCGGCCCGCCTTGTTTAACAAACGGGAGTGCGAATGGCTCGCCAACCACTTTGAGCAACGCAAACCTGACCCCGTCCCGATGCTCGCGGGCACGCGGCATTTGGCGAAGACGCTGCACGCCCTCATCCGCCAGCACGCAGCGGGCAAAAAGACCGATGGCCTGCTCGCCGCTGTGCGCTTGATCGTAGCCTCGATCATCCTCGAAACCGCGCGCCAGCACGAGCAATCCAGGCCCGCCGCGCACGTCAGCATGTCCGCCCATGTCATCGACCACATGGATCGCCACCTTTCCGAGCCGATCTCTATGGACGCTCTAGCGACTCATGCCAGCACCAGCCGTGCGCGACTTTTCGCGAACTTCAAACGTGAAACCGGCATGAGCCCCAACGACTGGCTACAACGCCGGCGCATCGAAGCCGCCACCGACCTGCTACGCACCACGAACCGCAAACTCGAAGATATCGCCGCCGCGTGCGGCTTCACCTCGGCCCCCTACTTTTGCCACGTCTTTCGCAAATACACGGGCACAACGCCTAGCAAGCACCGGCAGAGAGTGTAGTTTTAGAAAAGTTTCTGCGCCCCGGTGATGCAGCTCAGACGTCGTCATGAGCGTGTAGTCCGTCTGGAGCGCCGGAGCAAAGGTGTCCGTCCAAGGACAGACACGTTGGCACTTTTCGGACTTGCGCGCTAAAGACCCGGAAGACTTGCCGTGGATTCTCAACTGCATCAGCTTAAGGATCGTCTGCATCCGAGCCGATCCTATCCTCCGGTTCGGGCTCTGTATCTGGAACCTTGGCAAGTATGGCGTTGATGTCCACCTCCCTGCCGCGCTTTGCACGTTCGTTAAGATACCGTTCGGCGTCCAGGGCGGAGAGGTTTGGTTCTTCGCTGGTTTCGGTGGACAGCGGAGGTAAAGAAGAGGGGGTCACACCCGAGAAGCTGTTTCATGAATTGTTGGGATTGGGCCTGAACTGGAAGGTAACCGAGTGCGAATTCGATTCAGAAAGTGGCGTAGTGCGGTTGCGGATCGAGGACACCGAGCACTTATGGAAGGTGAAGCGCAGCCCGGATGAAGG
>JBILUQ010000423.1:0-2719 GCA_044370935.1 Chthoniobacteraceae bacterium
GATCCGCCGACTCTCCAGATTGGACCCGAGGTGGATGGCCCTTGCGCTGCCCCTGCTTACCGGCGAGATCGCCGCCGCCCCGGGCGGGCGCGCCCAATTCGAACCGATGTTTGAGGCGCATTGCCTGAATTGCCACGACGCGGACGAGAAGAAAGGCGGACTCGACCTGGCCGCACTCCCTTGGAATCCCGCGGATGCCGGGAATCAACAGCTTTGGACGAGGATTCTCGACCTGCTGGATAAGGACGAGATGCCGCCCGAGCGGAAACCCCGCCCGCCGGGAGAACTGCGCCACAACTTTCTCACGGCCTTGCGCGGGGACCTGCACCGGGATTCGCTGGAGCGGCAGCAACGCGATGGGCGGGTCGTGTTTCGCAGGCTGAACCGTGCGGAGTACGCGAATACGCTGCATGATCTGCTGGGCACGGACACGGCGCTGCAAGGACTCCTGCCGCAAGATCCGACGGCAGGTGGTTTCGAGAACATCGGAGCCGCGCTCAACCTCTCCACCGAGCACTTGGAACGCTACCTTCAGACCGCCGACCGCGCTCTCAACGCAGCTACCGTGACGACGCCGCCGCCCACCCGCGCAAAGACCCGCCTCGACTATTCCGAAACGTGGCACGACTGGAACCACGGCTTTCAAACGGGTGCGTGGGCCGTATCGCCCGAAGGATTCCTGGCCATTTACTGGGGCGGCAACTCGCCGGCGCACGGGACGCTCCGCGCGTGGTCGCCTCCCGTGCCGTACGAGCGCTATCGATTCCGCGTGCGTGCGCGGGCCATGATCACGAAGGAGGGCCATCTGGCCAAACCGGCCGACCGCGCCCGTCCGGACCGAAACATCATGCTCAAGCTGGCCCTCACCGGGCAGTCGCCCTCCAGCGCCACGAACGGGGAGGAGTTTCACGAGATGAGCCCGTCGGAATTCGGCGAGTTTACCTATGAGGCCACGGTGCCCGAGGGACACACGCTCTACGTCGCGCCGCATCGCATCGTGCCGGAGACGGCCATGGAAAAGCCGATGGAGCGCGGACTCTGCGCGGTGGTGGAATGGGTGGAGATCGAGGGCCCGCTTTATGAGGCGTGGCCTCCCGCCGGACATCGCATGCTTTACGGCGACCTGCCGCTCGTGCCCGAAAACGCCGCGGAGCCCGAGAAAAACCTCCGTCCGTATTCCCGAGAGCCCGATGCCGATGCAGTCCGGCTACTGCGCGGTTTTCTTGGCCGGGTTTTCCGCCGGCCGGCGACCGACCAGGAAGTGGCCGAGCATCTGGCGCTCTTCCAGCAGCAGCAGCGCGACGGGAGGCGTTTCGATGAGTCGCTCCGGGCCTCCTACAAGATGGCGCTGTGTTCGCCAGCGTTTCTCTTTCTCCAGGAAAAACCAGGGCGCCTCGATGATTTCGCGCTGGCCACCCGCCTGAGCCTGGCGCTTTGGAGCAGCGCCCCCGACGAGGAACTGCTCCGGCTGGCGGCCCAGGGCTCACTCTCGAACCCCGCGACGCTGCGCGCACAAACGGAGAGGTTGCTCGCGTCCCCGAAGTCCCGGCGCTTCACCCAAACCTTTCTTGGCGGCTGGCTGAACCTGCGCGAGATCGACTTCACCCAGCCCGACACCAAGCTCTACCCCGAGTTTGAGCCGTACCTCCAGCAGAGCATGCTGCGCGAGAGCGAGGCGTTCTTCGAAGCGCTGCTGCGCGACAACCTCAGCGTCCGCAATGTCGTCCACAGCGATTTTGTGATGCTCAACGAGCGGCTGGCCGAGCACTACGGCATAGCCGGTGTGAAGGGCGATCACATCCGCCACGTCCCGCTCCCGGTGGATTCACACCGCGGTGGTTTCATCACGCAGGGCGCCGTCTTGAAAGTCTCCGCAAACGGCACCTCCACCTCGCCCGTCGTGCGGGGAGCCTACGTGCTCGATCGCATCCTGGGAGCCCCGCCCGCTCCGCCTCCCAAGGACGTGCCCGCGCTCGAGCCTGACATCCGGGGCGCCACCACCATTCGCGAACAATTGGCCAAACACCGCGATCAACCGACCTGCGCCGGTTGCCATGCCAAGCTCGACCCGCCCGGTTTTGCCCTGGAGAACTTCGACGTCATCGGTCGCTGGCGGACCAGCTACCGTGCGATCCCGGAAAAAGCGAAGGACGCCATCGTGAAGATTCCGGGCACCGACATCCGCCACTACATCAATGGCCCCGCGGTCGATCCGAGCTACACGCTTGCCGACGGACGGGCCTTTCGCGACATCGACGAGTTCAAGCAGCTCCTGCTGGCACATCCCGAGCAACTCGCCCGTTGTGTGGTGGAAAAGCTCATCGCACATCTCACGGGGGCAACCCCGCAGTTTGCGGACCGAGAGGTCGTCACGGAAATCGTCTCCCGCACCCGCCCGGGGGACTTTGGCCTGCGCGATCTCCTGCACGAAGTGATTCAAAGCCGCCTCTTCCTCCACAAGTGATCCCCGCCATGAAACACGTCACCTTCACAACACGCCGATCGCTCTCTCGCCGCACCTTCCTCAAAGGCACCGGGGTCGCCCTGGCCCTGCCCTGGCTTGACGCGATGCACGCCGCGCTCGCCGCCGAACCGGTGGCGCCACGGCGGTTCATCGGCATCTTGAACTATTTCAGCTTTCACGCGCCGTACCTTTTTCCCGCCGAGCAGGGCACGGATTACACACCCACCACCTACCTTGAACTGCTCGGCGAGCATC
>JBILUQ010000447.1:0-2715 GCA_044370935.1 Chthoniobacteraceae bacterium
TGCTTTCGAAGATCAACGAGAGCTACCTCAAAAAAGCCACGGATGAAAACGTTCGCGCCTACAGCGACTTCTACGACTCCACCATGGCGCTCATGAAAAGCTCCGAGCTCAAGGCCTTCGACCTCTCCGGCGAATCGGCTGATCTGCGCGCACGCTACGGCAAAAATCGCTTCGGCCAAGGCTGCCTGCTCGCACGCCGTCTCGTTGAAAACGGGGTGCGTTTTATTGAGGTCCACAGCGGCGGCTGGGACATGCACAAGGATCTCGAGGATGCCATGGAGGACCGTGGCGGCGAACTCGACAAGGCTTTCGGCGCACTCGTCAGCGACCTCGATTCGCGCGGTCTGCTCTCCAGCACCCTCGTCGTTATCACGACTGAGTTCGGCCGCAAACCCTCCTTCGAAGGAGGCGGCCGCGGCCATCACCCCATCGTCTTCTCCAGCGTGCTGGCGGGCGGCGGCGTCAAGGGCGGCTATGCCTACGGCGCTAGCGACGACAAGGGCCATTCCGTAAAATCTAATCCTGTCACTCCGGGTGATCTCCACGCCACCATCGGATGGGCTGCAGGCCTGCCCCTCAGTGATGAGGTCATCTCTCCCAGCGGACGCCCCATGACCGTTGGCAACCAAGGCAAGCCTGCCTCCGGCGTCTTCGCCTAAGCCGTCCCACCCGCAGACTCGCCCACACGCCAAGACCGGACAGACGCATTTTTTACGACGCGCCATTCCCGTGGAATGGTTCGCGTGTGCTGGTGCGGGTCTATTCGTCAGCGGTGTGTGGGGTGGAAGCCTACGAGGTTGAAGTAAACGGCGCGTCCCGTGGCAATCATGCATCATAATCGTCGGTTTGCCGGATGCCGCGGTGAAGGAAAGCCGCGACCGCGTAACAAACGCTATCCAAATGATAGATGACACGAGGCTGTCGAGTGGCGCGAGATCCCGCGATTTTAAAGGCCATGACAACCATCAATCCATCCCTGAGGCGCTCATGCTCTTTGTGGTTAAACAGCAGAAGCTCACCCAGAACGTGGTGAGCTGTTATGAGGCGGGTGCGTTCGGGTTTCACTTGCTCCGCCGGTTAGAGGGACTCGGCATCAAGAACTACGTTGTATAAACCCAAGATTGGGATGAGCGGGGCAAGGGTGTGAAGAGCGACCGGCTCGATGCCGCGGCGTTATGCCAGCGTCTCGATCGTTATGAGCGTAGAAACAAAAAGGCGTTCAGCTCGGTGCGTATTCTGCCGGTGGAAGAAGAGCGGCAACGCGCGATGAGTCGGCAAGAGTTTGCTTTTGCCCTCATTCCCGCCGCCCGCTCGCGGGGCATCGTCGCGGGGGCGCGCTAAAGGTTGAGAATTCGAGGACGAGACAGTTCCAGTCGACGGTGTGAACGGGTTCGGAGGGGCGCTGGTTTTGAAAGAGGGCGCGGGCGTTGTCCGGGTTGGAGAACGTAGCTTTGAGAAGTTTGTCTTTTAGATGATGGATAGCTTCATCCGGCATCGACGCTTGAGGCGATTCGCGCGGTAGAGAGTTGCGAGATATCGGGAGGCGCCTGATAAGCGTGCCGGAGGCTATTCATTTTCCTGATATCAACTGACGGAAGTATCATGTATGACAACGCATAGACGTTTCCTTAGATCCGCCTCATAGCTGTCGGTTCGCACCCTTCCCAAGAACGAAATGCCGCACTCAAATCCCGATGAAGCGAGGCCTCCTCTTGCTTATCCCGATTCTCCAGAGATGACCGGGCGGATTGACCTTCGCTCTGATTCGGTATCTTCCCACGGGGAACGGAATCCGGCTGCCGAACTCAGCGGGGACGTTGACTCGACGATCGCGTTTTCTTTTGAGGCCGAGGCAATGCTCCTGGATCAGCGGCTTCCCAAGGATGGTGATTACCTACCCGGCAATGAAATCGCCCGCGGCGGCATGGGACGAATCTTTGCAGCGGATGATCATGCTTTGGAACGGGCGGTTGCACTCAAGGTGAGTACTGTGAAGGGAGAAAAGGAGGACGCCCAATTTTTGAGGGAGGCGCGGGTGCTTGCCCATCTTGCCCACCCAAACATCGTTCCAGTCCACCACTTGGGAAAGGACAGTCAGGGGCGGCCTTTTTACTCCATGAAGCTGGTGAAGGGGCGGACCTTGCGGGCCATTCTCAAGGATTTGTCCTCGCGCGATCCGGAGACCATTGCCGCGTTCACCAGACAGCGCCTGTTGGATGTGTTTCGGAAGGTTTGCGATGCGGTTTCGTTCGCGCACGCGAAGGGTTTCTTGCACCGCGATCTAAAGCCCGAGAATATCATGGTCGGCGAGTACGGGGAGGTGCTGGTGATGGACTGGGGGTTGGCAAAGGTTCTCGCCAAGCGTTCCTCACCCAGGGCGGTTCTCGGCACCGAGAGGGATGCGACCGAGCCTGAGCCGGAGACGCTGGGATACGTCGAAGGGACCCCGCAGTATATGTCGCCGGAGCAGGCCTCCGGCATGTTCGCGGGACTTGACGAGCGGTCGGACATTTATTCGTTGGGTGGCATCTTGTTCGCCCTTCTGACAAAACAGCCTCCGGTGACGGGCAAATCCGTGGAGGAGGTGGTGGAAAAAGTCCGCGAGGGGGAGATCGAAACGCTCACCGTCGCTGCGGGCAGCGTTGGAGGAGGAGTTCCAACGCCGATAGCCGAGCGCATCCCGGAGGCGCTGCGGGCGATCACGCTGAAGGCGCT
>JBILUQ010000134.1:0-10059 GCA_044370935.1 Chthoniobacteraceae bacterium
CGTCGGCAGCTTATCAACAGGACAAATCCGTGCTCTGACTTCAGCAGCCGTGGCGGGATTGAGCGCCGGGGTGTTGAGTGTAATTTCCTCCGATCAGTTAGGCGCATTCACATCGACGCAAGCTAGAGCGCTCGGGAGCGCCCAGATCGTAGCGCTAAGCAGCGATCAAACAAGTACCCTGAGCTCGCGTTTCATATCGGCGCTAACCTACTCACAGATTGCGGCAATCGAGACCAGCGATTTTGCGAGCCTCTCAACCGCACAGATCGCGACGTTCACCACAGCGAGCGTGCGGGCGATCACGTTCGCCCAGATCAATGTCCTGACCAGCGATCATTTAAGCTCCATTCAAACCGCTCAGATAAATTTACTCTCAACTCTCCAGATTGGCGCCATTAGCGAGGCCAAGATCGGAGCGTTTTCATCTGCGCAGATTTCGCGTCTGAACATTGCCCAAGTCCAAACGCTCAGCACCGACCAGATTCAATCGTTAACCACCGAGCAAGTCACGGCGCTCACCACAACGCAGCTAAATGCAGTCTTGAGTTCCCAGATTTCCGCTTTGGAAAGCGTTGATTTCTCAGTGCTTAACACCTCCCAGATTAGCGCGCTTCGTACAGCCTCCATGCGGTTACTAAGCACCGCTCAGATCGTGGCATTCACCACTGAGCAAGTGCCCGCACTGTCGGCAGCGAGTATCACGGCATTTACTACCGATCAAATCAGCGCATTTGAAACTTCGGATTTGGCGGTAATGACAAACATCCAAGTACGCAGCCTGACCACCCAAGTTTTAAACGTGATCAGTCCCTCCATTATTGGATCTTTGAGCACTCAGGCGTTCACTGGATTCGGCACCAGCCAGCTACGTGGATTTTCAACCGACCAATTTACGGCAATTACAAGCAAGCAGCTCCAGTCATTGAGCACGATTCAGCTGCTTGCGTTTACCACAGCGCATCAATTCGCTTTAACCCCTGCCCAGGCGGCGGCCATTCAAACCGCGGACCAAATCAACGCACTATTCGACGGGATTTAATTGTTCCAGCTCCCCAGAATCCTTCACCCAAGAACAGACATGTCCGCACCTATTATTCAGCTCCAAGCCATTGATGAAAATGGACAGGAGATGTTTTTCAGCCTCAACCCGGGCGCCTACGTGCTCGGACGAGACGAGAGCTGCGACATCGTTCTCCCCTCGCAGGGAATTTCACGAAGGCACGGCAAGATCGAGATTTCAGAGGAATACATCATCATCGAGGACTTGGGCAGTTCGGCTGGCACTTGGCTCGATACCAGTCAGGTCACCACCCCGGTACGCGTGGCCCTCCCTACGACCGTGACGCTTGGCCACATGCCGATTCACGTCAGCTCTGAAAAATTCTCCTTCAAAGTCGCCGAAGAGCAGCCGCCGGCCGAGCGAGAGGTTCAAGTGGGCGTGGTGATGAGCGCTGATGTAAAGGGCGTGCTTCCCATCGAAGGCGTCGCGGAGCAGCAGCGCAAACGACTCGAGATGCTTTATGAGCTGCCACTGCAGTTTGCGGCGGAACAGGACCTCAGCAAACTGTACAAGTTGATTTTGGATCGGGTACTGGACCTTACACGAGGGGCGGTCCGCGGTGCGCTCCTGATCAAGGACCCATTCACCGGCAAGCTGGCGCTTCAAGCGAGTATTCCCGCAGACGCGCCGCCCATCAGCCGAACGCTGATCTTGCGGGCGGCCCGGGAGCAGAACGGATTCATCTGGGGGGACAATGAATCGGACCAAAGGGATATTTCGATGAGCATGGCCGCCATCAAGATCCGAACTGGAATGTATGCGCCCTTGGTCTGGATGGGAGAGAGCATCGGCGTGCTGTTTGTGGACAATCCGACGCGACGAAATGCATTTTCGGAGGGCGACCTGCAGTTTCTCCTGTCCGTTGCTCAGTACGCAGCCTCTGCAGTCGCCAACCAGCTTCTGCAAAACGAGATAGCCCAAAACAACCAGACGCTTCAGCACCTTCTGGCCAACTTCTCCCCGAAGATCCGGGACAGGCTGCTCGAGAAGTCGAGGCAGGGCCGCTTGCAGCCCGGGGGCGAGAAGTCAAACGTGACCATCCTTCTCTCCGATCTGAGGGGTTTTACCAAAACCAGCGCGACCTTGGACGCCGAGGTGGTCGTCAACATGCTGAACGATTACTTCAGCGTTCTTGGTGAGGAGATTTTCAGGTACGACGGCACCATCGATAAATTCATCGGGGATGCTATTCTGGCGGTATACGGGAGCCCGGAGCCTGACGAGCACCATGCTTGGAAGGCTGTGTGTTCCGCAATCCAGATGCAGCGGCGGATGGCGGTTGTCAATGAACGGCGCAGGAGCGCGGGACTGCCCCATTGCGAACTCGGAGTTGGGGTTTACACAGGCGAGGTTCTGCACGGGTTTATCGGGGCCGAGGACTGCTTGGAGTACACGGTGATTGGCGACACAGTGAACAAAGCGTCCCGCTACTGCGACGGAGCTCAGGGGAGCGAGATAGTTCTTGGTCCGCTAACTTACGAGTCGATCAAGCAACACATGCAGGCGACTGAACGCCTGATCGCCACCAAACACGAAGGCCAGCTACCGGCATGGGTTGTGGAGTGGCGGGAGCAGGGCGTCTGAGCCAAGGGCCTAATTTCAACAGCATCCACCTTTGCGGCAGGCACTTTCACAAAAACGCTTCTCCGCTGTAGCAAATAATCCGCGCGCACCGTCCGGATTTTGGGAGGACCAAATCATTTACTGATTCCCCCTTTCCCCTAATGAAAAGGCCCCGTATGCTTAGGGGCTACCAATATGAACCCCGATATCCAAAAAGCGGTTGAGGCCGGTAAAATCTCAAAGTCAGTGGCCGGAATTCTTGAGCACTTCACAACGGGGGCCTGCGTGCTTCATAAGAACTGGGGCTTTGGACAAATCGCGAACATCGATTTTCTCGTCAATCAGATTACCATCGATTTCGCGACAAAGAAGGGGCACTCGATGCAGCTTCAGTATGCGGCGGAATCCCTCCAGGTCGTAGAGAGGGAGCATATCTTAGCTCGAATCGCACTCGACCTGGCAGGCGTCAAAAAGGAGGCGCAGCATGAGGCTGAGGCCTTTGTGCGCTCGGTGCTCTCAAGCTATTCGGGCAAACTCACAGTTGACCAACTCAACCGGGTACTAGTTCCAGCCGTCTTCAACGAAACAGACTTTAAAAAGTGGTGGGACGGCGCAAAAAAGGTTCTTAAGAAAAGCGGGCACTTCTCATTGCCGACAAAAAAAACGGAGCCGATCGTCTACCGGGAGGAAGCCGTTTCGCGCTCCTCGGAGCATCTCGAGGCGTTCACCAGCGCCCGCCAGCTCAAGGATCAAATCGCAGCTTTAGAGCGGATCCTGCGCGAGCTCGAGGAATTCAAAGATTCCACGGCGCAGCTTCAGTCGATTATTTCCGTGGCCGAAGAAACCGCTCGCAGGAACTCAAAGATGGCGACCGCCGAGGCGCTCACGATGCTCACCCAGCGGGACGAAATGGTGGAGAGGATTAAGGATTTGCACGCTGGCGCCGAGGCCCCAACCATTGCTTCCATGCTCCTCGATGAGCAGCGTTCCCTGTCGTCACTGCTGGAGGAGGTTCCTGCTGCAAAACTGCGCCGGATCATCAGCGCTTTCCCGACGGCGTTTGGCGAGGCATGGACGGCAAAAGCGTTGCAGCTCATCGCACGTGGAAGCACGCGGCTCGTGACCGAGGCGGCAAGACTTTTACAGGAACGCGAAAAACAGGAGGAGCTGCACACCGCACTGGACCGAGCCATCAGGGATCACTCCATTTCGTCATCTGCCCTCACGTGGCTGTGCGATAAAAAGGAGCGTGAAGGGCACTTCAAGTCCCTGATTCACCCGCGGGTGATGAGCGCGATTCTATCGGCTTTGGAGCGCGACCAATTCAACGAAAACCGCGACCGCAAACTCCATGACCTCGTCGTAAACGATCAGACCCTCCTGCCGGATCTGATCAAAGACGCTGAAGTCGAAGAAGTTCGCGAGGCGATGCGGAAGCTGCTGCTGACTCCGACCTTCGAGGATCTCAACAAACGCTCACTCCTGGGCAGATTCGTGAGGCGCTTCCCCGAACTGGAAGTCCTGATCTCAGGCGAACGGGAGGAGAAGCAGGAATCACTGATCGTTTCTTGGGAAAGTCTTGAAAGGCGCCAGATGGAGTATGAGGAGGTCGTTAACAAGAAGATCCCGGAAAACACCAAGGAAATCGCCATTGCACGGGATTACGGGGACTTGCGGGAAAACTTTGAGTTTAAGGCGGCCAAGGAGATGCAGCGGGTTTTGATGCGGCGCAAGCAGGAGATGGAGAGGGACATCTCTCTGGCTAGGGGCACCGACTTCGCCAACCCTGACACTGGGCAGGTCTCAATCGGCACGACCGTAACGGTCAAGGGGGTGAAGGACCCTCAGGTTGATACCTATCATATCTTGGGAGCCTGGGACACAAACCCCGAACAGGGAATCATCTCCTACAAAGCCGCAATTGCGCAGAGTCTGCTGGGGCACAAGTGCGGCGAGACGGTCGATTTGCCAACCGAGGGAGCAGACCGCCCGGTTGAAATCACGAAGATCTCCGCTTGGATTAAGCCTTAAATTGAATTGCATCCTAAGCGGCTGGACAGGCAACTTGTACGCCGCGTTCGCCCCAACAAACTATCACACGCAAAAATACGAAGCATATGTCAGCAACCCTAATTTCCACCATCATCGCACGCCAAATTCTCGACTCCCGTGGTAACCCCACAGTCGAAGTGGATGTTGAACTTGTCGGCGGCGCAGTAGGCCGTGCAGCAGTTCCAAGCGGTGCCAGCACTGGTGAGCATGAGGCGGTCGAACTCCGCGACGGCGACAAGTCCGTTTATCTCGGCAAAGGCGTGCTAAAGGCCGTGCACAACGTGGAGGAGATCATCGCCCCCGAATTGGAAGGTCATGATGCGTTGGACCAGGTTTCGCTCGACAAGATGCTCCTAGATCTCGATGGGACGCCAAACAAGAGCAAGCTGGGCGCTAACGCGCTCCTGGCAGTCTCTCTGGCGACGGCACACGCTGCAGCGAACCAAGTAGAGCTTCCGCTCTTTAAATATATCGGAGGACCAAACGCAAAGGTTCTTCCAGTGCCAATGATGAACATCTTGAACGGAGGGGCCCATTCAGATGCGCCCATCGATTTTCAAGAGTTCATGATTCTTCCCAAAAAATTCAACACCTTCTCCGATGCGCTCAGGGCGGGAACCGAAATCTTCCACGCCCTCAAGGGAGTTCTCAAGGGCCGCGGGCTCTCGACCGCAATCGGCGACGAGGGTGGCTTCGCGCCGAATCTCAAAAGTGCATCGGACGCCCTTGAAACCATCGCCGAAGCCGTCAAAAAAGCAGGATACAAGCTGGGTGAAGAAATCTTCATAGCCTTGGACGTGGCTTCCTCCGAATTCTTTGATGCCGCTTCCAAGCAGTACGTCTTTAAGAAAAGCGACGGCTCACGCCGCTCCGCCGCCGAACTAGTCGCTTACTATCAAGAACTGCAGAAGAACTACCCGATCGTGTCCATCGAGGACGGATGCGCCGAGAACGACTGGGACGGCTGGAAGGCCATCACGGATGCAATGGGCCGAAACACCCAACTCGTTGGCGATGACCTCTTCGTGACAAACGTTGATTTCTTACGCAAGGGCATAGAGCGCGGCGTGGCGAATTCGATTCTCGTTAAGGTGAACCAGATCGGCACCCTGACCGAAACCTTAGACGCGATTGAACTGGCAAAGGAAAACCGATATACAGCAGTGATCTCCCACCGCTCGGGCGAAACGGAGGACACGACGATCGCTGATATCGCAGTTGCGACCAACGCAGGACAGATCAAAACCGGTTCACTCTGCCGCACTGACCGGGTAGCCAAGTACAACCAGTTGCTGAGAATCGAAGAACAATTGGGTGACAACGCGATCTTCGGTGGTAAGCTATTCGTCTAAGTGAGCGACCGTTTCTTGGAGCAACAGCAGAAAGTTGCGCGCCCCGTTTGGGTTTCCCTAAACTGGGCGCTCACCTGTTTTATTGCGCTGATCGTGCTCATGACGCTCGCTATGCGTTATCTTCCAGAGACTTCCAAAAGAGATGAGATGCGCGCGGAGATCCAGGATCTTGAAACTCAGTTGTTCGCCAAGAAGGCTGTCCTGCAACGTCATGAACGCCAAGAGCGCCTGCTACGCACTAGCCCTGAATACCTTAGCATGATCGCCCGAGACAGGCTTGACCTCATGCAAGAGGGAGAGACGGTTTACCGGTTCGATACATCCATCAGGCGCTGAGGAGTATCAATCTTACCCTCCCCTTCGAAATCACGGGGGCTTCCCAGTCTGGGGTTATGCTTTCGCGCAGTTTGCCTGCTTTGGCTCAAGGATCTACAGCGCCTGACGAGATAGATGACTGCAGCGCGAAAACTCCGCACCAAAAATCAATACTTACTTTATGTCACTCGACCTTAGCGCCTTAGAACTCCAACCTCTCCGCACGCGCGTCAACGAACTCCGGAGGTTTCTTTGACTTAGGATCACTCAAATCGCGCCTTTCTGAGGTGGAAGAGGCGATGAGCGCCTCGGATTTCTGGAGCCAAAAAGAACGCGCGCAGCAACTCGTTGAAGAGGTGTCGGCGCTTCGAGGGAAGATCACTCCGTTTACCGCACTTGAAAGACAGTTGGCGGATTTCGAAGTCCTTGTAGAGCTCGCTCAGGCGGAAGAAAACCAGCAGCAGGCAGCAAAGGAGGTAGAGACTGAACTCGCCTCTTTAATGCGCAACCTTGAGGCGTTCGAGCTCAAGCTTTTGCTATCGGGGCCCTCAGATCGCTGCTCCGCGTTTCTCTCGGTGCAGTCCGGGGCGGGAGGCACGGAGGCCTGCGACTGGGCCGACATGCTTCTGCGAATGTACCAACGATGGAGCGAGCGACATGGTTACCAAACCTCAATCGTCGACATTCAACCCGGAGATGAGGCTGGCATAAAGTCCGCCACGATTCGTGTGACAGGCGAGTATGCTTTTGGCTACCTCGCGACGGAACGCGGAGTGCACCGATTGGTGCGAATCTCGCCTTTTGACTCCAACAAACGCAGACACACCTCATTCGCGGGAGTCGATGTTGTCCCGGATTTGCCCGAAAGCGCTCCCATCGAAGTCAACGAAGCAGACATCGAGGTTGATACTTACCGAGCAGGAGGTAAAGGCGGCCAGAATGTGAACAAGGTTGAGACCGCAGTGCGAATTCGACACAAACCCAGCGGGCTCATTGCCGCGTGCCAAAGCGAGCGCTCGCAGGCACAGAATAAAACGCTCGCATTGCGGATGCTCACCGCAAAACTCAAACAAATCGAGATCGACAAGCGTAGCGCGGAACTCGAGCGACAATACGGCGAGAAAGCCGATGTTGCATTCGGCTCACAGATTAGATCCTACGTGTTCCAGCCATACCAAATGATCAAAGATCTGCGCACGGGGGTCCAAAGCAGCAATATTCAGGATATCATGGACGGTGATATCGACGCGTTCATTGAAGGAAAACTCAGAGGCCTGACCGTGAAACGTGGAGCAAACGACGAAGACGATTTCGAATGAAGGTAAAAACTCTGCGAAGAAGGATCGTTCAACCAATTCGATTTACTTGATTCGAGGAAGATGAAGACTTGCGATCTAGAAGCTCGTGGTAGAGAGACAAGTAACTCGAAACCATCTGACGGAAGCCAAATCGACTTTCGCTGTGTGAACGCACCGTGCGGCGATCCAGCTTAATTGCCGACTTCACCAAGGGAGCGAGTTCATCAACTGTTTCCGCGCTGAATCCGGTGATTCCAGAATCGACAACCTCAGCGACTGACCCGCGCCGCACGCCCACAACGGGGGTGCCGCAGGCCATCGCCTCGATCATCACCAACCCGAAAGGCTCATCCCACTGAATTGGGAAAACAAGGGCCGCTGCGTTCCTAAGAAGTTCAGCTTTCTGCTGGTGGTTGGCGCCGCCAATCCAAGTCACGTCAGTGTCGTTGAGAAATGGCCGCACATGTTCGTTAAAATACGCGCCCTCTTGAGCGGTGAACGGTTCTCCGGCGAGCACAATCGGCATGCCGCATTCCTTGGCGATCTGAATAGCCCCGCCTGGATTTTTCTGAAAACTCATCCGTCCTAAAAAAGCGAGGTATTCTCCCTTCTCGTACCGCGGCTCAAACGCTCCGAAATCGCACCCGTTGTAGACAACCGGGAACTTTCGCCCCAAGCGCTGTGCGGACTGCGCTATCTGATAATGACTGATTCCCACCACCTCAACATTAGGGTACCGCGCCATCACCCATTCGTCATCAAGCAGAGGAAAAGTGTGGAGAGTAAAAAGGGACGGGCAAGGCGCGTTCGCCGCGAAGGGCAGCCACGTTGGCTGAAGGTGAAAATGGAGAATATCAAACTCGTGAGCGCGCGCCATGGCGTCAGCCATCACCGCGCATGCGTAATGCTCGTAGCATTGTGCCCGCTGCTCTCCCATCATATCGCTCAGGCAGATCGGCAGCACTGAATGCAAGTGGCCTTTCACGTCGCAATCGGCACTCGCAAAAAGAGTAACTTCATGCCCCTGATCCACCAACTCATCAACCAGCAGCTTCAGCAGCAATTCGATACCCCCGTAACTCACGGGAGGAACGCGGGTCCACAATGGCGAAACCTGGGCAATGCGAAGACGTCGTGATTTCATGTCAAATAAGCTGTCTTGCACAGTAGCGATTTATTAACCTTAGTCGACGGTATCTTGTACCCCGCTCCTCCATGAACGTGTCTCCGACTTCCAAAGCACTTCTGATATCAGGCGCCTTGCTGACGCAGTTTGCGTTTTGCTTGGAACAAGATCCCGCCCCTTTAAGAAACTCGATCCCAGTTTCAATCAAACCTGCCCCACCCGCCGCCCCCAAGCCGACGGCGCCTTCCGCGGAAACTCCGCCGACTCAAACTCCGGCACTCCCCCCAAAGCAGACCCCGCAACAAAGGGACGCAGCAGTCCGGCTACAGACTTTTCTGGACACCGCCCTTTTTGGCCCCGGCAAAATCGACGGGCAAAGCGGCGAATTTACGGTCAAGGCGACCATGCTTTATCAGCAGGCCCACGCGCTTGCTCAAACAGGATTGTCGGACAACCTTCCTCTCCCGAACACCCCAGTCTACACGGAGTACACTCTCCAGCCTGAGGACAAAAGGTTCGTAGGATCAGTTCCCTCCTCCACCGCAGAACAGGCGAAACGCCAGTACCTCCCGTACGGCTCGTTTTTGGAGTTTTTATCCGAACGATTTCACTCCGCACCCTCTCTCCTCGAGGAACTCAATCCCCAGATGAAGCTGGACGCACTTAAGGTTGGCGACACCGTTAAAGTTCCGGCTGTAGAACCCTTCAAAATTGAAGATGTCACCGCGACGGCCACGCTGCCCGAGATTCCAGAGTTTAAAGGACGCCGCATTCAGATCAGCCGAAAGGAACGCATCCTTCAACTTTTGGATGGAGACAAGCTTATCGCTGCATTTCCGATTACACCGGGATCCACCTCTCTGCCGACGCCTCCCGGAAAATGGCGTATCCTAGCGATCTCAACCATGCCCGTATTCAGGTGGGACGAGGGCGTGCTAAACCATGGTGTCCGCACAAACGACTTTTACATGCTTCCATCCGGCCCAAACAATCCCGTGGGGGTCGTCTGGTGCGCGCTCAACAAACCCGGCATCGGCATTCACGGTACAAACCAGCCGGATACGATCGGGAGGGCATTCAGCCACGGATGCATGCGAGTGGCCAACTGGGACGTGATTCGCCTTGTTCAAAAAATTTCCGCCGGCGTTCGAGTTGACATCGAGTAAGGCGCAATGAATCTGAAGACTGGGAAGCCTGGACTTTGCGGGCTACTTCAGGAAGAAACTGCGCTGACGTTCGGAAATTTCGAGCCCAAGTTTATCCATCACCAACATCAAATCCTCCCACACCTTG
>JBILUQ010000004.1:0-36094 GCA_044370935.1 Chthoniobacteraceae bacterium
GATCAGATTCGGGGAAATGCGGTGATCCGGGGCGGTACCCTTTACGCGAATGCGCTGTCCCGAGTGGTGAGATCCGGTACTTACGTCGTGGTGGCTGGAAGCGTAACGGGCGCCTACGACTCGGTTGACGCTGACTTCTTCACGCAATGGGCGCCGGATGATATTAAGCAATTTTATATTGCGGGTGGTTCGGGATCGACGGCGGTGCTTAAGGCGAGAGCGTTTTACACAAAGGACTCGGTTCAGCTTGCGATCGAGCGCAAGCCGTATGCATCGTTTGGTGTTGGTCAAAACGCGGTCGATCTCGGGGCTTATCTGGACCGGATGGTTGAGGTGCCTGACGCGATGCTGGGCCCGCTCTTGCGCTTGGATGTCGAGCATGCCGATGCCAAGGTTTCTGGCGCTCTTCGCGGGGCAGGGGTTTCGCAGTATGCGAACTTGTTGACGGTGAGCCGTCGCAGAATGCTGGACTTGTCTCTCGGGTTGGGGGCTCGGTTGGATCTGCTTGGGCTGGCCGGAGCGAGGAACGGCGGAGTCGACACCAATGTGGGGGCAGGTCAACAGGGTTGGAGTTTGTGGACGAGCACGGTGGTTTCGCTTCTGAACCGGGAGGGGATGGGCTCCCAGGGGTTCGGCGGGTACAGTGCAAACGGGCAGAGTTCGGTGATGGGGGTCGAGCGGCCCGTGGGCGCGCTGCGGGTTGGGTTGTTCGGGAGCACTGGCAACACGACTTCTAACTTCTCCGCGCCGTACGCCCGGATTTCGAGCGATACGTGGCATGTTGGCGGGTATGCAAGTCTGCCGGTGGCCCCGTTCTACATGGACGTGGCGGCGGTCTACGGACGCGCGGAGCATGAGGCAACGCGTAATATTGAATTCCCAGGCTACAGCACCCAGTCACGGTCACTCTTTGGCTCGGATGAGTTCCTGCTCAGGCTCGGTGGCGGCCTCCAGATTATGCCTGCGGAGAGCCCATGGGAGTTCACCCCTACCGAGCACATGCTCTACGTTGGCGCGATGCAGGCGGGTTTTGTTGAACGGGGTGGCGGGCCGCTTGGGGCACGGCTTCAGAAGGGACGGCAGTCTGCGGTGATCAACGAACTGGGGATGACTGTGGGGCGCCGCTGGGTGGTGGCGGGGGTACAGGTGGCGGTTCGCCTGCAGGGCAGCTGGCTCCATGATTTTGCGGCGGACGATTCCTTGCGGGCGTCAATGGTGGGTGCGCCCGTCTCGGCTGGATCCTTCCGAGTGCTGAGCGCGGGCGGGGACAAGGACGCATATCGGTTCAACGGCTCCCTTGAGATGGCTTTTACTCAGAGAGTTTCGCTCAGGTTGACCGCCGAACGGGAGCTGCGCAGGAGCAGCAGCCGCAGTTACTTTAACGTGACCGTCGGATTGGAGTTCTAGCAAGTTGCTTGAAATGATTTGCCTTGCCCCTGATTTGCATCCGTTGGGTTGCGTTTTAAATTGTTGTCGGCCGTTGGGGTCTCCTAAAGTTTGGCTAGTCGTTTGCCTAACCTGCGCCGACCCCCGCTTTGAGATAGGTAAACCCTTTATTTTTACTTAAGACAACAGAGTTTCCTGCCGAATACACATAGCCGAGAATTGCGGCCGAGCCCCCGAGTCTCTCATCTACCTACCTATCAAATCCCTATGCCTTCTTTAGATCTGTCTTCGATGTCTCCCTCGGTTCTCGCGGCCTTGAAAGTGGAGACTCTTTCAACCGGTTTCACGAGTGATGAGATTCGAACCATAACCTCTGCTCAGATTACGGCTCTTAGCAGCGTCCAGTTTGGTGGGTTAACCAGCGCGCAAATTGCTTCGCTCGATTACTCGATTTTCGGCGCTATCAACTCTAAGCAGTCATCTGGCCTGAAGACCTCGCAAATTCGCGCTTTGAGTAGTGATCAGTTGGTGGCTTTTAAGGTGGCAAGTTTGAACGGGATTTCTCTGGAGGCAGTGAAGGCGCTTTCCAGTGAGCAAATTGGATTGTTAGTTACCGAGCAGTTTGCTGGCCTCTCGTCGAGGCAGTTGGGGGCACTCACGACCACTCAGGTTCAGTCTATACAAACGGAGGATGTGGCTGCGCTCAGCTCGCTTCAGGTCAGGTCAATCGCCAGTTCTCAGGTGGCGGCGCTGGGTTCAGATCAAGTGCAAGCCTTGACGGTGGGAGCGGTGTCGGGCGTGACTACCTTGCAGCTCGCTGGTTTTTCCACGGCTCAGGTCGGGTATTTAAGCTCTGGTCAGGTTGCAGGACTTTCATCCGGGGCTTTGGCCGGTTTGGCGTCGGCCCAGCTTGCTGCAGTTGAATCGAGTGACGTGGCGGCGCTTTCGGTGGCGCAGATTCGAGCGGTGGGGAGTGCGCAGGTTCGCGCGCTCGGAACGACGCAGTTGTCTGTGTTGATCTCTGATCAGGTTCGTGCACTTGGGGTGGCGCAGGTAGCGGCACTTGGAACCTCGCAAGTTGAGGCGCTCTCGAGTGAAGCGGTTTCAGTGTTAACGACTCTTGCCTTGGGGGCACTCTCAAGTGCTCAGATTGCGGCGATTGAGAGCGGTGAAGTCGGCGCGTGGAGTGTCGCTCAGGTTCGCGCGATTTCAGCGGTCCAGATAAAGTCCTTCACCTCCTCTCAATTGAAGGCGCTAACCACCGAGCAGGTCGCCGGTCTTGTGAGCGCCCAAGTTTCCGCACTGACAGCCGCTCAGATCGCAGCGGTTGCGACCGATCACTTCCAGGCTCTGTCTTCTAGTCAGTTGAGATCGCTGGGAAGTGCTCAAGTGTCAGGGATCACCACTGAGCAGATTGGGTCGCTTAGTTCGGATCAGGCCAAAGGATTGGGTTCCCTGCAGGCGCGTTCGCTCACGAGTCAGCAAATCCAGACGCTGGGCACGGCTCAGGTTGCGGCTCTTTCGACTTCGAGTCTTGCCTCGCTGTCCACAGCGCAAATTTTGGCGATTGAGACGGATGATTTTGCGGCGCTTTCGGTGGTTCAGCTGAATGCTTTTTCTTCCACGCAGATTCGTGCGGTGGGATCTGATCAGATTCTCAGTTTTTCCACTGAACAATTGGCAGGAATCTCGAGTGCCCAAGTGTCGTCCTTGACTACGCTCCAAACTTCTCTCATTGAGACGGAAAGCCTGTCTGTTCTCACAAGCGCCCAAGTTAGGGTCTTGTCCAGTGCGCAGCTCTCTGGATTGACAACGGATCAAGCAAAGGCGCTTTCAGTTGATCAGGTGAAGTCGCTAAGTTCCCTTCAGTTATCGGCGTTAGGAACTACTCAGGTTGAGGCGTTCTCGAGTAGCCAGATCGGCGCGGTGTCAGCGTCTTCGCTCTCGGCATTGAAGACATCACAGGTCGCCGCGATCGAAACGGGAGATATCGCAGGTTTGAGCAGTGCTCAGATCCGGGCGGTCTCCTCCATCCAGATTCGCAGTCTCACATCGGCACAGCTGGACGCATTTTTGAGCGAGCAGTTGACTGTATTGACCTCCGGTCAAATTGCGTCATTGATGGGTTCGCAGTTGGCTTCTCTCGCTACGGAGGACCTCACACTTCTTTCATCGGTGCAGTTGCGCGCGCTGGGTAGCTCACAAGTTCAGCAGTTGACGACGGATCAAGTCATGGCCCTGACCACTGACCAGTTGGTTGGAATTGGAACGCTTCAGGTTGGTTCTTTAAGTACAGAGCAGGTGGTCAAACTCGGAAGCAGCCAGATTGGTGCGATATCCAGCGGGGGCTTGCGGTCGATGGGTACTGCCCAGGTCGCAGCAATCCAGACTGACGGCATTGCGGGGCTGACAGCATCGCAGATCTCGGTTTTTGGATCTTCCCAAGTTGCCGGCCTGCGGACCGCTCAACTCGATTCGCTTTCGAGCGAACAGCTCTCCTCTTTGACTACCTTGCAGTTCGGTTCACTGGGGACTTCACAGATAGCATCCATCAGCTCTGAAGACATCAGTGCGTTGAAGTCTTCGCAGATCCGGTCGCTTTCGACCGCACAGGTACGCTCAATTACTTCCGAACAGGTGGACGGGATCTCCACTGAACAGTTTGCTTCGATGGGATCGTTGCAGTTGAGTGCATTTGGCACATTGCAGATCCAAGCGTTGGACAGCGAGCAAATCAGGTCTATCTCAGCGTCCGGAATTGCGGCGCTCGGTTCCGGCCAGGTGGGGGTAATTGACACTGATGATTTCGCGGCATTGGGAAGTGCGCAGTTGAGGGCTCTCACCTCCACACAGGTCCGTGCGTTGAGTTCCGATCAATTCTCTGCGCTATCGTCTGATCAGGTTGGCGCGTTGAGTTCGTTGCAGTTGACTTCATTGAGTTCCACCCAGGTTTCGACAATATCGACCGAGGATTTGAACGCTTTCTCTGCTGTTCAGTTGAAGGCCCTTGCAACAGCGCAAGTCAGGGGGCTTTCCACGGAGCAAATCGCGGCCTTGGCTGGGCAGGTTGGTGCGCTGGGATCGGCCCAAGTTGCGAGTCTGATAACTACGCAAGTGGCTGCATTTTCGAGTGATCAACTTGGACTTCTGGCATCGGGTTCCGTTGCTGCGTTGAGCACTGCACAAATTGCCGCAGTACAGTCTGAAGATTTGTCGAGCCTGAGCAGTTTGCAGGTCCGAGTGCTTAATTCAAACCAGATCCGCGCGCTCAACTCCGAGCAGTTGTCAGCTTTCAATTCCGACCAGATTGGTGCTCTCTCGACATCGCAGGTGGGAAGTCTCTCGACCATGCAGGTTGCGACCCTTGGAACTGAAGATCTGGTGGCATTGAGTGCAGGCCAGGTCAAGGGCTTCACGACCGCGCAGATTCGGGGTGTAACTTCGGAGCAATTGGGGGCGCTAGTTTCTGATCAGGTTGCGTCACTCGGTGGTCCGCAGGTTGGATCGCTTCAGAATAGCCAAATTGCTGCTTTCGGATCGGATCAGATCAGCCACCTATCAACGGGGGCAGTTTCAAGCTTGGGCACTGCGCAAATTGGAGCCATTGAAACCCAGGATGTAGCGGCGCTTACCAGCGTACAGATCAAGGCCCTCTCCACCTCGCAGATTAAGGGTTTTGGTTCGGAGCACATGGTGGCCATGGAGTCTGCGCAAATCGAGGCGCTCTCCGCTTCGCAGGTGCAGGCGCTCGGAACCCTTCAGCTTTCGAGCATCGAGACAGGAGACATCCAGGCGCTGACAACAGCAGCAGTGAAGGTGCTGACCACCTCGCAGATCAAGGCGCTCAGCAGTGATCAAATCCTCTCATTCACGGGTGCTCAGTTTGGCCAGATTACACCTGAACAGTTCTCAACATTCACGACATCGCAGGTGCGATTCATGTCAAGCGACCAGATTGGAGGTTTGTCGACGAAGGTGGTTGTCGCGCTGACCAGTGCGCAGGTGGGCGCGATCGAGACGGATGATCTGGGAGCGATGTCTGCGGCACAGGTTGGTGCCTTGACTTCGCTTCAAATCAAGGGCCTCACGAGTGATCAATTTGCAGCTCTAAGTACCGAACAGTTTGCCGGACTCAAGTCAGCACAGATTTCAAGTCTGACCACGTCTCAGATTTCGTTGCTGGGCACGGATGAAGTCAGCGGACTGTCCCAGGGACAGATCGCTGCTCTGACAACCTCCCAGATGGGGGCTGTTACCTCGGATCAAATTGTTGCTTTGACAACGGACCAGCTTGCAGGACTCAAGGGCATACAAGTCTCCGCACTCACGTCAGCCCAGGTGAAAGCTTTTGAAACTGCTGATATCGGGTCGCTTAGTTCTTCGGCGATTTCTGCTCTGAGTACGTCTCAAGTCGCGGCGATTGAGACGGATGACTTTACCTCCCTCACTGCTTCACAGATTCGAACACTGAGTTCGCAGCAGTTGAGAACCGTCTCGACGGACCAACTGGCATCGTTATCAACGGACCAACTCACAGCACTCACGAGTCTCCAAGTATCCGTCCTCACCACAGCGCAGGTTTATTCGATCGCTACCGACGAATTGCCTTCACTGTCGGTGTCGCAAATTGGAGGGCTCCAATCCTCGCAATTGAAGGGACTTTCAACCGAACAGGTTTCTTCTCTCGCTTCTGATCAGATTGTAGCGATGAAGTCTCTGCAGTGGGGGGCGCTGAGCACAGCTCAGATTGAGGCTCTGAGCAGCGAGCAACTAGGGTTTGTGACTACTGCGGGAATTGCGGCGTTGTCGACCGCTCAGATTGCGGCGATCCAGACTGAAGACATGGGCGCTGTATCAACCAAGCAAATCAGGGCGCTTGGATCGCATCAGGTGCGTGCGTTGGTTGCGGGTCAGGTTGTCGCTCTGTCCACCGAGCAGATCGCCGCGCTTTCGACGCTCCAGTTCGGTGTATTGAGCACAGAGCAAATCGCCGCGGTTGAGACTTCTGATGTCTCCGCAATCTTGACCTCCCAGGTGCGCTCACTCAGCACGAGCCAAATTCGTGGCCTGGGTTCCGAGCAGTTGCAAGCAGTCGGTACAGAACAATTGGCGGTCCTTAGCTCGCTGCAGGCCTCTGGATTGAGCACCGCACAGGTGATTGCATTATCCAGCGATCAGCTAGGATCCCTGTCGACTTCCTTCGTTGCGGCTTTGGGGGCTTCTCAGGTAGCTGTCATAGAGACCAACGATATTTCAGGCTTGGCTGTGTCCCGACTTAGAGTACTAGGGTCTGCTCAAGTTCAGGCTCTTAAGACCAGTCAGGTGGATGCGTTTTCAACGGACCAATTCTTAGGGTTCAGCACTGCGCAGGTTTCAGTCCTGACAACTGATCAGGTTCAGTCACTTTCGACTGACGAAATTTCTAGTTATGCTGCAGGCCAGGTTGCTGCGTTCACCTCGGCTCAGGTCCGGGGCCTCTCCACGGACCAGGTGGCAGTTCTCTCTACTGACCAAGTCGCGTCAATCCGAAGTGCCCAAGTGAATGGGCTCACCGCCTCGCAAATTGCGGGGCTTCGCAGTGATCAGATTTCAGCTCTCTCGACTCTGTCGATCACCGCGCTCAGCACTTCTCAGCTCGCTGCGATCGAAACCGAGGATTTCGCCGCTTTGGCTGCCTCGAGGCTTCGTGTTCTGGGTAGCGCCCAGATCAGGGCTGTAGGATCTGATCAGTTTGGAGCACTGTCCTCAGATCAGTTTGCCGGCTTTACTGCCGTACAGGTTTCTTCACTGGGCACTTCTCAGGTGGTTACACTGGATAAGACGGATTTCTCCGCCTTTATGACCTCGCAGATCGCTGCACTGTCGACGGGGCAGGTCCGTGCGATGACAACCGATCAGGTATCCGCCCTGACTACGAATCAATTAAATCAATTCGCAGCGGTGCAGTTGACCGCATTGCGTACGGATCACATTGCCTCGATCCAGACTGATCAAATCTCGGCGCTCACCACGGTGGTGATTTCGGCACTCACAACGTCCCAAGTATTGGCTATTGAAACCGATGATGTGATTGTGCTGGGGACACGACAAATACGTGCATTTGGCACAACCCAAGTCCAGGCGCTTGGCACCGAACAGTTGTCAGCGATGAACAGCGACCAGCTTGGTGCACTGAGCTCAGCACAGACGAAAGCCTTAAGTGTGGGCCAGTTGTCAGCGTTGGGATCGAATGCGGTTGCTATTTTGAGCACCTCCCAGATCAGCACGCTCACTTCCGCGCAAGTACGGGTAATCACCACGGATCAAATTGGAGCTCTAAGCACCGGTCAGGTTGCTGCCTTTGGCAGCATTCAGGCTGTCGCGCTGACCACACGTCAGATTGAGGCCTTGAACAGTGATCAGGTTGCAGCAATTGCGACAAAGTCCGTGATGGCTTTGTTGACTTCACAGGTATCGGTCATTGAAACCCAAGATATTGGCGCATTGGCGACTTCTCAGATCCGGGTGCTTAACACAAGTCAGATTGCTTCGGTGGTGTCTGATCAGTTAAACGCACTGTCCACGGATCAATTGCGCGGGTTGGCTTCCTCCCAGATTGCAGCACTCGGAACTGCGCAGCTATCAGCGCTTGATAAAAATGATTTTGCAACGCTGAGCACACTGCAGATTTCGTCATTGGGTACTGCTCAGGTCCGCAACTTGGCAACTGACCAGCTCGGGGTGGTCACCTCTGAGCAGCTTCCAAAGCTCACCGCGCTGCAGATCGGAGCGATTACGAGCGCCCAAGTGGTTTCCCTCTCGAGCGATCAATTTGGTTACTTCACGTCCTCCGGGATTACCGCACTCAGCACCGCTCAGGTCAGCGTCATTGAGACGGGCGATTTGGCAGGTTTGGGCGCCGCACAGTTGCGGTTCCTTTCGACTTCTCAGACAAAGTCCCTCACGACAGAGCAGCTTGAGGCGCTTTCGACGGATCAGCTTCGCGGGTTGTCATCATCTCAGCTGGGGTCACTGACTACAGCACAGTTGTCCTCGCTGAATACGGCTGATCTGGCGACACTTGCGACCGCGCAGGTTGTTGGGTTCTCGAGTGCTCAGGTACGTGGGTTCACTACGGACCAGGTGAACGCGTTGACCGTAGATCAGTTTAAGAGATTGACCGCTCTTCAGTTGGCGGCCTTCTCCACCGACCAGGTAGTGTCGTTCACTAGCGACCAGATCTCCTCGCTCGCAAGTGCTGGCGTAGTTTCGCTCTCCTCGGCTGGAATTGCTGCGATAGAAACCGCAGACATCTCCGGATTGGGCTCCGTTCAGATTCGCTCATTGATGAGTGCGCAGGTGCGGGCGCTTACCTCGCTTCAGCTTTACACGATGACAACCGACCAGTTGCAGGCGTTCCTCACCTCCCAGGTGTCTTCGCTGGCCACTGGGCAGCTTGCGGCAATCGATCACGCGAAGTTTGTTTCCGTTTCCTCCGGTCAGGTGGCCGCTCTTGGCACGGCGCAGGTTCGGGTTTTGACGACAGACCAGGTGTTGGGGATGACTACCGGACAGGTGAAGGTGCTTGGCACTGCGCAGGTGAGTTCGTTGACCACGGATCAACTCGTGGCGTTTGGGAGCGATCAGGTGTCGGGGTTCACGACTCTCGGGCTTTCGTCGCTGACGACTTCCCAGATTGTTGCGGTTGAATCCAGCGATCTGGTGGCACTGACGGCATCTCAGGTTCGCGCGCTGACAACAGCCCAGGCGCGCGCATTGAAAACTTCGCAGTTGGATAGTTTGAGCACCGAGCAGCTGGTTGGCTTATCATCGGCCCAAATCGCATCGCTTTCGACCGAGCAGGTGGTCGCGATCAGCACGGCTGACCTAGCCGGACTGAGCACGCTTCAGGCAAACGCGTTCAACACCGCACAAGTGCGCTCACTCAGCAGTGATCAGGTTGCAGGTTTGACGGCGAACCAGCTTCGTGGTTTGTCATCCGGTCAGATCGCATCATTGACAACGGATCAAATTATAGCGCTCGGCAGCGAGCAGGTTGGTGGGCTTTCGACGGCCGGTCTGGCGTCTCTCACGACTGCGCAGGTCAGTGCGATTGAAACAAACGATTTGGTTGGACTCTTAGGTTCACAGATCGCGGCCTTCACCAGTTCTCAGGCTCGAGGGCTTGCGACGGATCAAATCGTTGCGCTGAGTTCTGATCAGGTTGTCTCGCTCACCTCTCTGCAGGTCTCTGCTTTGCTGACGTCTCAGGTCACTGCTATTGAGACTGGTGACCTCCAACGTTTGAGCATCGCTCAGGTTGGTGCTCTTGGTACCTCGCAAGTGCGCGGCATCAGCACGGATCAAATTAGTGCGATGAGCACGTCCCAGCTCAATGCCCTGAAATCTCAGCAGGTGTCATCGCTCTCCACAGATCAGCTAATCGCATTCGGAAGCGACCAGGTTGCGGCACTCTCGACCGCGTCGTTCGCTTCGATGTCAACGGCACAGGTGTCATCTATCGAGACGGCGGATTTAGAAGGAGTCACAGGCGCTCAGATTCGCGCGCTTACCTCTGGACAGATCAGGAATCTATCAACCGAGCAGTTGGATGCACTAAGCACCGACCAATTGACTCAGATCGGAAGCCAGCAGATTGCGGCCTTGGCTTCCGCTCAGATCTCAATCATCTCGACCAGTGATTTGAACGCTCTGCGAACCTCTCAGGTGGTTGCGCTCACTAGCGCCCAAATCAGGGGATTGACAACAGATCAGGTAGCCGCGCTGACAGCTGCTCAATTGCGTGGATTATTGACCGTTCAGGTGGTTGCGCTCTCAAGCGAACAGGTGGTTGCTTTTGAGAGCGCTCAAATCAGTTCGTTGACGAGTTCTGCTGTTGCGGCCTTTAGTACGTCACAGGTTATCGCGATCGAAACCGATGATCTTGCGGGTATAGGCACGGATCAGATTCGCGCATTTTCGACGGCCCAGTCGCGTGCGTTTACTTCAGATCAGTTGCTGGCTTTGAGCACTGCACAGTTGATTGGCTTCGGGAGTGCTCAGATAGGCGTTCTCACCACTGCACAGATCTCATCGCTCGCTGCGGGTGATGTCGCTGCGCTGGTGACCTCTCAAATCAGGGGTGTATCGAGTGCGCAGATTCGGGCTCTGACGACAGAGCAGGTCTCCATGCTGGGAACTGGACAGCTGCAAAGTCTGTTGACTGCACAGGCCAGTTCGTTGAGTTCGGATCAAATTGTGGCACTCGGCACCGAGCAGTTTGTAGGCTTTACCACGGCTTCAGTCTCTGCCTTGAGCACGGCTCAGGTGCTCGCGATTGAATCGTCCGACTTGTCAGTGCTGATGGTTTCTCAGCTGCGAGCACTATCTGGAGCGCAGGTGAAAGCCTTCTCCACGACGCAGGTCGATGCCCTGTCGACCGAGCAGATACAAGGACTCCTGGCGGCTCAGGTCGCGATCTTGACCACCGACCAGATCTCCGCCTTAGTGCCCTCTGACTTTGCGCAGTTTGGCTCGGCCCAAGTCGCGGCGTTGATTTCGGCTCAGGTTCGGAGCCTGACAACCGAACAGTCTGCGGGACTCACTTCAGATCAGATTCGCGTGCTGTCAGCCTCTCAGGTGGCCGCTTTCTCCACGGATCAAATTGTCGCGCTGGAGAGCGATCAATTCGTGTCCTTCACTACCGGCTCGCTCGCCTCGCTCACAACTTCGCAGGTATCGGCCATTGAGACCGGTGACATTCTTGGGTTCTTCACATCACAGATCCGAGCACTGACCACACTGCAAATTAAGGTGCTCACAACTGATCAGATCGACGCATTTAGCTCAGACCAGTTGCGTGGCTTTTCAGCGACTCAGTTTGGGGTGTTTACAACCACGCAAGTTGCAGAACTAGATGCCTCTGAGTTTGCGACCTTGACCACAGGTTTGATCGCTTCGCTTGGAAGTGCTCAGGTGCGGGCCTTGACGACAGATCAGGTTTCTTCAATGAGCTCTGAACAGCTGCGCGGATTAGTTGCCACTCAGGTTGCATCATTGGGAACTGACCAGATTGTGGCTCTCGGAAGTGACCAAGTATCTTCAGTGACATCGGCAGGAATCGCATCCCTGTCAACAAGTCAGCTGCAGGCCATTGAAACGGATGATTTAGCGGGATTGACTGCGGCGCAGGTGAGGGCGTTGACGACGCTGCAAGTGAAGTCTCTGTCTACGGATCAATTGGATGCGTTGAGTACCCAACAGCTTGTTGCATTCAGCTCACTGCAGATCTCAGTTCTGGCAACTTCACAGGTGGCTGAAATCAATGTGGCGTATCTGCCATCGCTGACATCGGCTCAAGTTGCTGGCATGGGCAGCGCGCAGGTGCGTAATCTAACGACTGACCAAGTCGGCGTGCTTTCCACCGATCAGGTGAAGAGCCTTTCAACGCTTCAGTTGTCGGTCTTAAGCACTGAGCAGATAGTGGCACTTGGAAGCGACCAGTTTGGGGCGCTTTCGGTGAGTGGGTTAAATTCGCTTTCAACTAGCCAGCTTCAGGCTATCGAGACTGGTGACTTTGAGGCGTTCAGCACGGCCCAGGTAGCGGCGCTCAGCGTTTCACAGATAGCAAACATCACGACCGAACAACTGGATGCGCTAGGGACTAACCAACTGCTCGGATTCAGTTCGTCACAAGTGGTGGTGCTGACAACGGCGCAGCTGTCCGTGCTAAGTGCGTCAGATTTGGCATCTCTGAGTTCTGCGCAGTTCAGATCGCTATTGACTGGCCAAGTTCGAGGTTTGACAACCGAACAGGTGGCGGCGCTTGTGACGGATCAGGTGATTGCGTTCAGCACGGCTCAGGTTGTGGCGCTCGGAACTGACCAAATCGTGGCTCTTGGCAGCGATCAGCTAGCGTCCATGACGACCGCTGCGGTGGTTGCTCTGACGACCGCTCAGGTTTCGGTGATTGAGACGGAAGACATCACCGCACTTGAAACTCGGCAGGTTCGGGCATTCTCCTCCGTTCAATTGGCGGGATTGAGTTCCGAACAGCTTGTCGCATTAACCACAGCGCAGTTCCTTGGATTCTCAACCTCGCAGGTCGCATCACTGAGCAGTGCACAGGTGGCTACATATGACGCGGCTGAACTGCCTGCGTGGTCGACCGCTCAAATGCGTGCCCTCACAACCGCGCAGGTCGGGGCTCTGACAACCGAGCAAGTGTCGGTTCTCTCCACCGGACAAGTGCAAGGGGTCGCGGCCATCCAGGCCGGGGCGTTGACGACTGCTCAGTTGGTTGCACTCACGACCGAACAGGTGGCGTACTTATCGACCGCTTCAATTTTGGCCCTGAACTCAGCACAGGTCGCGAGTATCGAAACTCAGGACTTCGCGGTATTGCTGACATCCCAAGTGTCCTTGCTCGGATCAGCACAGGCGGCGAGTTTAACGACGGATCAGATTGTTTCGCTAACCACAGACCAGATATCGGCGTTGAGTGTGGGTGCGGTGTCTGCACTGAGCACGGATCAGATTGTTTCGATTGAGACGGCTGATATTGAGGTGCTCAAGAGATCACAGATTCTCGCGCTCACCACGCTGGAGTTTACGGCCCTCACAACCGGTCAAATTGTTGCACTGACGACATGGCAGATCCCGATTTTGACTACAAGGCAGGTGGCGGCGCTTACTACAGCTCAAGCCTTCGCGATTGAAACAGTGGATTTGGCGGTGCTGGCTTCCGTTCACATCAATGCGTTGACAACAGATGCGTTGAGCGCGCTGGCAAGTGATTCGATTCCTGCCTTGTCCACCTCTGCGCTGATCGGCTTGCGTACGGGGCAGATCATCAGTCTTACGACCGATCAAGTGAGTGCAGTTGCGGTTGACCAGTTGATGGCTCTTTCGACGTACCAGTTGGCTGCGTTTACGACCCTCCAAGCCGCTTCGATTTCGGCAGCGACAAAGCAAGCCTTCCTATCAGCCGACATTGACACTCAGGCGCGGTTCAACGCGGTGATGTGGCCCTCGTAGGTCGATGATTGTGGGAGAGGCGTATCAATTTACGCCTCTCCGCTGAGCCCAGAGGGCTGGTAAGCCGCGGCGTGAGTAGTGGTGCTTCTGTTCAAAAAAAGTGTCGGCGATGACCTTTTTTGCATAGGAGACCCTCAAACCTTAGCGGAATTCTCTCTTCGACCTACATCGGAGGGGGGGAACGAATCAGTTAGGTTTGAATTGTGTTGGAAACGCGACAGGTACTACAACACCCCGAGAAGTGTAGCGAACTGACGACCTCGCTTACCCGTGAAATTCGACTCAGCGATCGCTGGCGTAAATTTTACTCCAAGCGGTCCGATCCAAAACGGTCACAAAGCGGCCGTAGAACCTTTGTGTAAAGTCTGTCGGGCCCTCGCTCGGGGGCTTGTGGAAGTACGCGATGACTCGGCCTTCTGGATGCTTTTTAAACCAGGTTGCGGCTTGGCTACGGTCGATGATTTCGGGTGAGCTTGTAAGCCGGCCCAAAAACTGGAACTGACCGTGATATTTGCCTTCGTGTGCGAGGGGGACTCCCTGTTGCTGGAGCTGGCTCAGGTGCCGCGATATTGGGCGCATGTCGTAGGCGCCGTCTGCCCCTCGGATTAGTGCCCATTTCGTTGTCAAGACAACGAGGACACCCAGCGCAGTGATGAGAGATACCCCTGTTTCTAGGCGGACGCGCTGGGGTATCAAAAGGATCAAGCCACAGAGGCCCAAGGCGACGCCACTCATGGGGGAGAGCTCCAAGACCCAGTCGGCGGCTCCAAATCGGGATGCAAGCGTGGGGACAAGAGCCAAAGCCATCGCCAAGACAAGCGCCGCCGAAGCAGGACCGATCTGATGTTTTCGGAAAACTGGCTGATCTGTGAGCGATAAAAGCCTCGCCAGTCCCAGCGCAAATGCAGGCAAAAGAGGAAGCAGATATTGCGGCTGTTTACCGCTGATCAGTGAGAATGTCACAAACACAGGAACAACCCACGCGACGCAAAGACGCAAGCCGGGGTCGTTCTTTGTGCACCAAAGACGCAGGGTACGAAGAGCTGCCCATGTGGGAGCCCAGAAAAGCCACGGAAAGATCATGACCGGAGTCAATGCGATGTACCACCAGAACGGCGCGCGGTGCGCGAATGATTTGACCATACGGTGGGCGGTCTGCCCCCAAAAAATTTGCTCGGTGTATTCGGGCCCACCGCGGATAGCCGCTGGAATCGCCCAAGCCATCACAATCGCAATGCCCGCCAGCACGGCAGCCAGCAACCCCAGATACCACGAACGCCAACCGGCGTTTGGCGCCCGCTCAGCCCACCACGGAGCGAGCAGTGCGGCGGGTAAAACCTGCAGCAAGATAGTGGGCCCCTTTGCAAGCAGGCCAAGCCCGAGCGCGACTCCAGTGAGAGCGAAGCCGCGCCACATTTGATCCCGCGTTGCATGAATCAGCCCCAGCACACCCAGAAGGGTCGTGCACGCCACGAGCATGTCGAACATCGTCGCGACGGCGAAAATGGCCCACCACAAACAACCCAGTAAGATCAGCGGTGCCATGACTGCTGTCCGTTCGTCAGCGGGCCAGAGTCGCCTTGCAATCCGTCCCGTGAGTAGGGTGGCAAAAAGTCCCACCAAGCTTGGTCCGATCCGCGGCCACCATTCGTTCACCCCGGTGAGCGCCCAGCCGGCTTGGATGATCCAAAACAAGAGAGGGGGTTTGTCGGAGTACGGGCCTCCATTGAGCCACGGCACAAGCTCATCGCCGCGTTGCCACATGTTCCACGCCACGGTTGCGTAGCGGGTCTCATCAATTGGAAGAAGAGTGTGCGATGCTAGAGAGACTGCTGCGAGTAGTACCCAGCCCAACAGCACAAGTATCCAACCAAGCCGCGGGCTCATACGAGGAACCTTTTTTGACAAAAAGCGGACGAATGATTCCTTTGAAAGTTATGTTTATGCTTGGCGGTCACGTGGTGTTGCTGAAAGCGGGGTGGTTCCTGAATCCGGAGTAAAACGAGGCGGTCTAGCGACTGCAAGATCTCTTTGGCAGTGTTGGTTCCGCTGTATTTTTACTGGATACTCGCTGCCTTTAAATGGCGAAACAAGCTGGGACGCTCCCTTTGAAGTGCGATGCCTTTTGAGCAGTCAAAAACAAGGGGAAGTCTCTGCCGAATAATCCCTCGCATTTTGATGCTCTTTATTGTCAAGATTCAGGACCCCAGAATGATGCCACGCCTGCTTCTATCCTTGTTATCGGGTATCGCGTTGGCGACATCCGATGCTGCCATGACCCCAACTGAGCAGTTAGCGCTTTATTGGGAAATACAGACTTCGAACATCGAGCAGTCTGATTCGATTCGGCAACTGAGTTCTGAGAAGGATTGGGAGAGTCAGAAGAGTGAGGCAAGGGCGCAGCTCGCCGACATGCTGGGGTTAAATCCAACTCCGGCAAAGACGCCGTTGAATCCGCGGAAAACAGGGGAATTTTCAGGCGACGGATTCAAGGTGGAAACTCTGGTATTCGAATCCATGCCGAAGCTCTATGTGACGGCTAATTTATATCTGCCGATTTCGCAAAAGGAGCAAGCGCCTGCGATCCTTTACGTCTGTGGTCATTCAGTGATGAAAAAAGATGGGGTGAGCTTTGGAAACAAGACGGGGTACCATCACCACGGGGTTTGGTTTGCGAGGCATGGCTACGTCTGTCTGACGGTGGACACGCTCCAGCTCGGGGAAATTGAGGGGGAACATCATGGCACGCATCATCTGGGCAAGTGGTGGTGGCAGGCGAGAGGGTATACCCCTGCCGGAGTCGAGGCATGGAATGGAATCCGTGCGTTGGACTACCTTCAAACCCGGACCGAAGTTGATGCATCACGGATGGGAGTCACCGGGAGAAGCGGCGGAGGCGCAACATCGTGGTGGGTGGCCGCTCTGGATGAACGGATTCGTGCGGCGGCCCCGACCGCAGGAATCACAAATCTGCGCGATCATTTGGTTGGAAACTGCATCGACGGACATTGTGATTGCATGTTTTTTGTCAACACCTACCGCTGGGACTTTGACAAGGTCGCAGCCTTGGTTGCCCCGCGTCCTCTCTTGGTATGCAATACCGACAAAGACCCCATCTTTCCGCTCGATGGTGTGGTCGATGTTTTTCGGAAAGTGCGCGGGGTATACGCACAGCTCAACGCTTCAAAACACCTCGGACTTCAAATCGCCGAGGGACCGCACAAGGACGTGCAACCGCTGAACACCGGCGCTTTCCATTGGTTCGAGCAGCACCTTAAAGGGGCGGATCCGATGGCGACCACGTCGGATGCAGCGGTGAAGGTTCTGCAGCCGGAACAACTGCGCGTGCTAACCTCCACACCAGCCGGGCAAATAAACACAGCGATCGATTCGAGCTTTGTACCCGCGGCCGCAGCTGCGCCTCCGCCGAAAAACCTGGGGGAATGGGAAGCAATGCGCGAGTCGTGGATGAATGATTTGAACTCGCATGTTTTCGCTGCGTGGCCGGCGATCGCGGCGAAAGCGCCAAGGGAAATTGGATCCACCTCGCACGGGGATGGAATGCTTCATGCATATTCGTGCGAGGGGGAAGAACCCTTCGAGTTGAGGCTGTATGCGTTTATACCAAAGGGATCCGAGCCCTTGTTGCATGCAGAGGGAGTTAGGCTGCAGATTCTTGATGAAACAACGTGGAAGTCTTTTGAGCGCGCGCATCGAAATGCACTGAAAAAGATCGGGGATCCCTTCATTGATCTTCTAGAGGTGGACAGCTCGCAGTCTTCCGAAGATGTTGGCGAGGCCGTGCACTCAAAAAGGCCTGTGATTTACGCGGTGCCGCGGGGCATCGGTCCGCTTGCTTGGAAACAACCCAAAGACGTGTCGATTCGGAGACGTTTCGCGTTGTTGGGATCAACGGTTGAGGGGAGCCAGACGTGGGACATATGCACACTGACGGAAGCAGCTCGCGCGCTCGCGAAATTCCGGGGGGCAAAGTTTCATTTGCATGCTTCGAAAGCGATGGCAGTCAACGCTATGTACGCCTCGCTTTTTATCGAACCGCCGGCTTCGGTAACGCTGACAAGTCCAACTTGCACCCATGCAGACGGGCCGATTTACCTGAATGTGCTTCGTTTTCTTGACTGCCCCCAGGCGGCTGCATTGTCGGCGGCCAGGCAGTCTATTCGATTTGTAGGCGCGGACCCGGAGCAATGGGTGTGGACAACCCGAGCCGCAGCTGGGATCGGGCTCGCGGATCGCGTGATTTTCAACACACGATGAAAAGGGCTTGCTGTTTTCAAGCATGTCTAGGATTTGCGCGCCTCGTGAGTTGAATTATGTGGTCGCAAAACTACAGCCCTCTGCCGGGAGTTCTTCCGTCGGCGGTTCTTGCCTCGGCGCCCATACTGATTCTGCTTTTGTTGCTTGGAGCGTTTGATGTGCGGGCACACAGGGCTGCCGCTGTGTCGCTGTTGTGCGCGGTAGCCTTGGCTATCGGAGGATTTGGCATGCCGCCAAACCTGGCGATTGCCGCGGCGGGGTTTGGAGCGATGTTTGGGTTGTTTCCGATTGGGTGGATTGTTTTGAATGCGATGTTCGTCTACCAGATTTCTGTGGAAACGGGGCAGTTTGAAGCCCTCAAACAACAGATTGCCCGGATCTCAGACGACCAGCGTATTCAAACGTTGATCATCGCTTTTTGTTTTGGGGCGTTTATCGAGGGCTGTGCGGGTTTTGGTGCCCCTGTTGCAATCACTGCGGCGATGTTGATAGGTGTGGGATTCAGGCCGCTTGAGTCTGCGACTCTTGCGCTGATTGGAAACACGGCGCCTGTGGCGTTTGGTTCGGTTGGCATTCCGATCACGACGCTTCATGCGATTACTGGCCTCGATCTGCATCAACTCAGCGCGATGACCGGACGGCAGTTGCCGTTTTTTTCGCTGCTGATTCCTTTCTGGCTTGTGGCGGTGAAAGCCGGATTTAAGGGGATGCTGGGCGTTTGGCCTGCATGCTTGACTTGCGGCGTGAGCTTCGCTGTCACGCAGTTTGCGATGAGCAATTACCACGGTCCTTGGCTCGTCGATACAGCGAGTGCTTTGGCCGCGATGTTTGCGCTCGGGGTGCTATTGCGGCTCAAGCGAGGGAGCTATTCGAAGACCACGGGCGTACGGCTGACGCCGTGGCTGCCATGGATTTTCTTGAGCGTTTTTGTGGCAGTTTGGAGCATTCCAGATTGGAAGAATTGGCTCAATGGAATGTCTTCGCCGAAGCTCGCGGTTCCTTGGATTCATTTAGGAATCCAAAAAATGCCGCCTGCGGTTCCTGCTCCGGAGACTGAGAGAGCGGAGTTTGTGTTGAACTGGCTTTCAGCGACAGGCACGGCGCTGCTTCTGGCAGGTGTGTGTTCTGGGTTCGCGCTTCGCGTATCCATCCGTGAAATCATGGCGATTTATGTTCGCACTGTGTTGAGGCTACGTGTGTCGCTCTTGACGATCGTGCTGATGCTCGCGTTGGGGTTTACCACGCGTTATTCGGGTACAGACACGGCGATCGGATTGGCGTTTGCACAGACGGGTAGATGGTTCCCGTTCTTCTCCCCGCTACTGGGATGGCTTGGGGTGGCGCTGACCGGGAGCGACACCTCTTCCAATGTGCTTTTCGGCAACCTTCAGAAGACAACCGCCCAGCAGATTGACATTTCTCCAATACTCACTTGTGCGGCCAATACTTCCGGGGGAGTGATGGGAAAAATGATCGATGCCCAGAGCATCGTTGTCGCGGGTACCGCGACGAGCGGGTCGGGGCATGAAGCGGATGCGGGAACGATTTTGAGATCCGTGTTCATCCACAGTCTGGTGCTTGCGGTTTTGGTCGGGGCACTGGTTTGGTTGCAGGCCTACTTTTTCCCTTGGATGGTGCCGGCTTAGTTTTACAAGGAGCGTCGGGGGGGCGTGCTCGATCCGTGCGACGGAGGGGAGGAGGTGCACGAAATGAAGAACGCCTCTCCGGCTTTCGCAGGAGAGGCGTTCTCGATTGTCTGGGGGAGACACTGTTTCGGGGGAAACAATTGCTGGGGGTCTTCAAATTCAACCAAGGTGACTCCCGAAAGGCAACTTATTTTTTAATTTTTTCGCTCGTCTCAAAACCCGCGCAGTTTCAGGGTGTAAGAATGTTTCCTACCGTGATCGCCCCCTCCCTTTTGGCCTGTGATTTTGGCAAGCTGAATGAGGAAGTGCTTCGTGCCCAGAATGCTGGAGCCGACTGGCTGCATCTGGACGTCATGGACGGTCATTTCGTGGACAATATCTCTTTTGGCCCGGCCTTTGTGTCGGCATCTGCAGCGGTGGCAAAGGTTCCCGTGGATACCCACCTGATGGTGTCCAGGCCTGATCACTATTTTCCACGGTTTGTGGATAGCTCAGCCAATATCACCATCCACGTGGAGTCCCTGTGCGATGTGGGGGCGACGCTTGCGGAGATCCGGAAGTCAAACTGTTCCTGTGGGTTGTCGCTGAGGCCGGCCACTCCTTTTGAGGCCGTTGAGCCCTATCTGGATGAAATCGACCTGCTGCTTGTGATGACAGTCGAACCAGGCTTCGGAGGGCAGTCGTTCATGCCCGATATGCTCGAAAAAGTTAGGCGGGGGCTTGCAGTCCGTTCCGAGCGGCGACTCAGCTTTCGGATTGAGGTGGATGGCGGTATTAACCAAGAGACTGCGAAGCAGAGCATTCAGGCTGGGGCCGATACGCTGGTGGCGGGGACTTCGTTGTTCAAGGCGGCGGACATGGCGGCGGCCATCCGGACGATGCGCGGGTTCGGGGGGGCGTGATCGGGTGCGATGTGAGAGCGGACGAACGGGCTAGCTGTCGGGGCTAGAGGCGGTAAGGTCAGAGGTGAAGCGGATATGGACTCGGTTTCGGGTTCCGCCTTGCGAAGGTACGACTCGAGACCTGTGTTTTTTAGAGTCCGCGATAGAAGTTTGAGGTCTAGTTAGCCAGCACCAGTATTTTAGACAAATGTACCAGCTTCTCCGTCATTCGGTCGCTTTTTTGAAATGGCCAAGAAAGAGCCATTCTGGAAGGACACCATTTTTGGTGATCGGCGAGGGCATTAAACCTGGGTCCAGCATTGGCGTGTTGGGTTGCCAGCTAGACGTCGCGCCGACTTTGCTCGGGCTGCTCGGGCGGCCCTACGATTCACTGTTTTTTGGTCGGGATGTGAGAGTTCCAGTGGATGCGCCCCGGTGAGCGGTGCTGAATCATAACCGGAGCGTAGGGATTTACCGAGACAACCGCCTGGTGGCCCTGTCCTTGAACCGGGTGGTGGAACAGTTTCGCGGGGATCCCAAGGGGAAGCCCGAGCGGATTCCGATGGATGCCGAGGGAGAGGAGATTGCCAAAGACGCGACCGCGCTTTTACAGGTCGCGGACGGCCTATACATGCACCACCGGTACAAATGGGTGCCGAACGCTTCTGGAGGGCAGTAGGGAGCATTGGCCGCTAGCATCCTCTAGCGCATCCGGGACTCCGGCCTCGATCGCTTTGGAAAGAAGCGAAGATGGCAAGTTCGACCGGAATTTGGGGGCACCGCTTTAATATCCCCGTGGTGATAGTGCGTTCGAATTCGGCCGCATGAGTTTGACAAAGGAGGCACATCCGAGCGATAGTCTTCGGTTCGCGCGTTGAACGGAAAACAAAATTTACTATGAACAGCCATCTACTGGAAGAAGCTCTCAAACATGTGCCTAACCAACAGGTGCTTGTAAACATCGTCAGCAAGCGGGTGCGCCAGCTCAATCAGGGCAGTCGGCCGCTGGTGGACGCTCCCATCCGGGCGGGGTTCGCGGATATTGCTTTCCAAGAGATCATCGAGGGTAAACTCGGACTAACTTACCCCGAACAACCAACGATTGCAGCCGCAGTCTGACGCGGTCTGCCTTTCTTGGGCTCGCGGTTTACGCAGGTCCCCCGAACTGGGGCGCTCCAAGCTTGGGATCTGCATGTCGCTTCTCAGGGGCCGTCTCAGTAGTGGCGGGAGTCATTCTTAAGAGGGGGCGCTTTTGGGCGAGCACTTTGTTCAGTTTTGGGTGGAGCGGAAATTCATCGGAGCGGGTTGTTTCGCTGCGAGCGCAATGAATCCGGGTCGTTGTAGGTCACGGGGTGCGGTGCTAGGTTTTAAGAAGAAGTGGTTATGGGCGTAGAAATTTCAGTCAACCGAAAAGCGCTGCGCGATTTTCACATCCTCGACCGGATGGAGGCGGGCCTCGAACTGAAGGGGACAGAGGTGAAAAGCATCCGGCAGGGGCATGCTAATCTTCAGGGGGCCTTCGCCCGAGTTGAGGCTGGGCAGGTATGGCTGTACGACTTGGAGATTAAGGCTTACGAGAAGGCGAGTCATTCACAGCACGAGCCTAAGAGTCGCAGGCGTCTGCTTCTGCATCGGCGGGAAATTCAAAAGCTGTTTGAATCGACGCATATTAAGGGGAACGCGCTGGTGGGGCTTCGGCTCTACTGGAAAGAGCATCGGGTGAAGGTGGAGCTGGGGGTGGGTGCGGGCAAGACTAAGGCGGATCAGCGTCTCGGGCTCAAGGAGCGCGCTGTAAAGCGCGAAGTGGAGCGCGAGGTGTCCTTGTTCAATCGAAAGCGGGGCGTTTAAGCGGCGCAGTCGATGGTGTGTCCTAGAACGTTTGTTCGCCGCCGGATTTTTGGGATCTTCTCGATGGAAAAATGTTGCTTGCTTCCGTGTCTGGGCTGTAGCCTTCCGCCCCTCATTCGTGAGTCTTGTAATTCCTGGGTAGCTCAGTGGTAGAGCGATCGGCTGTTAACCGATTGGTCGTAGGTTCAAATCCTACCCCAGGAGCCAAGTTTGGGTTTCGGAGCGAATCAAAATTTGGTTTCGCAGGGGGAGTCCAACCGGTGGCGTGGCGCAGGTTGGCGTGGCGCAGACTCCCAGCAGTGCTTGCTCAACCATGATTGCTCACAACGCCTCTGGTCGTGGGATAGCTTTCCCTAAAGGTCTGTCAGGGGACGCGTGACAATCCTAAGACAAGCCATCGATTGCTGGACGTTTGGGGCGTTTGTTATTAAGGTAAAGGGAAGTCTTTATATCACCAAGGATGCCTGATGTTTATGCGGTGCACTTAAAGTAATAACAAAATTAAGTCAAAGATACCGATCACTTTCGGGTCTAATCTATTCAAATGTTAGCTGCAATGCTCGAAACTCCACCCCCAGAGCAAATGCAAGATGAGCTCCTGCTGTTCGCAGAGGTTCAGGTTTGGGTGGGCAAGGACTGCCTGCGCATTTTCAAGATTCCGCCCGGGGAATACCTCATCGGTGCAGACCCAAGCTGCCACATCGCGCTGGAGGCCGAGAATGTAGCTCGAATGCATGCCAAGCTGACTTTTTCGGGTCACAGACTGGTCGTGGAGACAATCGATAAGGAGGCTGAGATTTTCATCGGGGGACAAACCGTATCGCTCCCGACGCCGCTCCAATCGGGCACTGAGGTGCATGTCGGAGGTGCGCGCCTCTTCCTCCAGTTCGCGGCCGAAACGCTTGAGCAAATTTCCTCCGCACTCGCGGATCCTGCGCTTGGGCTCGAGCTCATTCATAGCGAGCTTTCTGGTGATCCCCTCAAGGTCACTGGCACGGTCGCGGAAGGCGGGATGGGGTTGGTCTTGCAGGCCACTGACCAGCACATTCGCCGGAGCGTCGCCATGAAGGTGCTTAAGCCGGGATTCGAGTATGCCGCAGACAAGCTTCTGCGCTTTGTGAGCGAAGCCCAGCTCACCGGGCAGCTCGAGCACCCGAACATCATTCCAGTCTACCATCTGGGGATCTCGCCTGCGGGGCAGACCTTTTACACGATGAAATACGTTCGGGGCCAAAACCTCGAACAAATCATCACGGGACTCCGGGAAAAGGACCCTGAAACCTTGAAAAGTTACCCGCTCCCGGCGCTGCTGACGGTGTTTCAGAAGGTGTGCGATGCGATGGCTTTCGCGCATTCTAAGGGGGTTGTCCATCGGGACTTGAAGCCATCGAATATCATGGTTGCGGCGTACGGCGAGGTGCTGGTGATGGATTGGGGGCTCGCAAAAAGGATCGCGAGCACGGAGCTTCAGCAGGCTGCGGCGGGCGATGAGTTGTCGCAGGAATTTCCCGTCGGTGATGACTCCCAACGCGGGTTCCAAACCATGGACGGTGCCGTTGTTGGAACGCCCCCATACCTGTCTCCAGAACAGGCCATGGGATCCGGGGATGTCGGGCCCGAGGCGGATATTTATGTGCTTGGGATGATACTGTACTCGATCCTCGCCTTGAGGCCTCCGGTGTTTCTCACCAACGCGCAGCAAGTAATTCAGATGATCAGCGAGAACAACCTCATACCTCTGCGGGCGATGGCGCGCCTTGCAGGGCCTGATGGTGCGCCTGCCCCGGAATTGCTGCACTGTCCGTCAAATCGGGTTCCTGACGGCTTGATCGCGGTTGTTGAAAAGGCGATGGCCTTTGAGATCAAAGACCGGTACCAGGCTGTTGAGGAACTGCAGGCTGATATCAACTCGTTTCAGCATGGCTACGCGCCGAAGGCGGAGCAGGCCGGTTTCTTTCGACAACTTCAACTGCTCGTTAGCCGGCGCCGGAGGGAGGCGATACTGCTCGGATCATTTCTGGTGCTTTCGCAGGTGGTGCTCGCCTTTTTCTTTGCCCGCCTTTCTGCGGACCGCAGAAAACTTCGAAACAGCCAGGAGGCATTGGCGAAAAGCAACACCGAGTTAAGGGACTCTTACGAGCACCTTGAACAGATTTTTTTCCAACTCAGAAGCGCCGCGGAACGCAACTATCATGATGCGCTTTCCCTTTTGAAATCAAAGCAACCCACAGGTGCCTTGGAGCAAATCAACCTCGCCATCATCGCGGCTCCCGAGGGGTCCAAGCAGCGTGCTTGCTACCTCATCGTGCGGGCGCATGCTCGCGTGATGCTCGGCTTCTTCAAGGAGGCGCTTGACGATTACAGCGAGGCTTCCCTGGGGCTCCCCGGTCTACTGCCCCTGGAACAGATTCAGTCTGACCTGGTGCAGGCGATTGAGGACGGGGCTAGGCCAAAAGAAGGGTGGGGTTGGGAAAAAATCGCCCCGCCGGCTATTGCGACCTCTCCTAGACCGCTTCAAAAGCTCGGTCAGGGTGCGAAATAGGAGCTGCGTTTCACTGTTGTAGTATGCGAGGAGCATTCAACCGGAATTTAAAATGATCCTTAAAACCGCAGTCGCTTGGATCTGAGCCAGAATGGTGTAGGGTGTCTCTGCCCCGAATGCCCCGAATCCCTGAGGAAACCATCCAGCAAGTTGCCGCCGCCAATGACATTGTAGAGGTCATAGGGGGGTACTTTCCCTTGAAGCGGGCGGGCACCACCTACAAGGCGCTTTGTCCTTTTCATCAGGAACGCTCCCCGTCTTTCACGGTTAATCCGGCTCGGCAGATCTTCAAATGCTTCGGCTGCGGAGCCGGTGGCTCGGTCTTCCGGTTCGTGATGGATTACGAGCACGTGGATTTCACCTCGGCGGTCAAGAAACTCGCCGAAAAAGCGGGGATTCGCATTGAAGTTGAGGAGCTTTCCCCAGATGACCTCAGGCGGCTTGGAATGCGGAACCGGTTGCTTGCGCTCCATGTCGAGGCGGCATCGTTTTTTCACCGCAATTTGCTCAAAAGCCCGCAAGCTCAGATAGCGCGGGATTACTTGCACTCCAGGGGCATTCACGCCGAGACGGCGAAAGGCTGGCAGCTTGGGTACGCCCCCGATGGCTGGGATCATTTCGGCAAATGGGCGCTAAAAGTAGGGTTCTCGCGGGAGGAAATCCTCGCAAGCGGGCTTGTCTCTCAGCGTGACTCGGAAAGCCCGCGTTCCGAATTCTACGACCGATTTCGGGGCCGGGTGATGTTTCCAATCTGCAATGACACCGGCGAAGTCATCGCCTTTTCGGGAAGGATTTTAGAGAAGGACCCGAAGGCGGCGAAGTACGTGAACTCCCCAGAGACGCCGCTTTTTACCAAGGGGGCGGTCCTCTTCGGACTCCACCGATCCAAGCGGGCCTTGATTCAGAGCAACTCGGCAATTGTCTGCGAAGGGCAGATCGACTTGATCACCGCTTTTGAATCTGGAATCCAAAACGTCATCGCGCCGCAGGGAACGGCCTTCACCTCGCGCCAGGCCCGGATTCTTAAGCGCTATGTGGAGGAGGTGGTGCTTTGTTTTGATTCCGATGCCGCCGGTGAAAAAGCCGCGGAACGCTCGCTCCCCTCGCTGCTGGCGGAGAAATTGGCCGTTCGCATAGCAGTACTTCCCGAGGGGCAGGATCCAGACTCACTGATACGCGGCGAGGGGGCGGAGCCCTTTCGAGGGCTGATTCAGAACGCCAAGGACTTTTTTGAATTTCAACTGGAGCGTGAAGCGGGCAAACCCGAATTCCGGATGCCCCGCGGGCGCGCCTGGGCTGCGCGGAAGTTGGCAGACTTCATGAGTCACATTTCAGATCCGTTATTGCGTGAAATGCAAGTCCAGAGGGTTGCGTCGCGTTTGGAGCTTGCCGCGCCGGAGGTTGCGAGACTGACCGTGGAGGCGGCCGCGCGTAACCGTTCGTCAAAAGTCGAGGACCCGGCGCAGGCAGCGGAGGTCCAATCATCCGAAACTGGGCCGCGGGTCGCCGCGTTGGATCTCAGCAGCGTCGATGCCAGCGTCAAGATGCTGGCGCTCGTTCTCTTGCATTCGAGGGAGGCGCGAAACTGGCTTTCGGCGGAGGATTGGAGGCCAAAGCTGCAGAGCGAGCCGGATTCGGAGTTGGTGGAGGCGGTACTGGAACACCAGCATCTTTTGGATGATGAGGCGGGGCCTCAAATGTTCCTTTCCAGCGTGCCGGATGCCATGGAGGGCGCTTTCGTACAGCTTTTTGAGGTGAGGCCCCCTGAGCACCCCCTAGCCGTCGCTCAAGACTGCTTACAAGAGTTTGAAAAACGTTCAATCCGTCGCAGGATTGACTCGCTGAAAGCCCGCCAGAGGGAATCGCATCTCGCCTTGGAGGATGCCTCCAGTCTGCATCAACAAATCCTTGACCTTCAGAGGCGGCTCTTTGATATTGCTCGGCCTTTTTCCCCTTTGCGGTGAACCCTCCCAGCCGCCAAGTGAAAGCCTCACTCCTATCCTGCGGGTATGCGAACCAAACTACACTCAAGAGCTTCCAAAGAGAGCCACGGTGCGATGCGACCAGCAGCCCTGCGGAATGCGAAGAAAGCTCCGGCGCGGAAACAAGCAATCCGACTCAAGCCAAACGCCTCTGCCAAGTCCAAGGGAAAAGTTAAGTTGACCATCTCCAAAAAATCTCCCGCGCCTCCCCAGCGCAACACCACCCGACACTCTGTGACTGCCAAAGTGACCGCAAAGAAATCATCTCCCGCAAAACATTCCTCGAAGAGCGCTTCTGGTTCGAAAAATGCCAAAAAGGCGGCAGTTTCGCGCCCTGTGGGCTCACCTAAGGCTGCTAAGAAAGTTAAAATTAAGCTCAAGTTGAGCCGCAAACCCGCCCAAGCCAAACCCGGACTCAAGGGGAAGCCGGCGCTTAAGGCGAAGCCCGCTTCCAAGGCGAAGCCCGCTTCCAAGGCGAAGCCCGCTCCCAAGGCGAAGCCCGCTCCCAAGGCGAAGCCCGCTCCCAAGAAAACTCTGAAAGCGGGTCTGCCTGCTCCAAAAAGTGTCTCCAAAACAGTGGCGAAGGTTCCACCCAAGGCGTCCCCAAAACCAACGCCTAAACAAGCGGCAAAGCCGAATCCCAAAACAGCGGCGAAGGCAACGCCCCTAGTGGTGGGTAAAGCGCCTGCGCCGGTTCAGTCGAAGAAGCCCGAGGGCAAGCCTCCCGGTAAGGAGCCCAAGAAGGAAGTTGCCAAAGAAGCCTCTAAACTCGGCAAGGAAAAGGGTGCTGATTTGATTTCTCAGAAGAGCCTGAGCGCTCCTGCTCCCAAGGCTTCGGCTGCTAAAATTGAGGTTGAAGCGGTTAAAAACGGCAAGGGACAGAAGACCGTTGCCCCCGCCCCAGCCGCTCAGGGCTCCAATATTCTCAGCGCTGAATTCGACATGACGGAGAAGCTCCGCGAGCTCATTCGTTTGGCCAAAGAGCAGGGATATTTGACCTTCGACGACCTGAACGAGGCGCTTCCCGACAGCATCAATGATCCCGAGGAAATGGAGGCGATCATGAGTCGCCTGCGCGGGATGGAGATCGAGGTGATCGAGGCGTCGGACGTTGACCGGTTCAAGGACGGGAAGAAGGAGCAGGAGGATGAGGACGAGGATAAGAATACCGACCAGCGCGCCGATATCCTTGACGATCCAGTTCGCATGTACCTCAAGCAAATGGGCCAGGTCCCGCTGCTTACCCGCGAACAGGAGGTGGAAATCTCCAAGCGCATCGAGGACGCGGAGTTGAACGTGCTCAAGCACATCAACCGTTACGGTTTTGTGGTGAAACTTTACCTCGACCTCGCGCAGAAGCTTTTGGAAGGCAAGGAGCGCTTCGACCGGGTGATTCAGGACAAGAAAATCGAAAGCCGCGAGCGTTACATGAAGTTGCTTCCGAAAATGATCTCGACCCTTGAAGAGGGGGCGAAAGAAGCATCTGACTTCTACAACGGTTTCCTAGCCGCCGGCGGAAAAAACTTGGAATCCAAGCCCTACCTGGAATTCAAAAAGTCCCACAGCGCGATCCAGAAGAGTTTTCCGAAATTCTTCTTCAAACAGAAAGTAACCGAGGAGTTTGTTCACGTCGCCGAAGAGACGGCCAAGACCGTGAATAAAATCCGCGACTCCCGCCGCAAGGGCGCTAAGGAAGCAGACATCGCACTGAAGGCCCAGCAGCTAGAAACTTGGATGAGCACCGACGAGTTTCTCTCCGACTACCAAGAGCTTCGGCTTTGGATGCGGCGTGCGCTTCGGGCAAAAACCGAGATGGTGGAAGCCAACCTGCGACTGGTGATCTCCATCGCAAAAAAATACACCAACCGCGGGCTGTCATTCCTTGACCTGATTCAAGAGGGTAATATGGGGCTCATGAAGGCGGTTGAAAAGTTCGAGTACCGGCGCGGTTACAAGTTTTCAACCTACGCCACTTGGTGGATCCGTCAGGCGATCACCCGTTCGATTGCCGATCAGGCGCGCACCATCCGAATCCCTGTGCACATGATTGAGACGATCAACAAGCTCATGCGGGTGCAGAAGCAGCTTGTGCAGGACTTCGGCCGCGAACCCACCCCAGAGGAGGTGGCGGAGGAAATCAATCTGCCTGTTGAGCGTGTGCGTGCGGTGCTCAAAATGGCCCAGCAGCCTATCTCGCTTCAATCGCCAGTTGGCGAAAGCGATGACACGAGCTTCGGGGACTTTATCCCGGACACCACCGCGGAGGATCCCTCGGATGTGACTGCTATTGCGCTTCTGAAGGAAAAAATCAGAGACGTGCTGGAATCCCTCACGGAGCGCGAACGGCAGGTTTTGGAGCAGCGCTTCGGCTTGGTGGACGGCTACAGCCGCACTCTTGAGGAAGTAGGCCGCCAGTTCCGCGTGACCCGAGAGCGTATTCGGCAGATTGAGGCGAAGGCTCTCAGGAAGATGCGGCATCCGACGCGGATCCGCCAGCTTGAGGGGTTCCTTGATGCGTCCGAACTGTAAGGTGGACGGGCTCGAGTCTGGAACAGATCGTTCCCGTATCTAAAATGCGGGGGCGCAAAGGTTAGTTTTGGTTTTGTATAAAAAATCCGAGCCAAGCCGAAACTTTTGGCCCTCCTGAGTGTTAACCACAGCGGGAGGCTACGATGCAATTTAACTTTAAAGACGATCTAAACGATCCGGATAACGAGACCGACGCGTACTCTGAGGCGTTGAGGTCCCTGCTTCTTCAGGCGCGGGTGCCGAAATTGAGTGATAGGCTGGCCGACAGGGTGCTGGACTCAATCCGAGAGTCGGAATCCGGAGACAGGAGTGAGTTTCCTTCGACGGTTCGGTGGAGTTTTTCGAAGTTTTCAGCGATGGCTGCGGCGCTTGCGCTTTCCGGGCTACTCGTGTTTTGGGGGGTGAATTCGCCGCTCAGGACCATCAGCGAAGACGAGGAATGGATTTCGGCTCTGGCTGCGTCCAATCTAAGCGCTGCGGATATCCCTTTGGTTGCAAATTTGGATGAATTGCTCGAAGCTGAAGTCGACGCCCAGCTCACATCATCATGGCTCGAATCCTCAAATCCCTAACCCTCGGGCTACAGCTGACCGTCGTGGCGACGAATTGCTGTTTGTGGGACGGGCAGGCTTACGGGGCGGAGGGGGAGTCGGCATCGGGGTCCCTTGCTCAAACGGAAAGCAGGAAGCTTCAAGCGAAGGTCCAGACGAAACTCGAGACCGCTCAGGCTGGCACTGCCGGTGCGCAGCAGGCGGCTAGCAGCGATGTCGCGACTTCCGCTCCGCAAAAAGGAGACAAAATCCGGGTGGCCAAAGCCGCCGAGCAGGAACATTTGTTGCGAACCATACGGTCTCTTTCGAGTGAGAAAAAGAAGCAGTTGCTGGAGAACCTGAAGGCTTGGCAGACCCTTTCCGATGAGCAAAAGCAGGTCCTCAGGGATAGAGACGTGCAGCTGCGGACAAGGGCTTCGGAGGAGGCGGCTGCGGCCATTGCGGATGCCAACTTGAGTCCAGAGCAGGCGGAGCTCTTTCAAAAACGTTACGTCGAGGAGCGCCGGAAAGTGGAAGTCTCTCTCAAACAGGAGCTTGAAGCGCGTCGGAAATCAGAGCTCGACGGAGTCACTCGCAGACTCAGGGAGGAGATTCAATCCTCGGAGTCGTCAAGAAATCCCTCAAAAGCCTCGGAAGAGACCAGATAGCGAAGGTCTTGTGCCCTCGGTCGATGCGCTGCATTTCTTTGAGGTGAGCGTGCGGGGACGCTCCAATCTGTGTTGGTTTAGAATGCCATGCTTGAAATAAATAAAGCTTCATGCGATGCTCGCCATGTAGTTTGGTAAGTTAATATTTGCAAGGCAACATGAGCATGAAATCAGCAGCCGAAATTGAGATCAAGCAGACGAAAACAACGACTCATGCCACCGAACCGAGTGAAGTTACGGAAACGCGCATTACTCTGGCGGAGAAGATAGATGAGTACATCATCCGGATGGGCTACACGAGCGTGCATACCCTTGGGGTGGTAGTTCAGCTTTTGACAGTGGGCAAGGTGCGTTTGGACTTCCGAGAATATACTGAGCGGCTGCAACTGGCGGACAAGTCGCATATCATGACGCGCTCCGATGCTGTGCTTCTGGTGGAAAACTACATTGCGGGAATGGCCAGAACAGAAACGGCTATGTTGCCTGACTATGATCTGACTCAGAAGATCATCATTCAGGCGCCGAAACGAACCGTTTAAGGTTAGTCTTTTGATTTGAGGCGTCATGTTGATCGGGCGCACGCGATTCGTGTGGGGACACGACTGAATGTCATCACATATGAGCGCACAAAACTGGGCTGGAAACGTGTTGGTTCTGAGAGAGAAGCTTTATGAACACACTGAGCCGTCTTTGATTGCTTCGCGGGTTCAAACAAACGTCCTCGAAGCCATCACTGATTATCTTTCTGAATTACGTTGTTCAGAAGCGCGGTTGAGAAAAGTTTTCCTCCAACTTCTGAAGGCGGGGAAAGTAAGGGTGCGTTTCCCCAAGTTTGAAGAGCGCATGGAGCTTTTGGATTATGGCCTCCGCTCGGAGGAACCTTGGATACAGTCCCAGATTGACCAGTGCATTCTTTTGATTCGTGAGAGTTGCGACAAGGCCTGCAGCGGAGGACAGGATGTCACCCGGCAAATCGGTCGAAACGCCCTTCAATCTAACGCAATCTCTGGGTTCGATAATGAAAAGACCGTGTTTCTAAGGGAACGCAAGTGACCGTGAGCTCACTTCAAACGGAGCTAGACCCTCCGTATCCGCTAACTTTCGGCGGACTCCTTTTTGACAAAGCCCTGCTTTCCGGCGCGCCCGAACTTAGGTACTGGATCCGGGCTGATCGGGCGCAGGACGCTCACAGACACCTCGCTCCGCATTAAATTCAATTTTGCGAAGTTTCGAATCTTCCGCAGGGTCAGTTTGGAAACAACTGTGCCTTCGGGAGCTACCAGCAGACCGGCGCAAGTCGGAAGCGGCTTCGACAGCACATCCAAGACGCTCAGCTCATCGAGCGAAATCACTTGGCTAACCCGCTCATGCTTGCCGCTCGTCGCAAACTTGAGTCCGCATTTACACGCGTCCAAGATCGCCGGATCATACAGGTATGACTCCTCCTCGAGCTTTGCATAGGCGGTGCAGCGCCCAGAACCAGCCGCCTCCCAGCGCATCAGATCTGCAAGCACGCGAAATAGGCGCGCGCCGAATGGTATCGAGCTGCCGGATACGCCGTTCGAGGGAAAGCCAGACCCATCAAAATTCTTGTTTTGATACAGCACAATCTCAGCGACGGACTCCAAGCGCGGGATACAGGACAACAACTCGCTCCCTGCCTGCGGTGCTGCGATGAGCTGACGTTCCTCTTGCTCGGTCAAATCATGTCCAGCCCGCGCGCGGTACAGAATGTTCGGTGGGATTGTGACGTACCCGATACTCAGAAGGGTGCATGCCAGCTCAATATCCCATGGAACGACGCAATCGTAGAGGCTCCGATAAAATTGCGATGCGTATTCCCTTAAGATTTGCCCCCGCCCGAAAGCCATCGAGTCTGCTCCCATCAAAACCTCTGCTAAGAGCTTCACGGAACCATCGATAGTTCCTTCCAACAACTCACGGTCTTTCGCGCGCTGATCTTGTTCGCAGAAGCACGCATGCAATGTCTCAACTAAAATGTCTGAGGGATAGTGCCTGGGAATAATCCGCGCAACTTCCCCATCATTAAGCATCCGAATCGCGGCGTCCTGTTCTCCGGCCTCCATCAACAAGATTTTCATCACGTTCGGAGCCACGCGCGCGCATTTGCTCAGGAACATACCCCGGTCCGCAGTCGCGATACGCATGTCCAGCATGAGTAATTTATGCGTCTGCTCGGTGCGTAGGATCTCAAGCGCCTCGGCGGGGCTCGAAGCCCAGCGAAACGAAAGATGCTTTTGAAGCAGCTGGTCATAGAAGCTGATCAATCGGGGGTCATCGCCAACACAGAGCAGGGTACGTGGCATAAAGCGGTGCAATACCCGACTCACATTTCGAGAAACCGCAAATGAAAGAATCCTAAAATGTACGATTTTAAAAACGGCTCCCGAGGGAAGCGCTCGCTGCTGTAAACAACGGCGCGTTGGGCGCTCGTAGGCTGGGGGAAACTTTGTCCAGCGACCCGCTAGCTGGAAGAACCGCGATGCCGTACTGGCGCGAATCAGAGGGTGGGCATGGTTCTCGCGGTTGTCATTGTCAATTTCCGGACTTCGGAGTACACGATCGAGTGTCTCCGGTCGCTTTCCTTTGAGAGGAATGAATTTTTTGATTTTAAAGTTTTCCTGGTTGAAAACGGTTCGGCGGATGGCTCGCTCGAGATCTTAAGCGACGCGATCCGCAAAAATAACTGGTGCGAATGGGTCAAATTGCTGCCGCAAGCCCAGAACATTGGATATGCGCGAGGAAACAATGTTGGAATTCGAATGGCCCTTGATGGGGGTGCTGGCAGCAGCCCTGCCCATTATGTTTTACTGCTAAACAACGACACCGTCGTGCATCAGGGATGCCTAAGCGCCACGATTCGCAGAATGCGCTCGGATCCATCAATTGGTGCGCTCAGTTGCATGGTGCGAAATCCTGACGGCTCTGTTCAGAATGTCTGCCGCAGGTTTCCTCGCCCCGATCTCGCCACCATACGTGCGATCGGTTTGCCCTACCTATTTCCACGCGTATTCAGATGGGCTGATCCAGAGGATATCGGTTGGGTGCGCGAGGGAGCGCTGCGCAGGGTAGATTGGATCGGCGGCGCATTCATGCTGCTGCGAGCGTCGGCATTGCGCGCGGTCGGGGATCTTGACGAGCGGTTCTTCTTCTACGGCGAAGACGCCGAGCTTTGCTTCCGCTTAAAGCGTGCGGGTTGGGGGGTGGTTTTCGATTCAGCGGGAACGATCACGCACCATGGAGGTGCATCCTCGGACGCGCTGCGCTGCCCTGAAATAAAGCGGATCCGCTGGCGATGGGCCGCACGGTTTCGCTTCCAGCGTGTCTGTTACGGTGTGCTGGCTGAAGGTTGGATGCGCTTGCTTCATACAGTTTTTGTCGCCTTGAATTTAGTTGTGATGGCGATCAGGGGAAGGCGCGGCTCAAGTGGATGGAACCGCACGCTGCTGGACCTACGCGTGCTGATGAAAGGCGGGTTCACGGCTTGAGTTCGGTTCGCACAAAGCAGAACGCTCTGCGGGTATGTTTCGTACTGCCCGGGTTGCATTGTGTGAGCAGGGGCGCCGAGTCGATGTTCGAAAGCCTTGGGCAGGAGCTCGCGAAGGATCCAGCCTTTCATGTCACGCTGATCGGCGCTGGCCCGGAGCTGCCGCACCGGCAGTACCGATATTTGCAGGCGATCTCGCGGATGCGTGAGAGTTTTTCAACCTGGCCGCGCATTCCACCGCTTCGGAATGCGTATCGATGGGAAGAGCTTTCTTTCGCATCCAGACTCAGCCGTGTGTATTCGCCTAAGGACTACGACTGCACAATTACCTGCAGTTATCCTTTTGTAAATTGGTGGCTGCGGGCAACCCGTAAGAAGTGTAGGCCGGCGCACATTTTTGTTACGCAAAACGGCGACTGGCCTGCGAGGCGCACCAACGGCGAATATCGATTCTTCGACTGTGATGGATTGGTGTGCACAAACCCCGAGTTCTACCGCCGGAATAGCCTCAAGTGGAATACCGCGCTGATCCCGAATGGTGTTGATGTCAGGCGGTTCTCTGGTGTGCGTGAAGAAAGGGAAGTATTTGGGATTCCTAATCATACAGCGGTGGTTCTAATGGCCGGAGCCCTTGTCCCGCAAAAGCGTATCAAGGAGGGCATCGCACTTCTGAAAGGATTTAGCGACCTGTTTCTTTTGATTGTCGGTGATGGGCCCATGCGCGCTGAAATTCAAAGCGCTGCCGAAGCTTCGCTGCCGGGACGCTGGAAAATCATACAAGTGCCGTTTGAAAGTATGCCGAGCGTTTACGCGTCGGCTGATTTGTTGCTTCACATGGCACTGGACGAGTCGTTTGGGAATATATACATCGAGGCCCTCGCGGCAGGGTTGCCGGTTGTGGCGCATGACAGTGAATTAACTCGGTGGATTTTCGGGCACCAGCTTACTGAATCATCCGGTGGATGTGCCGAATTCGCCCACGTTTCTATTGGATCGCAGGCGCCGGGCTCTGATGCTTGGTTGGTTGACACGACAATGCCAGGAAACGTGATTCATGCGGTGCAGAGTGCGCTCTTATCGCGGTCTTCACGCGAGTCCCGTTTGAATACGCTGGCGAACAGGTACTGCTGGGCAACTGTATCCGGAAAGTATGCGGCGTTTGTGAGAAAGGTGGTGGAGGGTGTATGAAGTAGCTAAAAATGTAGGTATCGTTGTGATTGCACGTAACGAGGGCGAGCGGTTAAGGCGCTGCTTGCTTTCGATACGCAGCCGTGCTGAGTCGATCGTGTATGTTGACTCCGGTTCGACGGACGGCAGCGTGGCATATGCGACGATGATGGGAGTGGAGGTGTTGCGACTTAATAACTCGCAGCCATTCACGATGGCGCGAGCGAGAAACGCGGGCTTCACGCATCTGTTGAAGATGAACTCTTCGATTCAGTTCGTGCAGTTCATTGATGGCGACTGCGAGTTGGAAGCGGCCTGGATTCAAGCGGCGTGCGCATGGATGGAGATGCATCCAGATACGGCGGTTGTTTGCGGAAGGAGGCGCGAGAAATTCCCGAGGGCGTCAGTTTATAATATGCTTTGCGATATTGAATGGAATACGCCGGTGGGCTTAGCGGGCGCGTGTGGTGGGGATGCTTTGGTCCGCGTGGATACCTTCGAGCGCGTTGGAATGTTCGACGCCTCGCTCATTGCTGGTGAAGAACCCGACCTTTGTGCGCGGATTCGAATCGCGGGTGGTAATATATACAGACTCCCGGAGAACATGACGCGTCATGATGCGGCGATTCTCACATTCAGCGCGTGGTGGCGCCGGATGACCCGCTGTGGCTACGGCGCGAGCGAGGTGGTTTCGAAGCTGAGAAAGACCCTCCCGATTGGGGAGGTTCCCTTTCGTAGATTAACCAGAAGCGCGGTGATCTGGTGTGACGGTTGGTGTATTTTTGTGGTGATGGTGGGATGTCTGGCTTTCGTTACTGAGCATCCCGAAACCCCCGGTGATTGGGCGCACGTGATCGCCACCGCAATACTCATTGGTATGTTTGCTCAAGCCGCTCAGTGCGTGAGGACGGCTTGGCGTAGCCGGTCCCGAGGCTCGATGCGCGATATATTGATCTATGCAGCGTTTATTCAGATCGCGAAGTGGCCGCAGCGTCTCGGGCAGTTGTTATGGAAAAGGGACCATTGGTTGCAAACACCAGCTCGATTGATCGAATACAAGGCATGAACTGGATCGAAATGCTTCGTGTGGATTTACTGCGATACCCGAAGAATG
>JBILUQ010000425.1:0-2702 GCA_044370935.1 Chthoniobacteraceae bacterium
ACCCAAGCAGTTGGATTTGCGCGCCGCTTTGGAGTCGGCGATGGGCTCCTCGATTTACTCGTCTGTCGACAACGTGTGGACGTTTGCGCAGCCGCAAACGCCCCCGAGCTGGCTTACGCTCAGCGCCTCCGGGGTGCTTCAGTCCACGCAGGCGCCTGAATCGTTTTGGAACCAAGGGCCTTTCGATTTCTACGTGGAGGTCCAGACGGCGAGCGGAGCAAGGTATCTGAAGACCGTGGTCGAATTCGCGGATTCGGCGGTGAATCTGGTGGGCGAAATCGGAGGGGAATTGGGCAGCCTGCTTGTCGATTACTTGCCGCAATCCTCCGGTCTGGTGGGGAATGTTTACTGGGCATTGGATCCGACGATGGGCCCGGGCTCGATCAACGCGGGTTCGTCGCAGTTCGGTGTGAGCGTTTCTCAGGGGGGACGTCTTTCCGTGGTTAGTTACGGAGATCCTAGTATGGGTTCTTCGTTGATTTCAGATGTGCTGCTGATAGCCAGCGACATCGAGGGTCATTCCACCCGGCTCCTTATCAAGCTCAAGGCGCTCAAAGCGCTGGGTCTTTCCGGCTCCAGCTCGGGCCAGGGGGCCTCGCTGAGGGTGCTGCGCGGAAGCACCGAGGGCGGCAGCATCGACCTTGGACAACTGCTCGCGAATGATGCCCAGCAGACTCCGGCTTCCGGATGGTCGTTTGTGGAAGGGCAGTCGGTTCCCGCGTGGGTGAGTTTGACAACGGCCGGGGTCTTTAGTGCGGGCCCGGTCCCGCAGCAGATCAGCGCCGAGTCCTCACAGTATTTTGTTCAGGCTTTGAATGCGAATGGCATTCGCTACTTCAAGGTCGGACTGGATCCGGTCGATGCGAAGGTAGATCTACCAGGGGAGTTCGGTCAGGAACTGGGGCGGAATCTCACCACTTACTTGCCGCAGTCCTCTGGTCTTGTTGGCAACGTCTATTGGAGCGTGGATCCAAATTCGTCCTCTGCGTACCAGCAGGTGGGCTTGGCAATCTCCCAATCGGGCAAGCTGATCGTGACGCAGAACAACGCGGATCCCTACAACTACACTCCATTCATCTCCGATGTGGTGTTGATCGGGAATGATATTGAGGGGCGCACGGCGAAAATTCTGGCGAAAGTCAGGGCCTTCCGCGTGCAGGGCTCCGAGTGGAATCCCGGGCCGAACTTGAATCTCGCCCAGCTGATGCGCCTCCGCATCAGCAAGGGCAGCCTGCAGGCGCAGCAGATGGATTTTGCCGCGGCAATCGCCAAATATTACGCAGCCGCAAACCCGGGCAGCGTGGATACCTGGTACCAGTCGGGATGGAGCTTTGTAGAAGGGCAGTCGACTCCCTCGTGGTTGAGTCTGTCTGCTTCCGGAATCTTCAGAGCGGAAGCGATTCCGCAGCCTCAAGCCTCGACATCTTTTAACTACTATGCGCAGGCGGGAAGCGGCACCGAGACGCGTTATGTCAAAGTCGGAATCGATTTGGTGGACGGATCCGCTGACGTGATCGGGGATCTCGGAGCCGAGCTCGGGCAAAGTTTGAGTGCGTACTTACCGCAGAACTCCGGCCTTGTCGGGGCCGTTAACTGGTCGCTGGATCCCGGCTTTGATCCAACCGCGTACGGCTTTTACGCGAATCTTTCGCCCGCAGGGAAACTTGTCATCACCAGAAATTACAACGTGGGCATGGGCCAGAACCAAGGGCTGATTTCGGACCTGATGTTTGTGGGAACGGATATCGAGGGGAACACGGCCAAAGTTTTCCTGAAGGTGAAAGCAATCGAGCCCGCGAGCCCTGAAATGTCCCTCGCCATGCGCCTGAAAATTGTCAGGGGTGGGAGCGCTCCCCTTGCAATCGATCTTTCCTCCACCGCCTCCAAGTCGGGTTATTCCGCGGAAACGTTTGCCAACGCGGTCTGGTCCTTTGTGCCGGGACAGTCGGTGCCTGCATGGCTGAGCTTGAGCCCGGCCGGCGTGTTGAGCGCGGCTTCCGGTTTCCAGTCAGTCGTCGGCTATTCCTTCGACTACTTTGTTCAAGCGGTCACACCGGGCGGGAGCCTCTATTTTAAAGCGGGTGCAGAGTTTGTGGATTCTGAGGTTTCGCTGCTCGGACAGGTCTCGGCGGGGTATCAGGAATTTACGGCGAATCTTCAGGCGTATTTGCCGTCAACCGGGTTTCAGGGAGAACCGGCCTGGTCGTTCAAATCGCAGCCGCCCGGCGTGTTTTTTGAGGGGAACTCGCAGCTCAGGGTTACTCAGCAATTGGACTCCGACTTGATTCTGGTGGGTGCGGGTTCGGTCTCGGGTGAGAAACGGATTTTGGTTCGTGCAAAGATCATGGAGATCCCCGCATCGAACGAATATTCACTGAGAATTGCGAAGATGGGCGCTGACATCGCCGCCATTGATTTGAGTGGCCCAGCAGTGGCGGGCAACTCAGGCGGCGCGGCGACTTGGAGTTTTGTTTCAGGCCAGAATTTGCCCGAATGGCTCAAGCTATCGCCTTCGGGTGTGATGAGTGCGGTTTTGCCAAAAGGGGCAAGTGTTGCGAATCCGGTGCAGGTTTTTGTGAGCCGGGTGAATGTGCAGACGGGTTATCCCGGCAACATCACCTATTTTAGGGTGACGCTGCTGCCCGTCGATTTTGCACAGAGCTACGTGAGGACAAGCGGCCAACAGATGTTCAACGTGGAGT